>JBOGYZ010000001.1:0-4236 GCA_050697015.1 Solirubrobacterales bacterium
ATCCGCACCTACCTCGAGTGGCTGACCGAGCTGCCCTGGGACGTGCAGACCGAGGACAACCTCAACCTCAAACACGCGCGCAAAGTGCTGAACGCCGACCACTACGACCTCGAGGACGTGAAGGAACGGATCCTCGAGTACCTGGCGGTGCGCAAACTCAACCCGGAGAGCCCCGGCCCGATCCTCTGCTTCGTCGGTCCGCCCGGGGTGGGGAAGACGAGCCTCGGGCGCTCGATCGCGAAGGCGCTCGGCCGCGAATTCGAGCGCATCTCGGTCGGCGGCGTCCGCGACGAGGCGGAGATCCGCGGCCACCGCCGCACGTACATAGGGGCACTGCCTGGGACGATCATCCGGGCGCTCAGGGACGCCGGCTCGCGCAACCCCGTCTTCATGATCGACGAGCTCGACAAGATGGGCGCCGATTTCCGCGGCGACCCGGCGAGCGCGATGCTCGAGGTGCTCGACCCGGCGCAGAACGACACCTTCCGCGACCACTACCTCGACCTCGCCTTCGACCTCTCCGACGTGGTCTTCATCGCCACCGCGAACGTGCTCGACACGATTCCGGGGCCGCTGCTCGACCGCATGGAAACGATCGAACTGGCGGGCTACACGCTCGACGACAAGCTCCACATCGCGCGCAGCTACCTGGTCGACCGCCAGATCGCCGCGAACGGGTTGAAATCGTCCCAGATCGAGTTCGCCGACGCGGCGCTCACCGCGATCATCGAGGAGTACACCCGCGAGGCCGGCGTGCGGAACCTGGAGCGCCTGATCGGCACGATCTGCCGCAAAGTTGCCCGCCAGGTCGCCGAAGGCAAGGTGAAAGGCAAAGTCCGCGTGTCGGGCAAAAAAGCGCGGGAGATGCTGGGACGGCGGCGCGTCTTCACCGAAACGCGGCGACGCACGAAGGACCCCGGCGTGGCGACCGGCCTGGCCTGGACGCCGGCGGGCGGCGACGTGCTTTTCATCGAGGCGGCGGGCATGCCCGGCTCGGGCCACCTGACGATCACCGGCCAGCTCGGCGAGGTGATGAAAGAGTCGGCGCAGGCGGCGCTCGCCTACGTGCGTGGGCACCAGGCGCAGATCGCGCCGCAGCTGAACGAGGACTGGTTCGCGAGCCACGACGTCCACATCCACGTGCCGGCGGGCGCGGTGCCGAAGGACGGCCCTTCGGCGGGGGTGGCGATGACGGTGGCGCTGTCGTCCCTGATCAGCGGGCGGCCGGTGCGCAACGACGTGGCGATGACCGGCGAGGTGACGCTGACCGGCAAGGTGCTGCCGATCGGCGGACTGAAGGAGAAGTCGTTGGCGGCACAGCGAGCCGGGATCAAGCGGGTGCTGGTGCCCGCGCGCAACGAGGGGGACGCGGGAGAGATCCCCCGCAAAGAGCTGGGGGACTTGCAGTTCGTGTTCGTCGACGAGGTCTCGAAAGCGATCGACATCGCGCTCTCTTGAGGGGGCGCGCCTGATGGAGGCGGCAACCCTCCCGCGCGCGGCGCGCCGGGCCGCCGGACGAGCGCGCCATCGCTCGCCGGTCGAATGGGCCCGGGAGCGCTCGCGTGCCTTCTGGATCGTCGTCGGGCTGACCGTCCTCGCCGCGGCGCTCCGCTTCGCCACGCTCGGCGTGCAGAGCTACCACCACGACGAGGTCGTCACCGCCAGCCGCGTCCTGCGCGACGGCTTCGGCCACGCGATGCACGCGGTCTGGTTCAGCGAGTCGACGCCGCCGGTCTACTACGCGATCGCCTGGGTCTGGACGCAGCTGGTCGGCACCGGGGAATTCGGGCTGCGGAGCGTCTCCGCGGTGGCCGGCGTGCTCACGGTCCCGGTCGCCTACCTGATCGGGGTGGAGCTGCGGGGGCGGCGCGCCGGGCTCTGGGCGGCGGCGCTGGTCGCGGTCAACCCGATGATGCTCTGGTACTCGCAGGAGGCGCGGGCCTACGCGCTGGTCGCGCTCTTCGGCGCGCTCTCGGCGCTCTATTGGCTGCGGGCGGAACGGCACGGGAAGCGCCGCGACTACGTCTGGTGGGGCGTCTGGTCCGGCCTCGCGATCGCCACCCACTACTTCGTCGCCTTCCCGATCCTCGCCGAGGCGCTGATGCTGCTGCGCCGCCGCGGGTTGCGGGAGAGCCTCGCCGGGATGGCGATCCTGGGCGGCTGCGCGATCGCGGTGGCGCCGGTGGCGATCCACCAGACCTCGCTCGGCCACGCCGAGTGGATCGGCAACTTCACCCTCGGCCATCGCCTGGCGGAAACGGCGGCGACCTTCGTCACCGGGGAGACCGGCGACATCATCGCCCGTCCCGAGCGCCCCTGGTTGGCCTTCGTCCCGCTGGCGCTGAGCCTGGTGGCGCTGGCGTTGCTGCTGCGAAAACGCGCGGGACGGGAGCGCCGCGCGGCGGGCCGGCCGCTCCTCCTCGTCGCCGCGGCCATCGGCATCCCGGTGGCGATCGCTCTGCTCGACACGAGCAAGAACTTCGTACTTGCCCGCAACCTGATCCCGGCGCTGGTGCCGCTGCTGGCGGCGATCGGGATCGCGATCGCCTCGCCCGCCTCGCGCCGGCTCGGCACCGCGATCGGGGCGCTGCTGGTCGCCTACTCGCTCGGCTTCTGCATCCTGGCGAGCGCCGACGAACAGTTCCAGCGGCCGGACTGGAGCGCCGTCGCGGCGAGCATCGGCGATCCGCACGGGCCGCGGGCGACCGTCACCTGGACCCTTGGTGAGGCGCCGCTGCGCTACTACCTCTCCACCGGCGCGATCCAGGTACGGGCGAAAGAAGGCTACGACTGGCTGGTCAAGGAAGTCGACTTCGTCTCCGACGGCCAGGCGCCGGCGCCCTCGCGGCGGTTGCTCGGGCCGGGCTTCCGGCAGGTGGCCCTCGAAGACACCGGGCGTCTCGATATCCGCCGATACCGGTTCCAGCAGCCCGGCCTGGCGCCGCTGAGGCTGCGCCGGCTGCGCGACGCGAAGCTCGATTTCCGCAGCAACGGCGTGCTGTTGGACGGCGTCGGGCCGGACTGATTCCGGGCGTCCGATCGTCCGGCGCGGTGTCCCGCTCCCAATCGCGGGTATATCCTGGGCGAAACCGCGAGATCAGCGAGGGAGAAGGGATGTCCAAGACCAAGACCAGCCATACGGCAGACCGCGCCGGGGACCTGTACGAAACGGCGCGTGAAAATCCGTACGTGCAGCGCCTGATCGAGGATGAAGATCTGCGCGACAACCTCAAGGACGCGTACAGCTCCGCCAAGAAGGCTTACGGCCGCGCGACCGGCAACGGCAAGGGCACGGTGAAGGCCGTCACTTCGGACAAGAAGGTGCAGAAGGAAATGCGCCAGGCTGCCGAAGCCCTGCAGGAAGCGCGTGAGCGTCTGCAGAAGCCGAAGAAGAAGCGGCATCCGCTGCGGAAAATGATCCTGCTCGCGATCGTCGGCGGCGTCGTCGCCCTGGTCGTCAGCGAGGGTGCCCGCAAGGCTGTCCTTGACGCTCTCTTCGGTGCCGAAGAGGAGTTCGAGTACACCAGCACCACGAGCATCAACGGTTCTTAGGATCTAGGTGGAGGCGGCGACCAAAGAGCGTCAGCTCAGCGGCGAGAAGGCGCAGCGCATCGTCGACGCGATGCGCTCGTCCGTTGCGCGGCGCGGCGTCGCCGGCTCGACCTTCGACCACGTGGCCCGCGAGGCCGGCGTCTCGCGCGGGTTGCTGCACTACTACTTCGGCACAAAGGAACGGCTGCTGACCGAGGTCGTGCGCCGCGACGCCGAGCTGAAGCTGGCCGCCCTGGAGCACGAGCTGGCCGGCGCGCAGACCGCCGACGACGTGATCGCGCTGCTGGTCTCGTCGCTGGAGCACCTGGTGGCCGACGATCCCGAGGTCGTCGCGGTCGGCTTCGAGCTGTTCACGCTGGCCCAGCGCAACCCGGAGATCGCCGCCGAGTACCAGGAGCTGCAGACCGGGATGCGCGCGCACATCAGCGGGGTCCTGGCCGCCAAGCACGACCAGGGGATCCTGCATCTGGCCGCGTCGCCCGACGCCGTCGTCGACGTGCTGCTGTCGCTGGCCGACGGGATGTCGGCGCGGATGCTCGTCGAGCCCGACCGGGACCACGGCGAGATGATCGCGGCAGGCGTCGCCGCGGTCCGAGCGCTCGTTGCCTAGTGTCCCGATTCGGAAATTCGCCCGCATCTGGCGGCGCCGGAATCGTGTCTGCCGGCACTCGCCATCACCACCCG
>JBOGYZ010000002.1:0-6514 GCA_050697015.1 Solirubrobacterales bacterium
GTCCCGATCCGCTCCGAAGCCGGCACCGTCCGCACCGCCGACGGTGCCCTCGCCGGCTCGACCCTCCCGATGCTCGACGCCGTTCGCAATGCCCACGCCCTCGGCATCCCCCTAGCCGCCGCCCTCCGCGCCGGGACCGAAGCCCCCGCCCGCATGGCCCGCCGCCCTGACCTCGGCCACCTCACCCCCGGCGCCCGCGCCGACCTCGTCGTCCTCGACGACTCCCTGGAGCTCCACCATGTCTTCCTCGACGGCGCAATCTGCGGATAAAGCCCGCGCCCACGGGGGAGAGATTCGGGTCGCCGCGCCCTCACCTCCGCAACTCGATTTGTCAGGAGGAAATGTGCGTAACGTTCTTGGGCGTATGGCGCGAGCCACCCGCAACTTCTCGGCCCGCTGGGCCACCGACGTCCTTGACCGTCTGCGAAAGCGCAGCGAGGCCGTGGGCATCAGCAGGTCGCGATTGGCCGAGCGCTACGTCGACGAGGGAATCCGGATGGACGAACACCCGGGCATCGAGTTCCGCGACGGCCCTGCCGGCCGCCGCGCCTCGCTGCAGCGGGGACCAGACGTCTGGCAGTTGGTGATGACGCTGAGGGAATACGAGCCGCACGGAGGCGACGTAATCGCCGCCACTGCCGAGCACCTGAACCTCACCATCTCACAGGTGGAAGCCGGGGCTCGCTACTACGCCGCATATCCCGAAGACATAGACGAACGCATCACTGCGAACACCGAGGGTTCTGCTGAGGCCGAGGCCGAATGGCTTCGCGATCAAGCCGCCTCGCGTGAAGCTGCTGCTTGACGAGCACATCAGCGGAAAGGTCGCGGAGCGCCTTCGGGGCCTTGGATACGACGTGACGGCCGTCGTCATCGATCCGGACTCACGGAGCATGGCTGACATCGACGTCTTCGAGTTGGCACAGCGAGAAGGTCGCGCTGTGGTGACGTATGACCGCGAGGATTTCGAACGACTTGTCCGGCGATATGTCGGGGCGAACCGTCTACATCATGGACTCGTGATCGTTCTTTCGGCCCGTATCCCCAGCGGTGAGTTCGCTCGGTTGACCGCTGCGCTCGCCGCTTTGCTCGACGGTCCGGACCTCGGCCCGAGTTTCGTGGTCTGGCTCCAGCCGGCAGATGCTTCGTGACCTACGATCCTGCGGGAGGCGGGCCTACATCCGGACGATCTGCGGCGGGCGCTCGGGCAATGACTGGGCCCGCCTGGCCAGTCGGCCGGCATGATGGGGGCGTGAGCTACTTTCCGCCCGGGAAGTCGATGGCGAGGCGCGTTCACGGGGAGCGCTCGGTGGGGCTGCTCTATGGGCAGCGGGCGCTGCTGATCGGGGCGCTCGAACCGCTGACCTACACCGGGACGATGCTGAGCACGAAGGCGGGGGAGTGGCCGTTCAAGCGGCTGGTCCGGACGGCGAAGGCGCAGGAGACGATCTTCCTCGGCACGCAGGAGGAGGCCGACCGGATCCTCGCCCGTGTTCACAACCAGCACCTGCGGATCGAAGGGGAGCTGCCGAAGGCCGCGGGGGCGCACGCGGCAGGCGACGAGTACTCGGCGTTCGACCCGGAGCTGATGCTCTGGACCCTGGCGGTGATCGCCGACTCCGGTCGGGCGATGTACGAGGCGATGGTGAGGCCGCTCTCGCCCACCGAGCGCGAGGCGCTCTGGCAGGACTACCTGCGCTTCGGCGAGCTCTTCGGCATGCCGCGCGACGGCGCGCCCGCGACGTACCCCGAGTTCGAGGCCTGGTTCGCGGAGAAGCTCGCCTCACCCGACCTCTGCGCGACCCCGCACGCGCTCGCCTTCGCGCCGGTCGTCGCCTTCGAGCATCCGGTCCCGCGCGGCGCCCGCCTCAACCTCGCTGCGCAGAACCTCGTCATCAAAGGCACGCTGCCGCCGCGCGTCCGCGAGATCTTCGACATCCCCTGGGGTCCGTCCCAGGAGAGCGCCTTCCGGGCGCTTACCGCGACCCACCGCCGTGCCCACCACCTGATGCCGCGCGCCGTGCGCCGCGGCCGCAACGACCGCTTCTTCGACGTGGTCGCGACCGGCGAGCGCCTCCGCGGAGGCACCCCGACGCCGGAGCTCGGCGCCGGGGTCTCCTGACACCCTCCCTAGGTCCTAGGGTCCGGTGAAGGTCCCCGAGTAGCAGGGACCTCCTCCGCAATAGTCGCTGTGGAGGATCGCTCCGTCGAAGAAGTTCGAGACGAGCTGCTGCTCGGCCGCGGTCGCGCGAGGCAGTCCGTGCGGGTCTTCGCCGACGCGGTTGGGAAGGTTTTCGTAAGGCGGCGGTTCGGTGCCGATCGTGGCGGCGGGTTCGGCGGGGTTCGGTCGCACCGGCCCACCGTCCCAGTAGTAAGCAGCCGAGCCCGTGTAGGGATAGCGGCTGATCGTCGGCACGTTCCAGAGCACTTCGGTGTTCGGCCAGCGGCCGGAGAAGAGGACGGGACGGTGGGCCGCCGCGCCGATCGTCCGCGCCTCGACGTCGGCCTGGTAGTCGGTCACCTGGTGATCGCCGAAAGCGATGTCGAGGAGCACCTGATGCTGCGGCGTGTCGGGCAGCGGGTTCCAGGTCATCCGGCTCGCGTAGCCGTTCGGCTCGCCCCGGTCCCAGAGCATCTGCATCAGGTCGAGGATCAGCGGCCGCGCGGTTTCGTTCGGGTAGAAGCCGTAGAGGACCTGCGCGAATTTGTCGAAGTCGACCGACCGCGGCAGCAGCACCGAGTAGTTCATCGCCGGCACCCCGAGCGAGGCGCGGGTGAAGTCGGGCGACACCGCGGTCAGCGCGCCGCCCATGATCCCGCCCTGGCTGTTGCCGTTGTAGAAGAGCTCGTGCGTGTTCAGCACCGAAGGCGTGAGCAAGGTGCCGTCCTGGTGGAAGGCCGCGTCGGTGGTGAAGCCGCTCGAGCTGATCATCGCTCGCCCGAGGTAGAGCTCGTCGAGCAGCCCCTGCTGCAGGCGGTCCGGAATCGCCGGGAAGGCGGAGACGTTTTTCAGCGCGGCGACGGTCGAACCGAGGTCGGATTCCGACATCCCGATCTCATCGGTCGCGCACTGGACGATGTCGTGATTCTCCGACAGTTCGCGCTGGGGGCTCGACCCGACCTCCGAGGCGTCGCCGAAGAGCCCGTGCCCGTAGAGCGAGGGCCGCGCCGACCGACCCGGTCCGCTGACCGCCGACGCGGGGACGATGCAGTCGAAGTTCGCCGTCCAGGTGCCGTTCTGTTCCGGTTCTTCGCTTGCGTTCAGCTGCATCAGGCCGCCGGGGCCGCAGTCCGGGAAGAGGTAGCAGGGGACCTCGAAGGTCCCTTTCACGCGGCGCGCGATCTGCCCGGGATTCGGTTCGTTTTCGACGCTCGTCACGGTGAAGCTCGGCGAGGTGCCCTGCGGGACCCCGTCGGAGAGATTCGTGTCGCCGAGCTGCGCGAAGGCGTCGTCGCGCATCGAGAGCTCCCGCCCGGTGGTGTTCTGGGTGCTGGCGACGGTGAAGTCCCAGGCCAGGTAGAGGCCACCACGGCTGATCCCCGCCTTCTTCAGCATCCAGAAGATGCTTTCGAAGCGCGGCCGCTGCGCGTTGATCTCGGGCTGTTCGGAGGCGACCTTGTCGCGGTAGTACTGGAAGGCGGCGGGTGCTTCGATTTCTTCCCCGGCCGCGTTGTGGAGGCAGCGCAGGGCGACGATGTAGCGGTGGCCGGGGGTGAAGTTGACGGCTGGGTGGATCTCGAGGACCGCTTTCGACGGGTCGGTGGCGGTCGGTTCGGAGGCGGTCGAGTCGATCTCGGTCCAGATCGGCCAGCGCTTGCCGGTCTGCGCGTCGATGACGACCACCGGCGCCTGCGGTTCGGTGTAGCCGGCAAGGTGGTTGATCGGCGTAGCCCCGGTCGCGGCGACGTCGGCTGCCGTCTGGATCCCCGGCACCTTCAGCAGGATCACCGAACCGGGGCTGAACCCATCGGCTTCGTTGTATGGCGCCGCTTCGATGCCTTCGGTGAGCACGTTGGTCGGCATCCCCGCGTCTTTGAAGTCGACTCGGCGCCCGGTTTCGCTCGAGGCGTCGGGGACGGTGTAGTAGTCGTCCGGGAAGGGCAGCATGCAGAGTTCGTTGCCGGGGTCGGCGATGAAGTCGCAGTTTTCTGCGTTGGTCATGTCGATCGGCGGCAGTTTTTCCGGGAGGGTTCCGCCGCCCCCGCCGTGACCGGGGTGGTGATGGTGATGCCCGTGATGGTGGTGCCGGCGGTGGTGAGGAGGGTGATGGTGGCCGTGGCCCCAGCCGTGGTCGTGCCCGCGACCGTGATGGTCTTGGCCGCGGCCGTGCTGCGATCCGGCGATCGCCGTCCCGGACAAGCACAGCGCCGCGACCATGGAAGCCGCCAGCACGACGACGACGGTGAAACGTCTCCTCACGTCCTCCTCCTCACTCCGTAGCCCGCGCCCACCATACGTCGGCGCGCCGATGGGGCGCAAGGGGAGGAAAAGTAGGAAACCGGCCCGCTACTTACCGAAGAGGGTGCAGACCGCTTCGGTCTGCACCTGCCGCAGCTGGGCCAGCAGCTTGCCGGTCGGCGCCGGGATGTTCAGCGACATCGTCACCGCGGCGGAGCCATCGGCGGTCGCGGCGGCGAACTGGGTGTAGCCGGGGAAGTTGCCGGTGTGGCCGTAGACCGTGCCGCACTTCGTCTGGTAGCGGAAGAGCGCCAGGCCGGCCGAGTTCTTGCCCGGTCCCGGTGGGCTCGATTCGCCACCCGGCCACCACTGCATCTGCTGTTCCTGCTCGGCCTTGTCGAAGAACTTGAGACCGAGGTCGGCGCGGATGAAGGCGTTCAGGTTCTGCGGCGTCGAGATGATCGCGCCCGAGGCCCACGCGCCCGACGGGTTCAGGGTTTCGGAGACGTCGATCTCTTCCTTTTCCGGTTGTGCTTCGTAACCGTGGATGAAGGGCGTCGGGATCTGGATCTTGGTCGGCAGGGAGGTCTGGGTGAGTTTTGCCGGCCCGAGGACGATTTTCTGCAGCTCGCTCGTGTAGCTCTGCTTGGTCACCGCTTCGACCATCAGCCCGACCACGATGTTGTCGGTGTTCGAGTACTCGTACTTGGTGCCGGGTTTGAACACGAGCGGTTCTTTTTCGACCCAGCTGATGATTTCCATCGGCGGGACGTAGGCCCGCGGCTTCGTTCCCGCATGTTTGAAGAAGGCTTCCGACTGCGTGTAGTCGGGGACGCCGCTGGTGTGGTTCAGCAGCTCGCGCAGCGTCACCTTGCCCCAGGCTTTCGGCAGCGTCGGGACCACGCCTTCGATCGTGTCGTCGAGGCCCAGCTGCCCGGACCGTACGAGGTTCAGCGCGACCGCGCCGCTGAACGCCTTGGCGACGCTGGCGATCCGCATGTGGTCGGTGGCCCGCGGCTTGGCCGCCTTCTTGTTGTCGGCCCGGCCGGCGCTGAGCGTGGTCAGCTTGCCGTCGCGGTAGAGCGTCGCGATCGCCCCGGGAGGTCCGCCCGGCGAGGTGACCAGCCCTTCGAGGCCCTTCAGGACCTGGGCGTCGGTGGTCTTCGCCGCCGCGGATCCCACGCTGAGCGCGAGGCCGAGGCAGGCGAGAAGGGCAAGGACACTGAGTGAGCGGACGAGGCGCATCGGCCCATCCTAAGCGGCGCGCGGACGCCTAGCCAGGGGACCGAGGTCCCCTGGGGCCAACGGCAGCGAGTTCGCAGTTTGCCGCGGTATGCGCGGAGAAGTGCGAACTCGGCGGGGCTAGCTGTCGAAGCCGAGGCCGAGGCGGTCCAGCAGGCCCAGCCAGAGGCCGCGCTTCCCATCGCGCCGGTCCGCCGCGGCCATACGGTTGCGGGTCAGCTGGATCACGGCGCTGCGCAGCGGCTCGGGTGGGAACGGGACCGGCTTGCGGCGGACGTAACGACTTCGGGTCGCCTCCGTGTCGCGACCGTCGACAAGGTCGAGCGCGACGCGCGCGCCGAAGCGCGTGGAGACGACGCCGAGGCCCGTGTAGCCCGCGGCGTAGGCGACGCGCCCACCGAGCGCCGTGCCGAAGAAGACCGAGAAGCGGCTGCAGGTGTCGATCGCGCCGCCCCAGCGGTGGGTGAAGCGGAGGCCCTCGAGCTGCGGGAAGGTGACGCGGAAGTTCTGCACGAGGCGGCCGAAGGTCGCGTCGTGGTCGTCCAGCTCCGGTCCGACCGGGCCGCCGCGCCGGTAGACGGCGTCGAAGCCGCCCCAGAGGATCCGGTCGTCGGCGGAGAGGCGGTAGTAGTGGAATTGATTGCCGCCGTCGCCGATCCCCTGTCGCCGCTCCCAGCCGATCGAGCGCCGCTGCTCCGGCGTGAGCGGCTCGGTCATCAGCGCGTAGTCGTAGACGGGGGCGACGTAGCGGCGGACCTGGCGCAGCGGGGAGGGATAGGCGCTGGTGCCGAGGACGACGCGGCGGGCGATAACGGCGCCGGCGGGGGTGCGGATGGCGACGGGGCCGTCGGCGCTGCGGCGCGTGGCCCCGCC
>JBOGYZ010000003.1:0-7159 GCA_050697015.1 Solirubrobacterales bacterium
GCCGTGGTCCCGGAGGCGGTGGCGGCGGCGGTGGCCGTGGTCCCGGCGGCGGTGGCGGCGGTGGCGGCCGTGGCCCGCAGGGGGGTGGGCGCTAGATGCTGTCCCCCAAGCGCGTCAAGCACCGCAAGCAGCACCGCGGGCGCAAGCACGGGTTCTCCCGTGGGCAGACGACGGTCCAGTTCGGCGAGTACGGCTTGAAGTCGCTGGACGCCAGTTGGCTGACGGCCCGCCAGATCGAGGCCGCTCGTATCGCCATGACCCGCAAGATCAAGCGTGGCGGCAAGGTGTGGATCAACGTCTTCCCGGACAAGCCCTACACCAAGAAGCCCGCCGAGACGCGGATGGGCTCCGGCAAGGGCAACCCCGAGGGTTGGGTCGCCGTGGTCAAGCCGGGCAAGGTCATGTTCGAGCTGGCCGGCGTCCCCGAGGAGCTGGCGCGCGAAGCGCTGCGCCTCGCCGGACACAAGCTTCCCGTGAAGACGAAATTCGTCAAGCGCGAGGGGGCGGAGCAATGAAGTCCGCCGAGGTGCACAATCTGAAAGACGACGAGCTGGTGGAGAACCTGATCAACGCCAAGGAAGAGGCCTTCAACCTCCGCTTCCGGCACGCCACCGGCGAGCTCGAGAACACCGCCCGCCTCGGACAGGCGAAACGTGACGTCGCCCGGTTGATCACCGTGGCCCGTCAGCGCGGTATCGATGTGGAGAAAGAGACGCGACGGATATGAGCGACGAGAGCACCGAGAAAACCGAGACGACCGAGGAGCCGCAGGCCGAGGAGACTCAGGCCGCGGAGGCCCCTGCCGCCGAGGCGCCCGCCGCCGCGGCCACTCCCGAGCCGGAGCCGGCCGAGCCCGATCCGCTCGGCGACCTTCCCTGGAAGGAGCGTCGTCGCATCCTCAAGTCGCGCGAGCCGCACAAAGCCGGCCCGCAGCAGACGATCGAGGAGCGCGCCGCCGCCCGCGAGACCCGTCGCAAGCAGAAGGCGAACGAACGGCGCAAAGAACGCGCCGCGACGAAGGCCGACCACAAAGCGGGCACCGGCACGCCGGTGGCCGAGCGCGACTCGAACGCGGCCAAGGTCCGCCAGGGCATCGTCGTCTCCAACAAAGGCGACAAGTCGATCACCGTCCGCATCGACATCGCCCGCCGGCACCCGACTTACGAGAAGATCGTCCGCCGCTCGCGCACGCTGCACGCGCATGACGAGCGCAACGAGGCGGGGGAGGGCGACGTCGTGCGCGTCATCGAGACCCGCCCGCTGTCGAAGACCAAGCGCTGGCGTCTTGTCGACGTCGTCGAGAAGGCCAGGTAAGACCGATGATCCAGCAAGAGTCCCGACTCAAAGTTGCCGACAACTCCGGCGCCCGCGAGCTGCTGTGCATCCGCGTCAAGGGCGGTTCGCACCGCCGTTACGCGTCGGTCGGCGACGTCATCACCGCGACCGTGAAATCGGCCAGCCCGCAGGGCGGCGTGCGCAAGGGCGAGGTCGTCCAGGCGGTCGTCGTGCGGACCAAGAAGCCGCTCGGCCGCCCCGACGGCACCTACATCGCCTTCGACGAGAACGCCGCCGTGCTGATCGATCCGGCGAACAACAACCCGCGCGGGACCCGCATTTTCGGCCCCGTCGCCCGCGAACTTCGCGACCGCAACTTCATGAAAATCATCTCGCTCGCACCAGAGGTCCTGTGATGCCGAAGACCATGCGCATCAGGACCGACGATCAGGTCGTCGTCATCAGCGGCAAGGACCGCGGCAAGACCGGGCGCGTGCTGCGCACCGAGCCGAAGAAGCGCCGCGTGTACGTCGAGGGCTTGAACATCATCAAGCGCCACGAACGTGCCCGCTCGACCGGTGACATGGCCACCGCCAGCCCCGGTGGGATCGTCGAGAAGGAGGGGCCGATCAACGTCTCGAACGTGATGTTGCTCGACCCGAAAGGCAACAAAGGCACCCGCATCGGCGTGCGTCGCACCGACGAGGGCAAACGCGTGCGCATCTCCCGCCGCTCGGGGGCGGAGGTCGACTGATGGAGGCTGGAACCGTGACTCCCGTGTCGCAGGCGGCACCGCCGCCGCGCCTGCGCGAGAAATACGAGAACGACGTCCTGCCGGCGCTGACGAAGAAATTCGGCTACTCGACGCCGATGGACGCGCCGAAGCTTGTGAAGATCACCTTGAACATGGGCCTCGGCAAGGAGAAACAGGACAACCGGTCCTTCGAACTTGCGCACGAACAGCTGGCGATCATCGCCGGCCAGCACCCGAACGTGCGCCGGGCCCGCAAGTCGATCGCGTCCTTCAAAGTCCGCGAGGGTATGCCGGTCGGCGTCTCGGTGACGCTGCGCCGCGCCCGCATGTGGGAGTTCCTCGATCGCCTCACCTCGATCGCGGTGCCCCGCATCCGTGACTTCCGCGGCCTCAATCCGCGCAGCTTCGACGGCCGTGGCAACTACTCGATGGGCGTCAAAGAGCAACTGATCTTCCCGGAAATCGACTACGACTCGGTCGACATCGTGCGCGGTCTCGACGTGACGATCACGACCACGGCGAAGACCGACCTCGAGGCCTTCGAGCTGCTGCTCGGGCTGGGCATGCCGTTCTCCCAGGAGGGTCGTCCCGGCCAGGCCGAGCGCGAAGCCCAGGAAAGGGCCGCCGAGGAAGAGCGGGAAAAAGAGGAGGCGCGCCTGAAGGCCGAGACCGAGCAGGCCGCCCTCGAAGAATTGAAAGAGGAGAACCCAGAGGCGTACGCCAAGCCTGAGACCGAGGACGAGGGCTCCGAGGGCGAGAGCGCGGACGAGGGCGGCGACAGTGCCGCCGAGGAGAGTTAGAAGAGCATGGCCAAGACTTCCCAGAAGGTCCGCCAGGGCCGCAAAGCCAAGTATCAAAGCCGGGAATACAACCGCTGCCGTCGTTGCGGTCGCCCGCGCGCCTACTACCGCAAGTTCGGCCTCTGCCGGATCTGCCTGCGCGAGGCCGCCCACGAGGGTTACGTCCCCGGCATGACCAAGTCGAGCTGGTAGAGCGATGCATACCGACCCGATCGCCGATTACCTGACCCGGATCCGCAACGCGATCCGTGCCGGCCACGATGACGTGGAGATCCCGGCCTCGACCCAGAAGATGGAGCTCTCCCGGATTCTCAAGGAGCAGGGCTACATCGTCGACTTCTATAAAAAGCCCGCCCGCGTCGGCGAGACGATCGCGGTGACCCTGAAGTACACCGAGGACCGCAAGCCTGTCATCCTCGGGATCGAACGGGTCTCCCGTCCCGGCCGCCGCCGCTACGTCGATCACAAAAGCGTGCCGCGGGTCCAGGGTGGAACCGGCACCGCGATCGTCAGCACCTCGCACGGGGTGATGACCGGTCACGAAGCGCGTCAGCAAGGCTTCGGCGGCGAGGTTGTCGCCTACGTCTGGTGATCAAGAGAGTTTGAGATGAGTCGAATCGGAAGAAAGCCAGTTCCAGTGCCCGACGCCGTCACGGTGACGGTGGCCCCCGGCAACATCGCCGTGAAGGGGCCGAAAGGGGAGCTGACCCAGACCTACTCCCAGGAGATGACCGTCTCCCAGGAGGACGGCACGATCCTCGTCGCCCGGCCGACCGACCGCGGCGAGCACCGCGCCCTGCACGGGCTCACCCGCTCGCTGATCGCGAACATGGTCGAGGGCGTCACCGACGGGTTCGAGAAGCGCCTCGAGATCCAAGGCGTCGGTTACCGCGCCGCGCTCAAAGGCAAAAACCTCGAGCTGGCGCTCGGGTTCTCCCACCCGGTCTCGATCGAGGCCCCGGACGGGATCGAGTTCGAGGTGCCGCAGCAGACCGAGATCATCGTCCGCGGCATCGACAAGCAGCTCGTCGGCCAGGTCGCGGCGGACATCCGCAAGCGGCGCCCGCCGGAGCCTTACAAGGGCAAGGGCATCCGTTACCGCGACGAGCAGGTTCTTCGAAAGGTTGGTAAGCGCGCATGACGATCCAGACCCCGCAGCAGCGCCGACTGCGCCGCCGGCGTCGTGTCCGTGCCCGGGTCACCGGCTCGGCCGAGCGCCCGCGCCTTTCGGTGTACCGCTCGAACAAGGGCATCTTCGCTCAGCTGATCGACGACCGCAAAGGCCACACGGTGGCCGCGGTCAACTGGATCGAGCCGGAGCTGAAAAGCCTCACCGCCAGTGCCCAGGCCCAGAAAGCCGGCGAACTGCTGGCCGAGCGGGCGAAGGCGGCCGGGGTCGAGACCTGCGTCTTCGACCGCGGCGGCTACCAGTACCACGGCCGCGTCAAGGCTCTTGCAGAAGGCGCTCGCGAGGGGGGGCTGAAGTTCTGATGACCCGCTCGCTGTCGACTTCCGCTACGGTGGCCCGCTGATGAAGGGCATGGACATGAACAACGTCGAGACGGTCAGCCCGCGCGGCCTCGACCTCCAGGAGCGCGTGATCGAGATCAATCGCGTCGCCAAGGTGGTCAAGGGCGGTCGCCGCTTCTCCTTCACTGCGCTCGTCGCCGTCGGCGACGAAGAGGGCGTGGTCGGGATCGGCTACGGCAAGGCTCGCGAGGTTCCGCTGGCGATCCAGAAGGGCGTCGAGGACGCCCGCAAGAACTTGATCCGCGTGCCCAAATACGGCCAGACGATCACCCACCGGATCATCGGCCGGTACGGAGCCGGGCACGTCGTCCTGCGCCCGGCCAGCCCCGGTACCGGCGTGATCGCCGGCGGTGGCGTCCGCGCCGTGCTCGAGCTCGGCGGGGTCCGCGACGTGCTCACCAAGAGCATCGGCACGCAGAACCCGATCAACCTCGTGAAGGCGACCATGGATGGCCTGATCCGTCTGCGCCGTCCCGAGGAGGTCGCCGAGCTGCGCGGCCTGACGGTCTCCCAGGTTCTCGGTCTGACGAGCGAGAAAGGCACCGGCGACGGCGAGCATCTCTCCGCCGACGGCGAGGCCGAGGCCCCGAAAGAGGAGGCCGCCGTGGTGACCGCCACCGAGGAGGCTCCGCCGGAGGGTGAGGCATCGTGAGCGTCAAGATCTCTCAGACGAAATCGCCCAACGGCACCAACCCCAAGCAGAAAGCGACTTTGAAGGCGCTTGGCCTGGGGCGTATCGGGAAATCTGTCGAGCGCAAGGACTCCCCTCAGCTCCAGGGACAGATCCGCGTCGTTTCGCATCTGGTCGAGGTCGACAATGGCTGACAAAGAGAAAACGCGCGCCGAAGAGATCGGCCTTCACAACCTGAAGCCGAAGCCGGGCTCGACGCACCGCCGCAAGCGCGTCGGTCGCGGCGAGGGCAGCGGCAACGGCAAGACTTCCGGTCGCGGCCACAAGGGCGCCGGCTCGCGCGCGGGCGCCAAGGAAAAGGCCGGCTACGAGGGCGGGCAGACCCCGATCCACATGCGGATGCGAAAGCTTCGCGGCCCGCACATGAAGAAGTCGATGCCCTTCGAGAACTTCCGCACGAACACTCAGCCGGTGAACCTGGCCGACCTCGAGCAGCGCTTCGAGGCCGGCGACGAGGTCACCCCTGAGACGCTGAAGGCCAAGGGCCTCGCGACCCGGACGGACCCGGTGAAGATCCTCGCCCGCGGCGAGATCTCGACCAAATTGACGGTCCGTGCACACGCCTTCAGCAAGACGGCCCAAGAGAAGATCGAGGCCGCCGGCGGAACCTGTCATATTCTGGAGCCGTAATGCTCAGGACCATTCTCAACGCCTTCAGCGTTGCGGACATCAGGAAGAAACTCGCGTTCACCGCGGCGATGCTCGCGCTGTACCGCCTCGGCGCCTACATCCCGGCGCCGGGAGTCGACGTCCAGGCCGTCAAGGAAGTCTCGAGCAACTTCGGCGGCTCCAACGTCCTCGGCTTCCTGAACCTCTTCTCCGGCGGCAGTCTTTCCAGGCTGTCGCTTTTTGCGTTGGGAATCATGCCCTACATCACGGCGTCGATCATCCTGCAGCTGCTGACCGTCGTCGTCCCGTCGCTGGAGCGCCTGCAGAAAGAGGGTGAGGTCGGCCAGCAGAAAATCACCCAGTACACGCGCTACCTCACCGTCATCCTCGCCTTCTTCGAGAGCATCGGCTACGTCTTCCTCTTCCGGTCCTTCGGCAACGAAACCGGCACCAGCGTGGTCGGCACCCTGACCTTCCCGAAGGTGATGCTGATCGTGATCTGCCTGACCGCCGGCTGCACGCTCCTGATGTGGCTGGGCGAGCTCATCACCCAGCGCGGTATCGGCAACGGGATCTCGCTGATGATCTTCGCCTCGATCGCTTCGTCGATCCCCAACGGGATCACCAAGTGGTGGAACAACCCCGACCAGGTCTTCGTCGTGATGATGCCCTTCATCGCGTTGGCGGTGATCGTCGCGATCGTCTTCGTCCAGGAGGGCCAGCGCCGCATCCCGGTCCAATACGCGAAACGCGTGGTCGGGCGCAAAATGACCTCCGGCGGATCGACGTACCTGCCGCTGCGGGTCAACATGGCGGGCGTCATCCCGGTCATCTTCGCCGCTTCGATCATGGCCTTCCCGCCGACGATCGGCCAGCTGCTGAACACCCCGGCGGCCCTCAGCTTCGCCGAATTCTTCAGCCCGAACTCGGTGCCCTACGTGATCGGCGAGATCCTCTTCATCATCATCTTCACCTACTTCTACACCGCGGTCACCTTCAACCCGGTGGACCAGGCCGACAACCTCAAACGCTACGGCGGATTCATCCCCGGCGTGCGCCCGGGGCGGCCGACGGCGGAATACCTCGACCGGATCCTGTCCCGACTGACCTTCCCCGGCGCCCTCTACCTGGGCGCGGTGGCGGCCTTGCCGACGATCCTGATCAGCCAGACCTCCGCGAACTTCTACTTCGGCGGCACCTCGATCCTGATCGTCATCGGCGTGGCTTTGGACACGGTCAAGCAGCTAGAGGCGCAGCTGATGATGCGCAACTACGAGGGCTTCTTGAAATAAGCGGGGTTCGGGCCGCCCCAAGGGGGGCGCCCGGGTGACGCTCGCAGGAGCGCACCACCTCGCTTCGCTCGGTGGAAACTGGATCGCGCCTTCGGCGCGAGATTTACGCAACGAGTTGTGGAGGCTCCTGCGAACGTCACCCGGGCGCCCCGAACAATCGCTAGCGCTGGTTCGAGCGGGTCCCGACCCTCTCCGAACGGCTTGTAAC
>JBOGYZ010000004.1:0-5264 GCA_050697015.1 Solirubrobacterales bacterium
CCAGCGCAACGTCGATTTCTACGCGGGCGTGATGGGGTTGCGGATGGTCAAGAAAACGGTCAACCAGGACAACCCGACCGTCTACCACCTGTTCTTCGCCGACGAGGAGGGCGACCCCGGCGCGGACCTGACCTTCTTCGAGTACCCCGGCGCCGCGCTCGGACGGGCCGGAGCGGGGATGGTGCACCGGATCGTCTGGCGGGTCGGCGGGCCGGAGGCACTCGATTTCTGGGAGGGACGCCTGGGCGCGCTCGGCGTCGATACCCGCCGCCAAGGCGACGGCCTCCACTTCTCCGACCCCGAGGGCCTCGACCACGAGCTCCTCGTCGCCGACGTCCCCGACGCGCCGCTGATCGCCGACCACCCGGAGGTCCCGCGCGAGCTGGCGCTGCAGGGCTTCCACGCGGTGCGCGCCTACGCGGCGGCGCCCGACGCCAGCTCCGCCCTGCTGGAGGCGCTGGAGTTCGAGCCGACCGACGCGGGCTGGGAAGCGCGCGGGTCCGAGCGCGGCGGCCTCTACATCTACGACCCGCCGCCGGACGAGCGCCCGGCCCAGGGCGCGGGCTCGGTCCACCACGTCGCCTGGGCCTCGACCCCCGAGGAGCACATGGCCTGGCGCGACAAGGCGATCTCGGCGGGCGCCGGCCCGACCCCGGAGATCGACCGCTTCTACTTCAAGTCCGTCTATTTCCGCGAGCCGAGCGGGGTGCTCTTCGAGATCGCCACGCTCGGCCCCGGCTTCACCGTCGACGAGCCACTCGAGCACCTCGGCGAGAAGCTCTCGCTGCCGCCCGACTTCGAGCACCTGCGCGACGAGGTCGAACCGAACCTGCGCCCGGTCGTCAATCCGCGGGCGCCGCTGACGTAACCCGCGGCTCCTTGCCGTGTAGCCGAAAGCGTGATCCCCGACGAGCGCCTCGAGGCGCTGCACGCCTATACCCGCAAGCACAGCGTCAACTGGCCGCTCTACGTGGTCATCCGACTGACCTTCGTCCCCTTCTTCCTCCTCTACTTCCGGCTCTCGCGGACCGGCCGCAAATACGCCCGCCACGTCGACGGCGGCCTGATCGTGGCCGCCAACCACCGCAGCTTCCTCGACCCCTTCGTGGTCGGCGCCTGCCTGCCCTGGCGGCGGCCGATGAACTACGTCGCCAAGGTGGAGCTCTTCCAGAAGCCGTTGCAGGCCTGGTTCCTCTCGCGGCTCGGCGCCTTCCCGATCCGCCGCGGCGAAGCCGACGAGGAGTCGATGGAGACCGCCCGGATGGTGGTCGAACGGGGCGGGACGCTCTGCATCTTCCCCGAGGGCACGCGCCACCGCAGCGGCAGCCTCGCGATCCCGAAGCGCGGCGTCGGCCGACTGGCGCTGCAGACCGGCGCGCCGATCCTGCCGACCGCGGTGATCGGCACCGAAGCGGTGCGGCGCGGCTGGCGCATCCGCCCGCGCAAGGTGAAGGTCCGCTGCGGCAAGGCGATGACCTTCCCGCAGTCCGAGGAACCCTCGACGGCGCTGGCCGAAGCGGTGACGACGCGGATCTGGCCCAACGTCCTCCTGCAGTGGGAAGACCTGGGCGGCCTGCCGCCGATGCGGCGCGCCGCGGTGATCGGCGCGGGCAGCTGGGGGACGGCGGTCGCCGTGCTGCTCGCCCGCGGCGGGCTCGAGGTGCAGTTGGGCGCCCGCATCGCGGCGAGCGCGGCGGAACTGGTCGAGGCGGGCGAAAACGCTCGCTACCTGCCCGGCGTACCGCTGCCGGAGGCGATCGACGTGCGCCCGGCGTCCGCGATCGAGCTGACGGGCCTCGACCTGATCGTGCTCGCGATCCCCTCCAAGTCGCTGCCCGCGGCGGTCGGCTCGATCGCCGACCGCGCCGGCGATCGCTCGTCGATCCTGCTGCTGACGAAGGGGCTGATCGCGCCGCAGGCACAGCTGCCGTCCGAGTACGTCGGCGAACGGGTGCGGGCGCGGGCGCTCGCCTCGCTCGGCGGGCCGGCCCACGCCGCCGAGGCGGTCTCCGGGTCGGCGGCGCTGGTGCTCGGCTCCGGCGATCCCGACCTGCGCGCGCAGCTCGGCGAGGTCTTCAAACGCGCCGGCCTGGTCTGCGAGCGCACCGCCGACGTGGTCGGGGTGGAGATGGCGGGCGCCGCCAAGAACGCCGCCGCGCTGGCCGCCGCCGCGGCCGAGCCGCACGGGCTGAACGCGGCGGGCATCGCCGTCGCCGAGATCTGGCGCGAGTGCATCGCCTGCGGGGTCGCCCACGGCGCCGACCCGGAGACCTTCGCCGGGCTCGCCGGGGTCGGCGACCTGACCGCCTCGATGCTGGCGCCGAACGGGCGCAACCGGCGCGCGGGCGAGCTGCTCGGCGCGGGCACGCCGGCGGAGGAGATCCCGGCCCTGATCGGCCAGGCCTCCGAGGGGATCGACACGACGCCACTCCTGGCCGACGCGATCGCCGCGTCGGGCGTGAATGGCCAGGCGCTCGAGGGCCTGGCGAAGCTGATCCGCGGCGAAGTCGCCTGCGAGGACTGGGTGGCCGGGCTGCGCAGCGCCGAGCGGGCGAGGCAGGCGGCATGAGTTGCGGTGTCGGCGCTCATCTAATCTGGGCCGGTGAACGGCCCCGAGGAGAACGTCGAGCCTGCCCAGCTGGCTCCGGCGGCGAAGGCGGAGCTGGACCGCGCCTTCGAAGACTTCTACCGGGCCCACCTGCGCGACGTCTATTCCTACGCCTACTACCGGGTGGGCAACCACCACGACGCCGAGGACCTCACCGAGCAGGCCTTCCTACAGGCCTACCGGCACTTCGACCGGGCGCGCCGCGAGTCCGACGGCCGGCCGCTGCGGCCGTGGCTGATCCGCATCGCCCACAACCTGGCCTCGAACTACTACCGCGACCGCTCGCGCCGTCCGCAGACGCCGCTGGACAGCGCCGACCCGATCGCGACGAAGCACGACACCGAGGACCTGGTCGCCGGGCGGGAGGAGCTACGGCAGGTGATGGCCAACCTGGAGCACCTCTCCGACGACCGCCGCGAGGCGCTGATCATGCGCTTCGCGCTGGGCATGGACAACCGCGAGATCGCGCGGGCGCTGGGCCGCTCGGACGGGGCGACCAAGGTCCTGATCCACAGGGCGATCAAACAGCTGCAGGAAGAGATGGAGGGGTCCACTGATGGCTGAGCCGGGCGAGACGACCTGGGACGTCGAGGCACTGCTCAGTGACGCACTGCGGCCGATCGACCCGCCGGAGCGCCTTTTCGGACGGATCGAGGGCACCTTCACGGCGCTCTCGGCGGCCGCGGCGACCGAGCTCTCCGACTGGGCCGAGGAGCTCTCCGACTCTGAGATGCGGGCGCTGCGCGAACCGCGCAACTGGGTGCGGCCGGTGGTCGCGGTCGGGGTCGGCGGGGTGGCGACGGGGGCGTTGGTCCTCTTCGAGCTGCGCCGCCGGGGCAAGCACGAGGCGAACGGCCTGAAGGGCCTGGCTTCGGGAGTTCGGGATCGGTTCTAGGCGGGTCGGACTGGGAGAGGCGCGAGTTCGGCGGCTCCTTCCCTCACGAACTGCGGGAGGTTCGTCCAGGAGCCGCCACGCTCCCGCTCATCAGGCTGCGCGGCGTTCCGGCTGCGGCGAGCAGACCGAGGAGGCCCAGGGTGAGGTTCAGCGCTTCGTTCGCTCCTGAAGCCGGGAGGAAGCCGAGGATCGCGCCGCTCGGGTCGAGGGCCAGGCCCCAGACGCCGAGCACGGTCAGCAGCAATCCCGCGCCGAGCGCGTAGGCCCGCGAGAAGGTTCCCGCGGTGAGCAGCCCGAGGGCGCCCAGAGCGGCCCAGAGGAGGTTCAGCCAGCCGTTGGTGCGGAGTGCGCCGAGGGTGTGGTCGAGGGTCCCCGGGGAGCCGAAGTCGGAGCCGTAGAAGAAGCCCGCGATGCCGAGGATGACGAGCAGCGCGCCGACCGCGGTGGCGTAGAGGCGGGCGGGGCTGGCGGGCTCCATCGGCCGCGATTGTAGGCTGCTCTGCTCGTGGCACAGACTTGTTACCGCCATCCGAACCGGGAGACCGGCGTCTCCTGCTCCTCCTGCGGGCGGCCGATCTGCCCGGAGTGCATGACCCCGACCCCGGTCGGCATGCGTTGCCCGGAGTGCATGAACCAACGCACCCGGGTGGTCCGCAACCCGACCGGGACGCCGAGCGCGCTCTCGCTCGGCGGCTTCCCGGCGACGATCGTGCTGATCGCGATCAACGTGGTCATCTACCTGATCGAGATCGCCAAGAGCTCCGGTGGACTCACCCACGAAATGGGCATCGGAGTGATCTACGAAATGGGCGCGCTATGGGGACCGGCCGTCCACGAAGGTGGCGACTGGTGGCGGATCTTCACCAGCGGCTTCGTCCACGTCAGCATCTTCCACATCGGCTTCAACATGCTGCTCCTCTACTTCATCGGACGGCTGCTGGAGCCGGCGGTCGGGACTCTGCGCTTCGTCGTCATCTACTTCGTCTGCCTGGTGGCGGGCTCGTTCTGCGCCCTCTTGTTCAACCCCGAAACGGTGAGCGCCGGCGCCTCGGGGGCGATCTTCGGCATCCTCGGTGCGACCTTCGTGATCGCCCGCGGGCGCAGCCTTGAGGCGGTCGCCGGCCAGCTCGGCTTCCTGATCATCTTCAACCTCGTCTTCACCTTCGCCGACGGCTCGATCAGCATCGGTGCCCACGTCGGCGGCCTCGTGGCCGGGGTCCTCTGCGGCCTTCTGATCGTCGCCGGCGAGCAGGGCCGTTACGGTCGCGGCCTCAGCCGCACCAACCGCCTCGCGGTCGAGGTCGGCGCGATGGCCGCCCTCGGCATCCTCAGCTTCATCCTCGCCCTGGCCGCCGCCGGCTGGGGCGCGCCGTACTTCGGGGGGTAGGCGGGGCGCGGGCCGGCTGTTGTGCTGGCCGGTGCGGCAGTCCTAGATCGGTCCTGGGCGTCTCATGGCGGTCCTGGCAGGCTGTGACCCCCATGAGATGCCGAGGACGTGAGGGGTTCGTGAAACATCAGGCACGGGTCCGTCACGAACTCCGGACGTCCGTGACGGTTTAGCCCGGAAGGGAGTCCCCAGGAAGGTTGAGTTCGCACTTTCCCGCGCTATGCGCGGAGAAGTGCGAACTCACCGGGGCGAGGCATGGAGAACACGCGCGGAAGCGTGGACTTCCCGACGTCTTCCTCACGACGTCACGGTTCCTCCGCCGCTTTCATACCCGGCCGTCTCGGCCACGGCCACAGCCCGCCAGGGCCGTGGAC
>JBOGYZ010000005.1:0-8838 GCA_050697015.1 Solirubrobacterales bacterium
GGCCACGGCCACAGCCTGCCAGGGCCGTGGCCGAGACGGCCGTCGTCCCTTACCCGGGCGCCAGCTTGAGAGCCCTTGAAGCTTGCCGGTTGATGGGCCGAAAACCGGACTATCTGACGGGTTTTCGACCCATCAACCAGGCTCGACGGCGGCGGCGAGGGCGCGGACTGCGCCGATGATCGACTCGCGTGCGGCGGGCGGGGTGATCAGGCCGTCGGGGCCGATGTCGTCGCGGGCCAGCGGCAGTCTCAGCACCGCCTCCTCGACGATCCGGGCGCTCGTGTAGCCGAGGACCCTGCGGAGGCTGTCGTGGGCGTCGGCACCGCCGGTCGGTGCCGCGGCGCCGGAGGCGTTGATCCAGGCGACCGGCATCTCGTAGGTCTGGCCGCCGCCGACCGTCCAGTCGAGCAGGTTCTTGAACGAGCCGGGCAGGGCGCCCGCGTACTCGGGCGTGCTCAGGAGGAGCGCGTCGACCTCGGCCAGCGCCGCGCGCAACGCCGCCACCTCCGGGTCGAGCCCGACCCCGTCGGCCGGGTCGTCGTCGGGGTTGAAGTGGGGGAGACGGCCCATGCCGTCATAGATCGTCGCCTCGACCCCGTCGGGTGCCAGGGCCGCCGCCGTCCGCAGCGCCGCCGAGTTGGTCGAGCCGCCGCGCAGGCTGCCCGAGATCAGCAGCAGCTTCGTCATCCGGGACGGAGCCTCAGCTTGGTTCGATGAGCGACCAGGACACCGCGCCGACCCCGAGGAGCCCGGGCCCCACGTGGGCGCCGATCACCGGCCCGATCTCAGAGATGAAGGCCGGTTTGCCGCCGAAGGTCTCGCGCAGGTCGACGGCCAGCGCCTCGGCGGTCTCCGGGTCCTGGATGTGTTGGATGACCCAGGCGTCGGCGCCCGATTCGTGCAGCTGGCGGGCGTAGCCGCGCAGGCGCTCAAGCGAGCGGGCGCGGGTGCGGACCCGTTCGATCGGCTTGATTTCGCGGTCGATCGTGAGGATCGGCTTGATCTTCAGGGCACTGCCGATCCAGGCGCTGGCGCCGCCGATCCGGCCGCCCTTGCGCAGGTACTCGAGCGTGTCGACGGCGAACCACATCCTCAGCGTTTCGCGGACCTCCTTGGCCCGGGCCAGCGCTTCCTCCGGACCGCCGCCCGCCTCGATCGCCGCGTGCGCGGCGAGCACGCAGAGCCCGGTCGCCCCGCAGGCCATTTCGGAGTCATAGAGGTAGATCCGCTCGCCGCCCTTGCCGTCGTCGATCAGCCGCTGGCGGGCCTGGTTGGCAGCCTCGAAGGTTCCGGAGATCGCCGCGGAGATGTGGATCGAGACGACGTCCTTGCCCTGGTCGAGCAGCGGCTGCCAGACGTCGATGAAGTCGCCGAGCGAGGGCTGCGAGGTGGTCGCGCCGCCGCTCGACTGCCGCAGCCGGCTGTAGAAATCGTCGTAGTCGGTGATCTGCAGCTCGGGCTCCTGGTGCCCGTCGACCGACACGTACAGGCTGACCACCCCGATTCCCTTGGCGGCGATCACCTCGGGAGGTAGGTATTGGCTGCTGTCGCAGACGACTGCGGTATCGGCGCTGGCGTTCACCGGGGGCGATTCTGCCAAACGGCGGGTCTGGTCAGCTTCGCCGCGCCACGTGGATGATCTTGTGGTCGCGTTCCTCGTCCCAGGCGTCGGCGAGGATGAGCTCGTCGCCGTCTTCGCGTTGGCCCAGCGCCGCCACCGGCTGGAGGCCCGCGTTCAGCAGCGTCCGCTGCACCTCCGGCACCGAGTAATGGCGCTCCTTGTGGATGTGCGTCGCGACCCCCTCGCCGGAGACCTCGGCTTCGTAGATCTCGCCGACCTGGCCGAGTCCGCGCCAGTTCCAACGGGCGTCGCGCTTGAGGCCCTCGCCCGCGTCGAAGCTCGCGCGAAAGAGCATCAGCGTGTTGCAGTCGAAGACGAGGAGGCCCTCGGCGGTGAGGTTCGCCTTCATCGCTTCGAGCGCGCTCTGCAGGTCGCCGTCGGCGACCAGATAGTTGACCGGGTCGTTCAGCGCCCAGACGAGCTCGAACTCCCCGTAGTTCGGCAGCTTGGTCATGTCGGCGATGTCGAAGGTGATCGCCTTGCCCTCGTGTTTCTCCTTCGCCTTGGCGACCATCGCGGGGGAGATGTCGCAGGCGGTGATCTCCCAGCCGCGGCGCAGCATCGGCGCGATCGCGCGACCGGTCCCGCAGGCCACGTCGAGGAGCTTGCCGGTTTGCAGGCCGTACTTCTCGAGCCGCGGGAGCAGGACGCTGAACCAGAACTCGTAGTCGTTCTGGGCGTTGAAGTCGTCGTAGATCGGGGCGAACGCGTCGTAGGCGATCTGGGCGTGGGCGGTGGTCTCCATGGCCGCGACGCTAGCGCTTTCCCCGCTCATTGCGCGAGTAGCTTCTCCCGCTCAAGCATGCTCCTTCCGGACTTTGGGCCGGCCGGCCGAGCCGCCGACGTTCCCCGCTACACTTTGTGAAGTGACCGACATGCCAAACGCAGCAATCACCCTCTCCGACAAAGCCGTCGCCAAGATCGGCGAGATGCTTGGCGGGCAGGAGGACAACGACCAGGCCCTGCGCGTCGCCGTGCGCGGCGGTGGATGCTCCGGCTTCCAGTACGCGCTCGCCTTCGACAAGGCCAAGGCCGACGACAACGTCTTCACCGTCGAAGGCGTCTCCGTCGTCGTCGACAAGGTCTCGATGCAGTTCGTCTTCGGTTCCGAGGTCGACTACGTCGAAGGCCTGCAGGGCGCCGGCTTCCAGGTGAACAACCCGAACGTCGTCGCCGCCTGCGGTTGCGGTTCGTCCTTCCAGGTGAAGGACGACGCGGACGCGGCCCCCGCCGCGGTCTAGGTCCCTCCAGCTTCAGCGCCCCGTAGTTCCTCCAGCAGACGGATCAGCTCCGCGCGCTCGGCGGCTGAGAGTGGGGCGAGAAGCTCCTCCTGGACAGAGGCGACGACCTCGTCCAGCTTCCGCAGGCGGCGCCTCCCGGCGGTCGTGATCGAAACGATCTTGCGCCGGGCGTCGTCGGGGTCTTGGGCGCGCCTGACCAAGCCGTCGGCTTCGAGCTCCGCGAGCGTCGCGACGACGTCCGAGCGATCCAGCTCCGCCCTTCGTCCCAGCGTCGCCTGACTGGCGGGCCCGAGGTCCTCCAGCGCCGCCAGCGCGCGGTAGTGGTAGCCGCGCGCCCCGGCGGCGGCGAAGGCGTCGGCGAGCAGGCGACGGGCGCGGCCCGAGGTCCGGCTGAGGAGCCAGGTCGGCAGGGAGTCGAGGCGGTAGGCGGACATCGACTGGGATTCTAGAGGATTCGTTGGTTAGGCCAACGACTTGCTATCTTCTTGGAAGATCGTTGGTACGACCAACGAATACTCCGACGAAAGGAACGAGAAGATGGACGTTCAGACCCCCACCGCATTCGGACCGGCGCTGATCGGCCAGACCGAGAAGGCCCTCGACGCGATCCTCGTGCGCGAACTGGCCGGGACCGGGCTGTCGGCATCCGGCTGGGTGATCCTGAAACTGGCCGAGGGCGCGGGCGGGCGCCTGGCTCGTCAGGACCTGATCGACCTGGGAAAGGCCCAGGCGAAGTTCGCGGTCGACAAGTCGACGGCCGCGATCGAGAGCGCCCTCTCACTCGGCCTGCTCGAGGCCGACCAAGGTGAAGTGGTGCTGACGCCCGCCGCCCGCGAGCTTCAGGATCGCGTGGTCGGGACGACGGACGAGATCAGGGCCCGCCTCTGGGGCGACCTGCCAGAGGCCGACCTCGCGGCCGCGGGCCGCGTCCTGAGCACCGCGCTGAGCTGCGCGAACGCGGAGCTGGGTTATTCGATCTGAAGCGGGGGAGACTGCGCCGGGAGGTCGTTGGCCGGTGCTGCCGCGGGAGCGGTGGCGACGGCCTCCGGCTGCTCGAGGCCGAGGGCCTCGGCGAGCTCACCAGAGTCGTACATCTCCTGGATGATGTCGGCGCCGCCGAGCAGCTCGCCGTTCACGTAGAGCTGCGGGAAGGTCTGCCAGTCGGCGATCTCGGTGGTGACTTCGCGCAGCGGCTGCAGCGCGGGGAGCACGTCGATCGCGCCGTACTCGGCGTCCATCGAGTCGAGGATCTGCACGACGCGCATCGAGAACCCACAGCGCGGCTCCTCCGGCACCCCTTTCATAAAGAGCAGCACCGGGTTGGCTGCGATCAACTCTTCGACTTTGGACTTCAACTCTTGGTCGGCCATGTCCACAGGGTAGCCAAGCGCCTCCGCCGGCTCAGAAGAAGAGCTTCGTCGCGACGATGCCGACCAGGATCGAGAGCAGCACCGTGATGATGCTTATCAGGGCGATCATCCCCTGCAGCATCGTGTGGTTCATCTGGTCGATTCGGCTGTTGGTCTCGTCGATCCGACTGTCGAGACGCGCGAAGCCGGCGTCCATCTTCATGTCCATGCTCTTGACCCGGTCGTTCAGGTCGTCCAGCCGGGAATCGGTCCAGTTCGCTCTCCCTGCCTCCATGTAAGGAAGGCTACGGAAAAAGATGTGACGTGTGGGGAACGGAAGTGTGACTTTTCCGCTCTGGGAGCCGCCTGGGGCGTGCTCAGGCGGGCTCGGTCTTCACCGAAAGCGCGTGGACCGTGCCGTCCTCGAAACGCGGCTTCACCGCCGCCTTCACCAGCCGGTGCTGCTCGATCCGCGAGAGGCCCGTGAACTGGGGGGCTTTGACCTCCGCGCGCAGGTGCTGGCCACCGCCGTCTTCGTCTGAGATCTCGACCGAGGCGCCCGGCAGGGCCGCCTCGATCATGGTCTTCAGCTCGGCCAGGTCGACTGCCATGGCTAGCCCACCTGCTCGCCGACCGTGTCGAGCATCTCCTCGACCCGGACGAACTTCACCCGGGGACGGCCGTGCGGCTCGCCGCGGCCGACCTCGGCCTGGTCGATCGCCTGCCAGTCCTCGAAGGAGACGTAGCGCACGTTCTTCTCCGCCAGCAGCTGCTCGATCGCCTCGGGCGCCGGGTTCGCCGGCTCCAGCAGCGTCTGCGACCCGACGTCGGCCAGCAGGTGCTGGACGGTCTCCAGGGCGTCTTTCTTGTTCGTGCCGATGACGCCCGACGGCCCGCGCTTGATCCAGCCCGCGGTGTAGTGGCCGACCTTGTGGCCTGCGTCGTGGGAGTCGAGCACCCGGCCCCCCTCGTTCAGGATCAGGCCACGCTTGGTGTCGAAGGGCACGCCCTCGATCGGGATCCCGGTGTAGCCGACCGAGCGCAGCACCAGCCCGCACTCGAGCTCCTCCCGCTCGCCGGTGTCCTTGGCCACCAGCCGCCCGTTCTCTTCCACCAGCTCGTTCTTGCCGATCACGATCGATTCGACCTTGCCGTCGCCCTTGATCTCGACCGGCGAGGCGAGGAAGCGCAGGACGATCCGCTGCTTCTTGCCCTCCGGGGTCCGTTCGGAGAACTCCTGCAGCGTCTCGACGTTGACCCGCGTCGTCTTGTCGACCTCGTCGGACTCGAGGAAGGCCTCGCTCGCCGCGTCGAGCTCCATGTCGGCGGGGTCGACGATCACGTCGGCGTCCTCCATCACCCCGAGCTCCTTGATCTCCGGGTTGGTGAAGGCGGCCTGGGCCGGGCCGCGGCGGCCCAGCACGACGATCTCCTTGATGTTCTTCTTGTCGAGCTCCTCGATCGCGTGATCGGCGGTGTCGGTCTGGCGCAGCTCTGAGTCGGTCAGCGCCAGCATGCGCGCGACGTCCATCGCCACGTTGCCGTTGCCGATCACCACGGCGCGCTCGCCCGAGAGGTCGAACTCCCGGTCCGCGTAATCGGGGTGGGCGTTGTACCACCCGACGAAGGCGGTGGCGGCGTGGCTGCCGGGCAGGTCCTCGCCGGGGACGCCGAGCGCCCGGTCGGTCTCGCAGCCGACCGTGAAGACGATCGCGTGGTAGAGCCCTTCCAGATCCTCGACCTCGATGTCGTGCCCGATCTTCACGTTGCCGAAGAAGCGGAAGCCGTCGCGCGCCGCGGTTTTCTCGTACACGCGGGTCACCGACTTGATCTTCGGATGGTCGGGAGCGACACCGCCGCGCACCAGCCCGTAGGGGGTGGGGAGGCGGTCGAAGAGGTCGACCTGGGAGTGGACGTCGCCGTCCTTGAGGATGTGCTCGGCTGCGTAGAAGCCGGACGGGCCGGCGCCGACGATGGCGACGCGAAGCGGGTTCTCAGGGGTACCGATCTTGGGCATCTCTCTCGTTTTTCGGGTCTGGGACGGGACAGGGAAGGATAGGCGACCCCCATCGCGCGGGTCGCGCTGGGCTCAGGCCTAGGCAGGCGTGGTAGCGGCGCTGGCGACGCCGTCGAGGGCGTCGAGGGCGCGGCCGACCGACATCGAGACGCAGGTGAAGATCGGCGTCTCCGACTCGGTGTACTCGCTCGACTCGGTCGGGCGCAGCTCGTTCACGAGTTCGAGGAATTCGCCCGGGTCGTCGCCCTCGAAGCAGACGACGAACTCCTGGTCGTCGAGCCCGTACGAGTAGGTCGTGTTGACCGTGATCTCGGGGTAGCTGCGGCCGATGTCGATGTGGCTTTTCATGATCCGGCCGCGCTCGGCGGGCGGCAGGCCATACCAGCGGCGCTGCTTCACCATCGGGTAGAGGAAGAGGTACTTGCGGTCGGAGACGGCGATCTCCGGGCGCGCCTTCTCGTCGGAGTACGGCGACTTTTTCGTCATCGAGAGGTACGAGTAGGGCGTCGTCGACCATTTCGCCAGCCCCGACTGCCCGAGCACGACGTGGAAGGTGTGGATGTCCTCGAGGTTCGGGCTCTGGCTGAGCAGCACCAGATCGACGTCGCCCCGCGTTCCTATGGTTGAGTAGGCGCGCAGCGACCGGTCGATGCCGAAGTCCTCGCAGGCGGCGAGGAACTCTTGCTTGTCGGCGCCGCGAAGCTCGGCGGACTTGCGGCGCCAGGCGGGATCGACTTTGAAGAAACTGAATTTGGCGAAAGTGCGGTCGGCGGGCATCGCAATGACGATAGCGCTGACGGTGTGCCTGGTCCTGGCGCCGGGAGCGGCCGCGAACGCCCTCACCCGGCTGCCGCAGGCCCACCTCGTCTGGGTGCCCGCCCGGACCAGCGTCGCCGACCTGGCGCGTGCCGGCTTCTCGCCTGGGCTGATGAGCGCCGGACTGGGGACCGTGTCCGCGGACCAGACCTACCTCGACGTCGGCGCCGGGAACCGGGTCTTCGACTCGCTCTACGACGGTGGCGATCTGCCGCCCGCGCCGGCGGCGACGACCGCCTGCCGCGCTTGGCTCCGCGAAGCCGTGGCCCGGGCTGAATCGGCCCCGGACGAAATCGAACCCGGCCTGATGGTCGAACGCCTCGAAAAGGGCGGGGTCGCCGTCGTCGGCCAGGGGCCGTCGGCCTGCCCGCTCGGGATCCAGCCGGCCAAGGGAGGCTTCCTCGGCCAACTCGGCGAAGCCGGGATCTTCTGGGACTCCGACGCCTCCCTCGCCGAGGCCGTACGACTCGCGCATCGGGCGGGCCCGCATGGACTCGTCATCGCGATCGCCATGCCGACGGGGGAGACCGACGAACCGATCGCGATCGGGATCGCCGGGCGCGGCTTCCACGGCGACCTCAGCTCCGACACGACGCGCACGAACGGCTACGTCGCCTCGACCGACGTCGCGCCGACGATCCTCGAATTCTTCGGCGCCGCCGTCCCCGACCAGATGATCGGGCAGGCGATCCGCTCCGAGGGCTCGGTCGACCCGGCGGCGATCGAAACGCGCGGGGCGCGGATGGCGGTCGTCTCCTCGCGGCGCGGGCCGGTGACCGGCTGGAGCCTCCTTGCCTGGGTCCTCGCGCTGGGGCTGGTGGTGCTTGTCGCGCGTCCGCTCGCGCCGGTCGCGGTGCGGCTGGCCGGCCTCGCGGTCGTCTACCTGCCGGTGCTGCTGCTGGTCGGCGCGGCGCTCGAACCGGCGCAGTGGCCGGAAACGCTCGTGGTGATGCTGGGCGCGCCGCTGCTCGCCGCGATCACCCTGGCGGCCCTGCGCGACTACCGCGCGCTCGCCGTCGCCGCCGGGATCACCGTCGTCGCCTACGCGCTCGACGCGATCCTCGGCTCGCCGCTGTCGGCGCTCTCCCTGCTCGGCCCGAACCCCGGCCTCGGCGTCCGCTTCTACGGGATCGGCAACGAGCTCGAGTCGCTGCTGTCGGTGCTCGTCGTCGGCGGCATCGGCGCCGGCCTGGCGGGCTTCGCGCCGCGCCTCTCGCCGGGGCGCTGCGCCGCCGTGTTCCTCGTCGTCGGGCTCGTCTGCGCCGGAATCTTCGCCTCCGGCGAGTTCGGTGCCGACGTCGGCGCGGCGATCGACATCCCGATGGGAGTCGCGGTGGCCGCGCTCGTCGTCACCGGCGGGCGGCGCCGTTGGATCCTGCTGGTGATCCTGATCCCGCTCGTCGTCGTTGCCCTGCTGGCGCTCGCCGACCTCCTCACCGGCGCCAACTCGCACCTCACCCGCTCGGTGCTCGACGCCGGCGGCCTGCACTCGCTCGGCGACACCGCCCAGCGCCGGCTCGAGCAGACCGCGCGCAGCTTCGTCCGCCCGGTCCTCCTCATCGCCCTGCCGCTGGTCGCGATCGGGGTGCTCGTCGCGGTCCTGCGGCGCGCCACCCTGGCGAGCTGGGTGCGGGAGGCCCCGGCGATGCGGGCCGCGTTGATCGGCGCCGTGGTGGCGACGATAGTGGCAACTCTTGCAAACGACTCCGGCGCGCTGCTGCTCGAGATCGGCGCTGCATATCTGCTGGTTTTCCTCGGCTGGGCCTGGGCCGAGGGAGGTAGATCGACCCGGAC
>JBOGYZ010000006.1:0-4745 GCA_050697015.1 Solirubrobacterales bacterium
GGCCACGGCCACAGCCTGCCAGGGCCGTGGACGAGACGGCCCTTCCCTTCCCGGGCGCCAGCTTGAAGCGGCCCCATCCCTCCCCGGGCGCCAGTCAGCAACGGCCTCGACCCTCCCCGGGCGCCAGGTTGCCCAGCTAGGCCGCCGCGAGGGCGTCGGGCTCGCTGCCCGAGCGGACTGCGCTCGTGGGGCGCCAGAGGGCGTCGGTGCCCATCGGCTGCATCGCCAGCTCGCCCGAGTCGACCGCGGCGATCAGTTCGCGTTCGGTCCCGTGCTGGTCGGCGTCTTCGAGGTCCGAGGGGCGCATGATCGAGGCGACCTCGGCGGTGGTGAGGCCGATCGGGTAGGCGAGCACCGCATCGGCGGCGCGCTCCGGGGTCGGCCGGCGCTCCAGCGTCGGGTCGAGGTTCGCCAGCGCGTTGTCGTAGGACTCGAAGGGCTGGAAGCCGCCGACCTCGAGCCAGCGGCCGTCGGGCATGTCGAAGATGATCGAGGGGGCGGTGTAGCGGACCGGCCCGTCGGAGCTGGAGTGGCGGTTCTGGACGTGGGTCGGGCGACCCTCGGCGGAGCGGGTCCGCGCTTTGTCCTCCTCGTAGATGGCGAGGATCGCCGGGTCGTCGATGCGGGCGACGATCGCCGCCGCGTCGAGTCCGTCGACGTCCTCGAGCGCCTCGCGCAGGTGCTCGTCGTCGTCGAGCAGTCCGGGGGTCGTGAACTGCATCAGCTGGATCGCGCGGAGCGCCGCGTAGCCGAGCTCCATCGACTCCTCACGGGCGGCGATGACCGCGCGGCAGGCGCGCGAGCTCGGCGCCAGGCGCGACTTCACGCCGCTGCCGAACGGCATCCCGAAGCGCTGCTCGAACTTGCGGTGGCCGCTCGCCATGCGGGCCGGGGTGTAGCCCGCCTGCTCGTAGCGGTCGGTGGTCTCGGAGAGGCCGATCATCACCAGGCGCCAGTCGAGCTGGTCGCCGAAGCGCCAGCGCACCCGCGCGATCGCGGGACGGGAGGAGTAGGCCCAGGGGCAGGCCGGATCGGAGAAGTGCCAGGCGACGATTCGATTCACTTACGTAAGGTTAGTGAACGCGGATCGTCGGCCTGGCGAACCTCCACTATTTCGACTGCGTCACCGCCACCGCGACGGTCACCGAGCCGCCCGACGAGCAGCGCGGGCCGCCGATCAGCTTCGCGCCGATCGTCTGCGTGGCGCCGGCCGCGGCGAGGCCGATCGGGCTGGTCGCGCCGCCCGAGCCGATCACGCCCGCGGGGTTTTCCCCGGTCGGCTCGAAGGCGCTGAGGCCGAGCGGCGCGCCGGCCCATTCGGTGCCGTTGACCAGCGGGAGGACCTGTACGCGGCACGGTTCGGTGCCGGAGCGGGAGAGGTTCGAGCTGCGCGCTTCGACGCTCAGCAGGTCGACGACGCCCGCCGCCGGGGTGAAGGTGACCGGCGAGGGGAAGCTCACCGTGACCGCGCTCGCCCCGTTGACCGCGACCGGGGAGCTCGTCGCGGTGGCGACGACGTTCGTGCCCGCGGCAAGCTTGCCGAAGTTCACGGAACCTTCGCGGATCTTCGCGTTCGTCACCGCGTTTTCCCGGATTTTCGACGTGGTGATCGCGTTCGCCTTGATCTTCCCCGCCGTAACCGCGTTCGGCTTCAGCTTGCCGGTACCGACCTTGTTCGCCTGCTTGTTGGCCGCCCAGACGGCGCCGCCGCCCAGGGCAAGGAACAGCGCCAAGGTCGCGATCACGTTCGCGTAGGTGAGCCGCCGTGAAACTGCGCGCAACATCTCTGCCTCCTCAAGGTGGTTTTGCCTCTTAACCGTTCGACCTCGGCTAAGGTTCGCCTCCTGACCCGAGCGATGGGGCTCGCTCCATAACCGCGGCGCGACCGCTGATGGCTCCTACTGACGTCGAAATGGCGAGTAGGAGGCTGCGGATTTGAGACAGAGACGATTCGATCGCCGGGAGTTGGGAGCGATCTACGCCGGCGGCGTGATCGGCGCGCTGGCACGGGTCGGCCTGTCTGAGGCGCTGCCGCACGGGGTCGACGCCTGGCCCTGGGCGACGTTCATCGTGAACATGGTCGGCGCCGCCCTCCTCGGCTGGTTCGTGACGCGCCTGGGTGAGCGTCTGCCGCCGTCGACCTACCGCCGCCCCTTCCTCGGCACGGGCGTCTGCGGCGCGCTGACGACCTTCTCCACCCTGCAGCTGGAGCTCTTCAAGATGGTCGAAGGCGGCTACGTCGGCCTCGCCGTCGCCTACACTGCCGCGACGCTGATCGGCGGCTTCGCCTGCGTGCACCTGGGCACCGTCGCCACCCGTCGGGCAAGGGTGCTCCGGTGAGTTCGCACTTCTGGTCGCATAGCGGACCTTTCTGCGAACGCGGGAGGGGGCCGCGATGACGCCGCTCGCGTGGGTCGCGGTCGCCGCGCTCGGTGGGGCGATGGCGATCGCCCGCTTCGTCATCGACAGCACCGTGGCGACGCGCCTCGGCGGGGACTTCCCGCTCGGCACGCTCGCGGTCAACCTCAGCGGCGCGATCATCCTCGGCATCCTCGCCGGCGCGGCCCTCTCCGGCACCGCCTACACGATCGTCGCCGGCGGAGGAGTAGGCACCTACACCACCTTCTCGACCTGGATGTTGGAGTCCCACCGCGCGGGCGAGGACGGCGACGCGCGGGTCCTCTGGGCGAATATCGCCGTGTCGCTGGTCGCGGGTCTCGCCGCGGTCGCCCTCGGCCACTGGATCGGGGGACTCCTGTGAGCGAGTTGCTGCAGATGCGCTTCCACTTCGGCGAGCGCGACCGCGATGGCGACGGTCCGCTCGACGCCGCCGTGATGGACGCCTGCGCGCGGCGCGGGGTCCGGGCGGCGGCGCTGATGCGAGGCGTCGAGGGCTTCGGCGCGAAGCATCACCTGCGGACCGATCGGCTCCTGTCGCTGTCGGAAGACACGCCGCTCGTCGCGATCGCGGTGGGGGAGGCAGAGAAGGTCGAAGCGCTCGCCGACGAGGTGCGCGGGATGGCGGGGGAGGGATTGATGGTGCTCGAGACGACGACCACCGGCCCCGCCACCTCTTCGGCGGCGGTGGTGGCAGGGCCGGTGGTCGGTGCTCCGGGGGACGGCTTGCGGTCGGACCGGGTGAAGGTGACCGTGTGGGGACCGAGGACGGGGTCGATGTCGCCGCACCGCGATGCCGTCGCCGCGCTGAAGCGCCACGGCGCCGACTCGGCGACCGTGCTGCTGGGCGTCGACGGTGTCCTCGAAGGCGCGCGCCGGCGCGCCCGGTTCGTCGCCGCCAACCGCGGCGTCCCCGCGATGACCGTGGGCGTGGGACCGCGCATCGCGATCGAAGGCGCGTTGGCCGAGCTCGGCACCGCCGCCCACCTCGTCACCGTCGAGGCCGTGGAGACTTACCGTCGTATAGCGACGGTTTCGCTCCACACCGACGCTGCTGTGGAGCGTTCCTCTCGCATAGCGAAAGTAAGTCTCCACGGCAACGCTGAGAGTTCGGCGACGGCTGAGGCGACCCGCGTCACCCTCGTCACCTCCGGGGTCGCCTCGCGCGGCTCGCACCCCACCTACCTCGAGTTCATCCACCAACTCCGGCGCGACGGGGCGGCGGGGGCGACGGCGCAGCGGGGGGTGTGGGGGTTCCGCGGGGAGGGGGAGCCGCACGGGGATCGGGTGCTCGCGCTGCGGCGCGACGTGCCGATGGTGGTCGAGGTAGTCGACGTTCCCGAGCGGGCCGCGCGGTGGCTGGAACTGGCCCGTGAACTTGCCTGCGAGAGTGACGTCGTGTACGTCCAGCGGATTCCCGGGGCGATCGCGTTGACGTAAGAAGGAGTCGCAATTTGCAGGTAGAAAAGGCGCTCTTTGCTGGACTTTTCGACTTGCATGGCGGCGCGGACCGTGTAACAGAAACCGTCCGACTCGGCCCCTACCTTGGGTCGGGAGATGGCCGAGCAGACGCAGATGGACAGCCTTCTGGGCAGCGATCCCGCCTTCGCTCCGGTTGAACCGGAGCGCGCTGCGGAGCGTCCCGCCGCGCCGACGCCCGTCGCCGCGCCGGAGGCGGCGATCGACCTGCGGATCGCGATCCGCGACCTCGAGGACGGGCAGCGGGTGCGCGGCGTCTACGCCGTCCGCGGGCGCGAGCTGCGGCGGAAGAAGAACGGCGAGCCGTGGCTGAAGATGACCGTCGGCGACGCGACCGGCATCACCGAGGCGGTCTGCTGGGACGACGCCGAAGTGCGTTACGCGCTCTGCGGCACCGGCACCCCGGTCCACGTCAGCGGCATCTTTGAGACCTCGGAAAAGTGGGGGTCGAAGATCAAGATCACCGAGCTGCGCGCCGCCGAGGAGAGCGAGTACGAGCTGAACGACCTCGCGGTGCCCTCCGAGGTGTCCGCGGAGCGGCTCGAGGCCGACCTGCGCGACCTGCTGGAGACGGTGCAGAACGTCGAGCTGCGCGAGCTGCTCGATCTCTTCTTTGCCCCCGAGTCCGAGGAATGGGCGCGCTTCCGCGATGCTCCCGCCGCGAAGACCTACCACCAGGCCTACCGCCACGGGCTCCTCGAGCACACGCTCTCGGTCGCCCAGGCGGTCTCCGCCGCGGCCCACTTCTTCCCCGGCGTCGACCGCGAAATCGCGGTGACCGGCGCGCTCTTCCACGACATCGGCAAGCTGATCGCCTACAACGACGACCCGTTGTCGATCGATCTCACCGACGCCGGCCGCCTCCAGGG
>JBOGYZ010000007.1:0-24200 GCA_050697015.1 Solirubrobacterales bacterium
TTCGCCTTGTCGGTCTCGATCTCGACCAGCTCGTCGCCGACCGCGACCTCGTCGCCGACCCCCTTCATCCACTTGAGGACGGTGCCCTCCTCCATCGAGTCCGACAGGCGCGGCATCACGATCTCGGCCATCAGGTCATCGCCCCCTCGAGGGTCGCGAGCGCGGCGCTGACGATGTGCTCCTGATGCGGAATCGCCGCCTGCTCTAGTCGTTTGGAGTACGGCATGTGGACGTCGGCGCCGGTCACCCGCTGGGGCGGCGCGTCGAGCTCGTCGAAGGCCTGCTCGGTGATCAGCGCGGAGAGGTTCGCGCCGACACCGCCGTGGGGCCAGCCCTCCTCGACGATCACCACGTGGTTCGTCTTCGCCACCGAGCCGAGGATCGTGTCGAGGTCCAGCGGCCGCAGCGTGCGCGGGTCGATCACCTCGGCTTCGACGCCGTGCTCGCGAGCCAGGGTCTCCGCCGCTTCCATCGCCACGTTCGCCATCTTGAGGATGCCGATGATCGTCACGTCAGACCCCTCGCGGCGCACCCGCGCCTCGCCGAACGGCAACAGTGTGTCGGCGTCGTCGTCGACCTCGCCTTTGACCCCGTAGAGGCTCTCGTGCTCGATGAAGATCACCGGGTTGTCGTCGCGGATCGCCGACTTCAGCAGGCCCTTGGCGTCGCCGGGCGTCGAGGGGCAGGCGACGAGCAGTCCCGGCACCTGGAGGTAGAGCGCCTCGAAGCTGTGCGAGTGGGTCGGCCCGAGCTGGTGCCCGCCACCGCCCGGCATCCGGATCACCATCGGCACCTTCGCCTGGCCGTTGAACATGTAGGGGATCGCGGCGGCGTGGTTCACGATCTGGTCGAGCGCAAGCAGGGAGAAGTTCACCGTCATCAGCTCGACGATCGGCCGCAGACCGTTCATCGCCGCGCCGACGCCGGCCCCGACGATCGTGTTCTCGGAGATCGGCGTGTCCCGGACGCGGCGCTCGCCGAACTCGTCGAGCAGCCCGTCGGTCACCTTGAAGGCGCCGCGGAAGACGCCGACGTCCTCGCCCATCACGAAGACCGACTCGTCGCGGCGCATCTCCTCCGCCATCGCGTCGCGCAGCGCCTCTCGCATCCGCAGCTCGGCCATCAGTCTTCGCGCTCCTCGCCCGCGTCGATTTCCCGGGCGCGCGCGGGCTCGCCCTCGAGCTCCGCCGGGTCGGGTCCGGTCCGCGACGCGGTGTGGTCCTGGGCGTCGCCCTCCACCGCCGGGTTGGGACGCTCGCCCTCCTCCTCGACCTCCGCGTAGGCCGCGCCCGCCTCGGCCAGCTCGCGCGCCGCCGCCGGCATGTCGGCCTCGTGCTCGCCGCGGTGCGGCTCCGGGCTGCGCTCGTCGACCGCGTACCAGCCGCCCGGGTATTCGGTCAGCGCGTAGAGGCTCTCGTACATGGTGTCGAGGGCCGGCTCCGGCGAGGCGTCGGCAAACTCCACCGCGGCCTGTACCGCGGCCTCCGCCGCGTCGCGCGCCTGCCCGACCTCGCGCTCGCCGAGCACCCCCTCCTTCACGCAGCGCCGCGCGAAGCTCTCGATCGGGTCTTTCTCCCGCCACTCCTCGACCTCCTCGCGCTCCCGATACACCTCCGGGTCCGCCGCCGAGTGGCCGCGGTAGCGGTAGGTGACGACCTCGATCAGCGTCGGCCGTTCGTCCTCGCGCGCCTTGCGCAGCCCCTTGCCGACCGCCTTCCGCACCGCGAGCACGTCCATGCCGTCGATCCGCGTCCCCGGGATCCCGTAACCCTCCGCCTTCTTCGAGAGGTCGGTCTGCGCCGAGTGCCGCTCGATCGACGTGCCCATCCCGTAGAGGTTGTTCTCGACCAGGAAGACGACCGGCAGCGTCCAGAGGGCCGCCAGGTTCATCGTCTCGCCGAAGTTGCCGGTGTTGGAGGCGCCGTCGCCGAACATGCAGACGGTCACCGCGTCTTCGCCTTTGTACTGGGAGGCGAGCGCCAGCCCGGCCGCGATCGGCAGGTTGCCGCCGACGATCCCGTAGCCGCCCATGAAGCGCCGCTCGGCGTCGAAGATGTGCATCGAGCCGCCGCGCCCGCCGCTGGTGCCGTCGACCCGGCCGAAGAGCTCCGCCATCACCGCGTTCGGGTCGGTGCCGCGGGCGATCGCGTGGCCGTGGGTGCGGTAGGTGCCGATCAGGAAGTCTTCGTCGCGCATCACCGAGGTGGTGCCGACGATGGTCGCCTCCTCGCCGATCGCGAGGTGGAGGAAGCCGCCCGCTTTCGCCCGCTGGTACTGGCGCCCGGCCTCCTCCTCGAAGCGCCGGATCAGCGCCATGCGCGCGAGCAGCTCGTAACAGGTCGCGGCGTCGGGGAGGCTCGGCACAACGTCAGGCTACCCCGAAGCCGCGGCCTCCACCGCCTCCTCCAGGCGATCGTCGCCCCAGAAGACCTCCTCGCCGACCCGCACGCTGGGGACGCCGAAGACCCCGGCCGCGGCGGCGGCGCCGGTCGCCTCGCGCAGGCCGTCTTTGACGATCGACGTCTTCACCGCGCTCAGGAGTGCGCGCGGGTGGAGCTCGCAGGCTGCGGCGGCGATGATCACGTTGTCGGGGTCGGTCAGGTCTTTGCCCGCCGCGAACTGCTGGCGGAAGGCGGCGAGGCTGAAGGCGATGGTGCGCCCGGTCTGCTTGGCGAAGGTGGCGACGCGCATCGCGTTCAGCATTTCGCCAGGCCAGACCTCGGGCCAGACGATCGGCGGCAGCCCCTGCTCGGCGGCGCGCCGCTCGATCTCCGCGATCCCTTCGGCACGCGCCTCCGTCTGCGCCCAGGACCCCCGGTCGAAGTGCTTGAAGAGCCCGCCGAGCAGGATCGGCTGCCACTCCGGCTGCTCCAACCCGGCCTCGTTGAACAGCCCCGAAATCCGTTCCGCCGAGAGATAGGCGTACGGAGATCCCAGGTCGTAATAGAAGACAGCGCGATCAGACATCTCGCCCACCCTAACCACAGCGAATCGGCGAGGGTCTGTCTACATTGCGCTCCTGGCGTACCTATATACTGCCGCTCTCATGTCCGTAGCAGCTGAGCCACCATCCCTGGGCGACAGTCTCGAAGCCGCCCGCCGGGCTGCCGAGGAGGATCTCCTGCTCGGCACCGCCGCGCAGGCGCTCACCGCCGACACCGGGACCGAAGGCTTCGGGTTCGAGAACATCGTCGGCGTCGGTGCGCTCGCCCCGGTCGGATCGGCCGACGAAGAAGCTGTCGCGATCTATGTGGTGCGTAAGGTTCCGTCCGATCGGCTCGACGAGGCGGTGCGCATTCCCGAGTCTTACGAGGGGGTACGGACCGAGATCATCGAGGCTGGCGAGTTCGTCACGCTAACCCAACGGGGCCGGTACCGCCCGGTGCCGGTGGGCGTGTCGGTGGGTCACGTCGAAGGTGAAACCGGCACGGTGGGATTTTTCGCCGAGCGCGCCGGCGACATGGTGCTGGTCAGCAACAACCATGTGCTGGCCAAGGCGAACGGCGCTGAGCTCGGTGACCCGATCATCCAGCCGGGGCGGGCCGATCTCGGCGGCGCCGGGGACGAGGTCGGGGCCCTCGCCGCTGTCGTCGATCTGGACTTCTCCGGTGGCCGTAATCGCATCGACGCGGCATGCGCCCAGGTGAACGAGGCTGAGGTCGTGCAGAGCCTCTCGGAAGGGGGCGGATTCATCGCCGAAGCCCAAGCGGCGCGTCCCAACGCCGGTGTTTTCAAGTGTGGGCGCACGACCGGGGTTACCCAGGGCCTGATCGTCGACATCGCTGCGACCGTCAAGGTGCGCTACCGGCAAGGGATCGCCCTGCTCTCCGACCAGATTCTGGTGCACGGCGTGGAAGGGCCGTTCAGTGCGGCTGGAGACTCGGGCTCCCTGGTGATCGACTCGGTCGCCCGCCGTCCCGTCGGCATGGTTTGCGGTGGTAGTCCTACCCATACCGTCATCAACAAGATTGACCACATACTCATGGAGCTGGGTCTATCCTTTGCTTGATGGACTTCGATCAGGCTGTGGCGGTCAAGGAGCGGCACGAGGACGAACTCCTGAAGGACGACTCGGTGCAGGGCGTCGGCGTGGGTGAACACTCAGGACGGCCGGCGATCCTGGTCTACGTCACTCACTCCGCATCGCGGGTGAAACCCTCGATCCCGAACTCGATCGAGGGCGTGCCGGTCGTGGTCGAGGAGAGCGGCGGCTTCAAAGCTTTCTGAACCGCAGTGAAGCAGCTCCTGGAAGCAGGAAGGCCTGCGCGGCGGTACTCGCGTCGTGTGCCTCGAGCCAGGCTCCGATCAGGATCAAGGCCAGGCCGACGAAGACGACGAACATGCCGGGACGAGCACGCTTGTCGAACTTGGTGAGCATCGTGTTCAGCTGTTCGAGGACTTTTGCCGCTTCGTCGCCCAAGCCTTGGGCTATCATCTCGTCCTTCGATGGTGCGTCCTCGTTGCTCTTGAGGGGCCACAGGAACACTCCCAAGCCTAGGACCACCAACACGATGCCGACTATCAACAGGACCGTTGCCAACCGAGATACCTCCCAGAGATCGATGAGAGGCAAACCTCACCTCGATCGGGCTCTGGCGCAAGGGGTCGGACAACGAACCTAACTGTAGGTTCACAACGCCGTGAGCGGGATGGGAGCGCTAGGCGTGGATCGCCCAGCCGTCGACGGCGCGGGCGGCGTCGAGGACGGCCTCGGAGACCGTCGGGTGCGGGTGCACGATGCGGGCCAGCTCCTGGGCGCCGCCCTCGAGCGCCATCGTCGCGACCAGCTCGGCGATCATGTCGCAGGCCCGGTTGCCGACGATGTGGGCGCCGAGGATCTCGCCGTATTTGGCGTCGACCACGAGCTTGACGATCCCGTCTTTGTCGTCGTAGACGGTGCCGGCCCCCTCGCCGGAGATTTTCTGTTTGCCGATCTTCACCTCGTGGCCGGCCTCTTTCGCGGCCGCCTCGGTGAGGCCGACGCTCGCCACCTGAGGGTGGGTGAAGGTCGCGCCGACGAGCAGGTCCTGGTTGACCGGCTCGGTCTCGACGCCCGCCGCGGTCTCGACCGCGACGACGCCCTCCTCCTCGGCCTTGTGGGCGAGGGCCTTTTTGTTGACCAGGTCGCCGATCGCGAAGACCTTCGGGTTGGTGGTGCGCCCGAACTCGTCGACCTTGATCTTGCGGCCGCCCTCGGCCAGTTGCACGCCCGCCGCCTCGAGGTTCAGCGCCTCGGTGTCGGGGCCACGCCCGCCGGCGACGCAGAGGTAGTCGACCTCGGCCGACTTGTCGCCGTAGGTGAACTTCACCGAATCGGGGCCGACCTCGACATTCTCGACCGGCTCGCCGGTGGAGACCTCGATGCCCTGTTTCTTGAAGACGCGTTCGACCACTTTGGCGATGTCCTTGTCCTCGGCGGGGAGGATCTGGTCGACCATCTCGACCAGGACCACCTCGGTGCCGAGTCGGGCGTAGGCGGAGGCGATCTCCGCGCCCGAGGCGCCGCAGCCGACCACGGCGATCTTCCTCGGCTGCTCGGTCAGCGACCAGGCGCCCCAGGTGTCCACCACGCGGCCGCCGAAGGGGACGCCGGGGATCGGCAGGGCGACCGAGCCGGTCGCCAGCACGACGGCTTTCGCCTCGTAGGTCTCGCCGCCGACGGAGACGTTGCCGTCGGCGGTCAGCGAGCCCTCGCCCTCGATCTTCGTGATCTTGCCTTTGTCCCAGAGGAACTCGACGCCTTTGGAGAGCGATTCCGACACTTTGCCGCGGCGCGCCTGGAGGGCGTCCCAGTCGATCGAGACCTCACCGGTGATCCCGAGCTCGGCGCCGTTCCGCACGTCGTCGTAGAGCTCGGCCGAGCGAAGGATCGTCTTCGCCGGGATGCAGGCGTAGTTGAGGCAGCGACCGCCCGCTTTGTCGCGCTCCACGACGGCGGTCTTCTGGCCGAGTTGGGCGGCACGGATCGCGGCGACGTAACCGCCCGGGCCACCCCCGATCACGATGACATCGAAGCTCTCTGGCATAGGTCAAAGCAGCCTATAGAAACGGATCCGCCGACCTCGCACTGGTATACAAGACCCCCCGAATCGGGGACTCGAGCGCTCAGGAGGCGCTATCGGGGCGGCATCCGCTCGGGCATCTGGATCCGCGCCATCGCCTTCACCATCAGCCAGAAGAGGGTTCCCGAGACGGCCAACAGCCCGACCGTCACCGCGAACTCGCCCACCGACGTTGCGATCACCATCAGCCCGTAGACGGCGCAGAAGATGAGGAAGACGAGCACGACCTGGAAGCAGACGACCGCCCAGTAGCGGGCCCGCCACATGCCCCAGGCGAGGACGCCCAGGATCAGGGCGGGGGCGGCGATCGTGGACACCTTCGGGGTCGAGCCGTTCACCTTCACCCCGGCGGCGTAGGTGACGACGATCGAGATCGCGACCAGGGCCGCGAGGATCGCCGCGACGGTGACGACCGGCGGCCGCTCGCCGTCCTCGAGCGGCACCAGCGCCTCACGCGCCGCCTGGTTGCGGACCTCGGCCTTGGCGTACCCCGCCTCCATGCGCTGGCGGGGGGTTTTGGGACGCTCGGCCTCCGCGGTGCCGTTCGCGGTCGCCGTCCCCGCGCGCTGCTTGCGCTTGCGCGGCGCCTCAGCCACCGGGCGCCACGCCCCTCCGCGACCCCTCGACCTCGAACGAGCGCCGCAGCGCTTCGGCGGCGACCTGGGGGTGGGGAGCGTCACGGATCGCCCGCACCACACACAAGCGCTCCGCCCCCGCGGTGACGACCTCGCCGGCGTTCAGCGGACCGATCCCGCCGATCGCGAAGAACGGTTTCGTTGCGACCTGCGCGGCATGCGACACAAGCTCCAACCCGACCGCCGCCCGGCCCGGTTTCGTCGGCGTCTCCCAAACGGGCCCGACGGCGAAGTAGTCGATGTCACGTTCGTTCGCCGCCGCGATCTGCTCCTCGGAGTGCGTCGACTGGCCGATGATCGCCTGGGACCCGAGCACCGCCCGCGCCTCCTCGACCGAGGCGTCGTCCTGTCCCACGTGCACCCCGTCGGCGTCACAGGCGCGCGCCAGGTCGGGGTCGTCGTTGACGATGAAGAGCGCCGAATACGTGTCGGCGACGCGCCGGAAGGTGTCCGCGGCCCGTTCGATCTCCGCCCGCCCGAGCTGCTTCTCGCGCAGCTGCACGACGTCGACGCCGCCGGTGAGCGCCGCCCGCAGCAGCGGTTCCGGATCGGCGCCGCCGGGGCGCGCGTCGCAGACGAAGTAGAGGCGGGCGGTGCGCAGCCGCTCGCGTCGCAACGGTCCTTGGGCCTCGGGGGGGGCAAAGCTCACAGGTCGATTATGGCCGGCCGCGGCGTCCCGGTAGCATCGGGGCCGTACGGGAGCACTTGCAACTCCCGACCGGGAGCCCTGACGGGCTGAGAGGGCGACATCGAGGTCGCCGACCGTCTGACCTGATCCGGGTAATGCCGGCGGAGGCAAAGTCGTGAGTGAGAAGAGCGGTTTCGATGCGGTGTTCGTCGGTGGAGGCGTGATCGGCCTCGCCAGTGCATGGCGCGCGGCCCGGCGCGGCGCGCGGGTGTGCGTGCTGGAGCGCGCCGAGCCGCCCGCGGGAGCGACCAACGTCGCAGCCGGGATGCTGGCGCCGGTCGGCGAGCTGACCTTCGGCGAGCGCGAGCTGCTGGAGCTGGCAATGCTCTCGGCCACGCGCTGGCCGGACTTCGCGGCCGAGGTCGAGGCGGCCGGGGGAGGGGCGACCGGCTTCGAGCAGTGCGGCGCCCTCCACGTGGCGCTCGACCGCGACGAGGCGGGCGAGCTGCGTCGCCGCCACGACCTGCAGCGGGAGCTCGGCCTCGACGCCGAGTGGCTGACCCCGACCGCCGCGCGGCAGCTCGAGCCCGGCCTCGTCCCCAACTTCGTCGGCGGCGTGCTGGCGGCGAGCGAGGCCTCGGTCGACCCGCGCGCTCTGGCCCTCGCCCTGGTCGCGGCCCTGCGCGAGGCCGGCGGGGAGCTCCGCACCGGCACCGAGGTGGTCGACGGCCTCTGGGACGCCGAGCGCCTCGTCGGCGTGCGCACGGCACCGGTTGCACCAACTCGTCCCAGCGACGACTTAGTGCAACCGCTCGATGTCCGCGCGGACGCGGTCGTCCTCTGCAACGGCGCCTGGTCGGGACAGACGGCCTGGCTCCCGGACGAGGCGCGCCCGCCGGTCCGGCCGGTGAAGGGGGAGACGGTCGTGCTGCGCCCGCGCGAGGGCGATCCCGCCCCCGCCTCGCGGATCGTCGCCTCCGAGCGGGTCTATCTCGTGCCACGACCCGACGGCCGGCTGATCGTCGGCGCCACCCAGGAAGAGCGCGGCTTCGACACCGTCGTCACCGCGGGCGGCGTCCACGAGCTCCTGCGCGAGGCCTACCGCGTCCTCCCCGATGTCGCCGAGATGGAGTTCGCCGGGACGATCGCGGGCCTGCGTCCCGGCACCCCGGACAACCTGCCGATCGTCGGCCGCGGCGCGGTCAACGGCCTGGTCCTCGCCACCGGCCACTTCCGCAACGGCATCCTCCTCACCCCGCTGACCGCCGATGCCATCGCCGCGACCCTCGCCGGCGACACGCTACCCGACGTCATGGCTTTCGCCGACCCACTGCGTTCGTCTTTGGTTCGGGATACGAGCCCTAAAGACGAACGCACCGTCGCCGGCCCTGCCGCGGGGGCGCCGCGATGAGGGTCGAGCTGAACGGGGAGGCGGTGGAGCTCGGCGAGGGCGCGACCCTCGCCGAGGCCGCGCGCGCCGCCGGCGCCCCGGAGTCTCGGCGCGGCGTCGCGATCGCGCTCGACGGAGAGGTCGTCCCGCACTCCGAGTGGGAGTCGACGCTGCTCGCCGACGGCGCCACGGTCGAGGTCCTCGCCGCGATCCAGGGCGGGGCGGAGACCTGGACCCTCGGCGACCGCGAGTGGTCCTCGCGCCTGATCGCCGGAACCGGCGGCTTCCGTTCCCTCGAGCAGATGGACGAGGCCCTGTCCGCCGCGGGCACCGAGATCGTCACCGTCGCCCTGCGCCGCATCGACCCGACCGCCGGGGGCTCGGTCCTCGACGTCATCGACCGCCTCGGCCTCTTCGTCCTCCCCAACACCGCCGGCTGTTACACCGCCCGCGACGCCGTCCGCACCGCCAAGCTCGCCCGCGAGGCCTTCCAGACCGACTGGATCAAGCTCGAGGTCATCGGGGACGACCGCACCCTCTTCCCCGACGCGGTCGAGCTGGTCGCCGCCGCCGAGCAACTCGTCGCCGACGGCTTCACCGTCCTCCCGTACACCAACGACGACCCGATTCTCGCCCGCCGCCTCGAGGCCGTCGGCTGCGCCGCCGTGATGCCCCTCGGCTCCCCGATCGGCTCCGGCGCCGGCATCCGCAACCCCTACAACATCGCGATCATCACCGAACGCGCCGAGGTCCCCGTCATCCTCGACGCCGGCATCGGCACCGCCTCCGACGCCGCCCTCGCGATGGAGCTCGGCTGCTCCGCCGTCCTCGCCGCCTCCGCCATCTTCGGCGCCGCCGAGCCGACCGTCATGGCCCGCGCCCTCCGCGCCGCCGTCGAATCCGGTCACCTGGCCCGCGCCGCCGGCCGCATCCCCCAGCGCACCTACGCCGAGCCCTCCACCGCCTACGAGGGCATCCCCGATCTCTCTTGACGGTATAAGGAGGAGCATGAGAACGCTCCGGACCGCCGCCGTCCTGCCCATCCTCTGCCTCGCCGCGCTGCTGGTGCCCGGCAACGCCGCCGCGCAGACGATCACGGTGGGCAGCGAACTGGTTGCCCCCTTTACGTCGAACGCGACGTTCTCGGGTAACAGTGTGACGGTCGCGAACCCGCAGCCGGTCGGGCCGTTCGTCCGCGCCTTCTCACCGGTCGACGGCACCGTCGTGCGGTGGCGCCTGGGCTCACAGGCAATTGCCCCGGCCTCCCAGGAATACCGCCTGACCATCCTGCGCCCCGACGGTAGTGGCGGCTACGCGGCCGTGGCGACGAGTGACCCCGAGGCGGCGTCGGCGACCACGATCCGCACCTTCACGACCGGCCTGCCGATCAGGGAAGGCGACCTGGTCGGGCTCGACGTCCAGGCTCCGGCGTTGGCGGAAGCGAAAATCGAAACCGCCGAAACTGCCGGCGTCCATCAGTTCTTTTGGGACCCCTTCCTGAGGGTCGGCGACCTTGCGACGTTTCCAAGTACGACTCCTGCCGCGGTCGAATTCGGCTTCAACGCCGAAGTCCAGCCGGCGCCCGAAGTGGGCTTCGTCGGGCCCTCCAGCGGCCCGGTCGGCGGCGGCACCGAGGTGACGATCAAGGGCCAGAACTTCGCCGCCGTGAGCGGCGTCTCGTTCGGCTCGGTCGCGGCGAGCTCCTTCACCGTCCTCAACGAAGGCGAAATCTCCGCGGTCTCCCCGCCCGGCGTCGGCGTCGGCATCGTCGACATCACCGTCACCAGCTCGGCGGGCACGAGCCGGGTCGGGGCTGCCGACCGGTTCACCTACTTCGTGCCTCCGCTCCCGGGTTCGGGACAGTCCTCCGGCTCGCCGCCCCCGACCTCGCCGCCGCTCACCTGCAAGGTCCCGCGACTTACCCGCAAGACCCTGCCGGTGGCCCGCAAGGCCCTCAGTCGGAACCGCTGCCACCTCGGCGCCGTCCGCGGCCATCGCCGCACCGGCAAGCGAGTCACCCGACAGAGCCCGCGGCCTGGGGTCACGCGACCGGCCGGCTCGGCGGTCAAAGTCACGATCCGCTGAGCGCTGACCCGGCGCTCTGCCGCTGACTCCGAAGCCTCCTGACCGATCCGCGCGCCGCCGGCTACGATGGTCGTTCGCCCCTGTAGCTCAGTTGGTTAGAGCGGCGGCCTTTTAAGCCTAGAGCGGCGGCTTGTGCTCTCTGTTTGCCTCCTGAATCAGTCCTGTGGAGCCAAAAAAGGGCGATCAGGCGAGAATTAGACGTGCGGCTTCGATTCGGTGGTCCTCCGGGCCATTTTCGACTCCACAGGCGCAGTAGTGACCAACGAAAGGTCTCCCGGCGCCGCCCTTCGTTCCCTGGGCGTTCCCCGGAGGGTGAGCACCTGCCGCCGGATCGCTGGCCAGCCGTCACCGCCCCACGTTCTTCAAGGAGAGCTGGATCGTGCCTGCGGGCGGCTGGAGACCTTCCCTGTCCAGGCGCGAACTCGAAGGGCGCGACGCGCAGCGCGACCACGCCGCGCCAGGACTTCAGCCGAACGGCCGCCGATCGCTCGGCTCGTATCGCGGCTGTGTTGGACCATGGGGGAGCGGTTGGAGCGGGGAGCGGAAGGGCCAGGGGTGGCCGCCAAGATCGGAACCGACCCCAGGCGACCCGCGGCCACCTGTAGCCGTAATGGCTCTCAATCACTACCGGCTGTCCGCCCTCATCCATTTCGCTGAAGTACACGTCGCCCAACCACATGCTTCCGCCCGCGAGCTCCGACCTCGTCGCTCGTGCAATGTCCACACGGATCTCAAACTCCAGTGCGAGCTCGCTGCGGGCTCGGGCCCGCCAACTAGATAGCCGCGGATCGACGTCGGCACCTCGATGGCGTTCTCGGCCAAGCGGCACCCGACATGCTTTGCCATGTAGCGCAGGAGGCTGTCGCGTCCCGATTTCCAGTCATCGCCATAGACGGACCGCAGATCCACTGAGCGAGAGGCGAGGACATGGCGCTCGTGTTCATGGAGGTATCCGGTGAACATGTCATAGGCCAGGTCAAAGGGCTGGCTTCGCTCGTTGTTACATCTTGCGCACAATGAGCGCCTTGAACTTCGCAAGGTTGCTGGGGGCCCCTGGACATGCCGGGTTCGTCCATCCCGTTCCGAGACTAGTCCGGGATAGGGCCCGGTCTCAAACTGGCGGACAAGATCGCTTCGCTTCAGCTTGTGCTCGCGTGAGTCAGCCGGAGCCTTCCGACACCACCAACAAAGGTCGGGACTTTCGGCGGCGTGCAGCATGTACCAAGGATCGACCGCTAGAACTCGTACCGACGCCTCATGTCGTTCCCGCGGTTGTAGGGAAGTAGGCCCTCGTGATGGAGTCGACCGACGAGGATCGCTGGGGCGATCCCGGCCTGCTTCGCGAGGGCAGGGACGCCGACAAGTCCGGTCTCCCGCAGTCTCCGGTCGAACGGGGGTGGGATCAGGGTGTGTGCCGCGAACTTGTCGGCCTCCTCCTCGAGCTCGCGGATATCAGGGTCCATCTTCGTCTGATCGGCCCCAACGGGCTCGACCATCACCAACTTCTTTCGGTGCATCAGGACATGGGCGGCCTCATGGAAGAACGTGAACCAGAAGATGTCCTCCCAGTTTTGTCGCAGGCTGAGTTGGATGATTGCCTTATGCGGCGTAAGCCATCGGGTGGCTCCGTTGACACGAGACTGTTTGAAGTGCTTAAGGATCACGACCGCGACCCCGCTCTCGGCTCCGAGGGCGATTAGCCGGTCCACCCATTCGCTCGGTTCCAGTGGGGTCAGATGCCGAATCTCCTGCAGTGCGTCTTTGAAGCGATCCGCATCGAAAGGTCTGCAGTCGATCGCGCGTGCCTCCAGTTCGCCGATCCGAAGCCAGGCCGCCAGGGCGTAGTCGTCACTCTCAAATTTCTGTGACTTCCGATAGGAGACCATCGGCTGGGCCCATTGCTCGACACTGGCTATCCCGAGGAACTGGAGCATCGCGACGACGAGGTCCTCGTTCTTTACCTCCTGCGGAATGAAGCCGCGAGCCTTCAGCTCTTTCACGGGGAACTGCTTCGCCCACTCGATCGAGCCTTTTAGCGACACGCGTTCTGCTTGCCGAGCCAGTCTTCCGCGATAGATCGACTCGCGGGTAAGCCAGAAGTCGGCGTCGACCGAGAACACCTTCTCCAGACCAAGAGCGAACTCCGGGGAGATGGAGGCGGTGCCTTTGACGACCTGGTTTAGGTGCTTGGTTGAGACACCGAGCCGATCCGCGAGATCGGCCTGCGTCATCTCATGTTCCTCGAGAAGGTCGGCGATCGTCTCACCGGGTGGGACGGCCGCTCCTAGGCAAGGTCCACCATCTTTCATCTCAGTCTTGGCCATTTTCCATCACCTCCTGATGGTCATTCGTGATAATCGACGATCTCGACGAGCCGCACCGCGTCCACCTTCGTCCAATCCAGTCCGCCATCCTCCTTCTCCGGCGGGGGATCCCCATCCGGTTCGAGGATGAGGCGCTTTCCGCCCGCGAGATCGATCGCCAGCTCGCCGTCCCGGTCTGCCCCAAGCTCGTGGCAGCGACCAGGCAGGCCGCGCATCTGCTCGAGGCTCGCAGCGGCCTCAAGGTCGGCAAATCGGGTCAGGAGCTTCTTGGTGCAGGCCGCTCCGTGGGTCCGCTGAAGCTTCCGCCCCGACTCGCACAACCGCTCGAGCTGTCGATTCGCGAAGGAGACTTTCAACGGCTAGTCCGTTTCGATTCACCAATTCATTCTACGATTATAGCTCGGACACCAAAAACGTGCACCGATCTGGTGTACCGTTACCAGGCAATGGAGGATGTAGCCCCTGCGGTTGGCCGCCTCCCGAACCGCAAGATAACCACCGATGAAGATGAAACCCCGGAAACGACCCGACCGACAGACCGGCCCTCACGCGACCACGCTTTCTCGCCTTGCGCCTTGGTTGGCCTCTAAGCGGCGGGAGATCCGCGCCCAGATCGTCGTCCATCAAGTTCGTCGGGGCGGAGAAGGACGAACGCGGATCGAGGTCGATCACCTGTTGCAGACTGGCGATGCGGGTTTCGGTCTTCTGCGCGTTCATGCCGGCAGGACCTTCCTACCGCGAGCCCATTTCTCCTCCGAGGCTAAGATGCGCATCTCCAATGCGGCCCGCAGCGGCTCCGGACGAGCGCTCTACTGCGTCGACATGATGATGGGAGAGGTGGTCGCCGTGATCGCGTTCCACCTGCCGCGGGATATTCGTCATCCCCTCCTCCTCACCTGCCTCGCTTTGCGCGCAGACGTAGAGGGAAATCCCGCGCTCGAAGAGAGGAGCATCGCGGCCGGGCTCATCCTCAAGCACTATGTCCACGCCGTTTCGCACCACCTCGGGCGCGGTGGCCATATCGATATCGATCTTCCCGACCCGGCCCAGCTTTCCCTGTTGAGGGAACTGGGGTTCGACAAGGCTCCGAAAGTAGGCGGGTTCCGACCATCCGGCACCCACCTCCGTCAGGCCGCTCCGGTCAGTCGCCCTCGGGTTCGTGGACGAGGCCGGCGATGAGCGGCGGGAGCTCGGAGCCCTCGGCCGAGACGGAAGCCTCGACCGTGTCGTAGACATCCTGGGGAAGGATTCGCCTGGCAGTCTCGAGGAAGGCCTCGATTCCCTCAGGGCGTAGAGCACGATCCTCGAAGAAAACCTCGAGTTCCTCCTCGACCGCCCGGCGGACATCATCGCCCGCCTCGCCGGCGAGATCGATCAGATCCTGAGCCACATCGTTCAGGTCGCGCTTGCGATAGACGGCCGCGAGTCGCATGACTTCGCCGGGGCGAAGTACGTGGTCGCGCTCCCCACGGTGTTCACGCTTCAGGTCCTTGCGCCGCGACAGGGTCGCGGTCGAGACGCCGAGTATGCGGGCGGCCTCGCTCAGGTTCGGATATCCACGGAGCGAGACCCCACGATCGGTGCTGTCCATCGCTTGCTCCTTGATCTCGGGAAGGTCGAGAAACGCCCGCCGGAACAGGCGCCGATCTCAGGCTACCGGTATTTGCAAGGTAAGCAATCAGATCAATGTCCGCAACGAACGTAACATATGCAATAATCTGGTCGACGCTGGGCGAGATGAGTGCCCGGCACGACGAAGGAAGAAGGTCATGCCCAAGTACGACGTCAACATCGAAGGTACGGTCCACGAGTGGCAGGAGCCCGAGATCACCGTCGCCCAGATCCGCGAGCTCGGCGGCTACCCGGAGGGGCAGGAGGTGATCGAGGTTGACCTGAAGGACCAGAGCGAGCGGGTGCTCGCCGAAGGTGCGACCGTCGAGTTGAAGCCGGGCAAAGGCTTCAGCAAGAAGGTCTCGTTCAAGCGCGGATGACCGAGCGGATCCAAGCCGAGCTGCAGTTGATCCGGGCGGCGTACCCGGGGGTCGAGGTCTCAGGGCTCTGGGGTCGGATCCCCGGGTATCCCATCCCGGAGGATTGGCATGCCGCGGGCGACTCCGAGCTGGCCTTCCAGTTTCCGGCCGAGCTGCCCGGACAGGAGCCCTATGGTTTCTGGCTACGTCCTGCGCTGGTCCTACCTGGAGGGGGCGTCCCGTCGAACTCGAGCGGGCCGGTCGACACTCCGTTCGGAAACGGCTGGCAGCAGTTCTCGTGGGCGTTCGACGGTTGGGCCCCTGGGCCGCGCCCGACGGCCGGGACCAACATGCTCGACTTCGTGCGTTCTTTCGGTCGACGTCTCAAGGAGGTGAACTGATGCTGTCGCTCGCCGTGCCCACCGCGATCTTCGATGAGCTCTCACGGCAGATGACAGGTGGCCGCGAGGAGCAGGTTGCCTTCCTCTACGTCTCCGTGGAAGGGGAACGACTGCTCGCGATCGAGCTGAGTCAGGTGCCTCCGGAGGGGTTTCTCTCTCAGTCGGCCCGGCATCTCGCCCTCACGGACGAGATGCGGGCCAAGGTTCTCGGTCGCGCGGCTGCCCTCGACGCCTGCGTCGTCGAGGCCCACAGCCATCCCGGCGCGAAGGAGGCCTGCTTCTCGCCTACCGACCTCGCAGGATTCGAGGAATGGGTGCCTCACGTCCGCTGGCGGCTCGGTGGCGTGCTCTACGCTGCTCTCGTCTTCGCGGGCCACGAGGTCGATGCACTCGCATGGCGGGGCGCGGGACCCGCGCCTGAGGCCTTGGGTTATCTCGAGGTCGGAGATCGGATCATCCGCCCGAGCAACCTCACCATCGAACACCTCTCCTCAGAGCGATGAGCGAGGATCGGTACGCACGGCAGGTCCAGCTCCTGGGTGCCGCGGGCCAGGATCGGATCAAGGCCACCACCGTCGCGATCGTCGGTCTCGGCGGTCTCGGCTCTCACGTCATCCAGCAACTCGCCTATCTCGGGGTGCGGCGCTACATCCTGATTGACAGGGACGAGATCGAGATGACCAACCTGAACCGGCTCGTCGGTGCCGGGCCGGGTGACGTCGGGCGAAAGAAGATCGAGATCGCGGAGCGGGAGACGCATCGGATCGACGTTGAGGCGGTCGTGCGGTCGTGGCCGGTCCATTTCGACCCTTCCGACGATTTCCCCGGGCTGTCAGAGGTCGACGTGCTTTTCGGCTGTGTCGACGAGGATCCAGTGAGGTCTGCGCTGATCGGCTTCACCTCGCGCAACAAGATCCCCTACATCGACCTCGCCAGCGATGTCACGCCCGACGGAGAGTTCGGTGGGAGGATCGTCTTCGGGGTCGACGGCAAGCGATGCCTCAGCTGCGTCGGCGAGCTCGATCCGCACGCTATCGCGCGGGCCCGGATGACTGACGGGCAACGGGAAGCTGACGACAAGATCTACGGAGTGGAGCGGTCTGCTCTTGCCGACTCCGGTCCGTCGGTCGTCTCCGTAAATGGGGCCGTTGCCTCGCTCGCCGTCACCGAGTTCATGGCCTGGGTCACGGGACTTCGCGAGCCTCGCGGCTACATCACCTACCGCGGCGATCTACCGAGCGTTGGCGTCCGCCAAGATCCCGAGCGGGACTACTGTCACTACTGCATGGGGCTCTGGCGGGATAGTGATGGCTAGTTCTCGCGATTCTTGGCCCCGAAGGAGGCGACAACTTCCCGGTCGGGTGATCACTTGGCCGGGATCGGCGCGCCATGCTCTCGTACCGCCGAATCTGACACGCCCCGTCATCGGCCCACGCGTTCTCCGGGTGGACGGCCATTCCTGTCGATAGCCCTCCGTGCCTCCGCACCTGTCGTCGAGTGCGAGGTTGGGGCGGAGCCGGTGAGTGGCGGACAGTTACCTGCTCGAGGGCTCCCGCTTTGATGGCTCGACCGGGTTTCGTCGCCGGAGTGACTCCACCTAACCGTGCATCTCGATCGGTGTCTCGTTCCCTTGGACGTTCCCTCGGCCTATCTGCCCGACTTCCGGCAAGCCCCTAGAATGGCCGCAGGTCGGGATTCTTCGCTCTGCGACGGGGCGGTCCGGCCGTTCGCCCCTGTAGCTCAGTTGGTTAGAGCGGCGGCCTTTTAAGCCGCGCGGCGCGGGTTCGAGTCCCGCCGGGGGCATGCCATGACGGATCTCGAGTGGTCCGGCTTCGTGACCGACGCAGCCTTGAGTCTCGAGCCGGGCCTGCCGATAGGGTCATCAGCTCCGCTCTCGGCCCGTCACCTCGCCCTATGAAGGACCAGATGTCACCTGACAGGCAATCCTGCCCGAGCCTCTCCACTTGCATCCGCGGCCGCCGGGTCTTCCGCTGCCTCCGTGCAGGCGTTGCTTTGACAGTGGCGCTGCTCGCCCTGTCGGTGCCCGCGCAGTCGGCACTCGCCGATGGCTCGGGCGACATCAACGTCGGCGCCGGCGCGAGCCTCCGGAACCAGCTCTCACCCGGCGCGGGAGCAAACGCTCCCGACCACAGCGGGTACACCGTGCTGCGGGCCTACGCCCGCGCCGGCGAAACGATCCAGATGGGCAGCAGCGCGATGGGCCTCGTGGGCGGGGCCGCCGACATCCTCGTCTACGCGCCCGGGACGAGCTTCGTCAGCACCTCGGAACCGGGCATGCGCGCGACGCTTCCCACCGACCCCGTCTTCGGCACCGATGTCTTCAGCTGCGACGCCGACGCTCCGGGGACCGGCAGGATCGCCGGCCGCGCAGAGAGGTGGCGGGCCCGGCGCCGAACCCTGGCGGCTACACCCCGTGCCAGTACACGGCCCCGGTCGATGGGATCTATGCCGTCGTCATGTTGCCCTTCTCGCTGTCGGGAGGCCTCAGCCCGACGACCGTCGCCAATCCCAATACGTCGACCGGCCAGGGGCCGGCGATCCCGATCTGGGACGTGACCGTCCGCGACGCCGCCGGGACGGTGCAGCCGGGGCGGGTCTTCACGGACATCCTCGAGCTCGTGGTCCCCACCGCCGTCGCCACGGTCTCCGACCTCTCGGCGTTCGTCTCCACGCCGGCCGCCCACGTCTACCACTTCACGGTCTTCAACCCGCGGAGCAAAGTCTGGGACCTTGCCGCGAACAGCTCCGGCGTCGTCGACGCGACGACCCGTGACCCGATCCTCGCCTCGTTCCGGTGGGGACCGACCTCGGGCTACCCGCCGACGCTCGTACCCACCTACGGCGACGCGGTCGCCCCGCAGATGTGGGAAGGCGACGCGGCCGTCGACGGCCGCGACCCGATCTTCTTCCGCACGCCCGACCCGGTCGTGTTCGGCGGCCCCGGCGGCCTCGCCGAGACGCGCGACTACTCGGCCACTCCGATGGTGCCCGAAGGCGGGCTCTCGCCCGCGCTCTCGTTCACCGGCGCCGGCGGCGAAGCGGGTGCCACCGTCCAGGGTGCCGGCGGCACGATCGGGATCGACGCGCCTCAGCTGCAGGCGGCCGGCTACGCGGTGACGCTCGACCTCGATCGCGACGGGGGCTTCGGTGGCGGCCGCGACGTCGAATACGGCGGCACGCTGAGGAACGGCAACGCCGCCGCTTCCTGGGACGGCCGCGACTCGACCGGCGCCTTGGTTCCCTGTGGCGTCAGCTACGAATTCCAGGCAACCTCGGCGCTGCCTGCGATGCACATCGTCCAGGCCGACACCAGCACCGAGGCCGGCACCGAGATCGAACGGCTCTCGCTGCCCGCCGACCCGCTGCTCGGCAGCCCTCTGGCCGCCTCCTACGACGACCTCGACCCCTACAAGGGGACGGCGATCACCAACGCGGTGCCCGGCTCCGTCAGCGAAGGCACCAGCCGCCCGACCTTCCACGGCTGGAGCGCCCAGACCGGCCACGCCGCCTTCGTCGACACCTGGGCCTCGGGCCATGCGGTCGATGGCACCGGCACGTTCGAGGTCCGCTGCCCGCCCGCGAGCGGTACCGCGACCGCCGATACCCCGACGAGTGCTACCCCGACCGGCAACGCCCCGGCGACCAATCCGCCGGGCCATGAAGGCAGGCCGAAGAAGCACCAGCACCGCAGGCACCCCACCCATGACAAGGCGCCGCGCCTCGCCCTCTCCCTGACCGCCGGCACCGCCCTGGCGCGCCCCAGCTCGGTGATCGGCTACCGCATCACAGTGAGCAATCCGAGCCCTTCAGCGGCCCGCGACGTCAAGGTCTGCGACGAACCCCCGGCCGGACAGCGAGTGCTGCGGACGACGCCATCGGCGGAGGGAAAGGGTGAACCGTGTTGGACGGTCAAGGTCTTGGCGGCCGGCGCCAGTCGCGTGTTCCGGCTGACCGTGATGGTCGCGCCGCTCTCCGGTCCGGAGGTGCAGCGCAACGACGCCTCGGCCCGGGCGTCCAACGTGAAGGGCGCCCGCACGGATCGGGTGGCGGTGCGGATCAGGCCGCTGCCGGAAACTGCCTGCGGCTCCAGCCTGGGACGTCCGCTCACGTCGTCGATTCCCTACCGCTGCTGACCCGGCGCGCCACGGGGGCAGTGCGAGAATCTGGGGCGAGCGTCGGTATCGCCTGATCCAGAACGCCCCGTGGTTCGTCTTGTGTTCTGCCGGGGGCACTCACTCCGCTTTGTCTCGCCTAGAGCGAGTCGAGCGTTACGCGAAGGCCGTCGGCGAGCGAGGTCTTGGGGCTCCAGCCGAGCTCGGCGGCGGCGCGCGAGGGATCGATGGTGATCCGCTGCACCTCGCCGGTGCGAGGGGGAGCGAACTCCGGTTCGAACGGAACGTCGGCCAGGGCGCCGAGGGCTCGGGCGAGCGCCAAGACGTCGGTCTCGATCCCGGTGCCGACGTTCACCGGCCCGCTCAGGTCGGAGTCGGCGGCGGCGAGCATCGCGGCGACGACGTCGTCGACGAAGATGTAGTCGCGGGTCTGGAGGCCGTCGCCGAAGACGGTGGGGCGACCGCCGTTCTGGAGAAGGCCGCAGAAGATCGCGATCACCCCGGCCTCGCCGAGCGGGTCTTGACGGGGCCCGTAGACGTTGCCGAGTCGCAGGCACACGGAGGAGACGCCGTAGAGGCGCTCGTACAACCCGAGGTAAAGCTCGGCAGCCTGCTTGCTCTGGCCATAGGGTGAGAGGGGCGCCACCGCGACGTCCTCACCAAGCGGCAGCTCCTGTCCGTCTCCCTCGCCGTAGATCGCACCTCCGGTCGAGGCGAAGACGAGCCGCGGCACCGCGGCGGCGCGGACCGCGTCGAGGACGTTGGCGGTGCCGCCGACGTTGATCGAGGCGTCGAAGGCCGGATCGGCCACCGACACCCGGACGTCGATCTGCGCCGCGAGGTGGAAGACGACTTGCGGCTCCGCGGCGGCGATCGCCGTTTCCAGCGCCGGGCGGTCGCGTATATCGAGCTCCACCAGCTCGGCGCCCGCGCCCTGCGCCGCCTCGATGTTCTGCCGCCTGCCGGTCGAGAGGTCATCGACGATCGTCACCGCGTCGCCCCGCGCCAGCAGCGCGTCGACCAGGGTAGAGCCGATGAAACCGGCTCCGCCGGTGACCAGGGACCTCATCGGCCGCAGATCGTAGAGCAGCGCTCCGCCCCCAGATAAGTGCATTGCCCGGCCGGCCGATCGGTTGCAGAAACCCAGGTTCCCCGGGTGCACCGCTAAAGGTCGCCGGCTCACGCGGTCGATAGGCGGAGTGTCCGCAAATTCTCCGTCGATCCAAGAGGACCCCGCGTGAACTCCCACTCTTCAGAGCCGGCGATCGGTCAGCCTTTTCGCCATGACACGGCAATCGAAGCCTCCGTCGTCCATGACCGGCCGACGCTCGGCAGCATGCCGGGTGCACGCCGCGATCCCTCGGCCTTGGTGCGGCCGGCGGCCGACCTCCTCTGCTCGACGCTGGCGCTGCTCGTGGCGGTCGCGGCGAGCGGTCAGGCGGCCTTCCCGGCATTTCCGATCGCCCCGCTGTTGGTGCTCGCGGTCTGCGCGGTCCTGGGCGATTATGGCTCGGTCTCCGGTAAGGCGTCACACGGCGCCGAAGCGGACGCTCGCGAGCTGACCACCCGCGTGCTCGTCGCGGCGCTGCTGGCCTGGACCGTGGGACTGATCGCGGGCCTCGACGTGGTCGCCCAGCTCTCCCTCTGGGCTCTCTTTCTGGCGCTCGACTCGGCCGCGCGCCTTGCCACCATGCCCTTGCTGCGCTCCATGCGGCGGCAGGAGCGCTGGGTTCTCGTCGGCGACGAGGAGACCGCCGAGCGACTTCGCGGATTCCGGCCCCTGCGCGACTTCGCCCAGCTGGTCGGGACCGTGGGGCCCGACCAGGAGGACCTCGCCGCGCCGGTCGACGTCGCCGCTCTCGACATCGTCGAGCGCTACCACGCCGACCGCGTCGTCATCTCCAGCCACTACGCCGACGACAAGGGCCTGGTCGACCTGATGCGTCAGTTCAAGGCGGTCGGCGTCCCGGTCAGCCTGCTGCCGCGGCCGCTCGACCTGCTCGACGCACCCGCCGCGACCCCGAGCCGGGTGGGCGGCGTGCCGCTGATCGAGGTCGAGGCGCTATCTCCCCGCGACTCCGTCCCCTACAAAGGCCCCGACCGGCGCAGCACGCGCCGGACCAAGGTCAGCGTCGTCGTGCCGGCGATGAACGAGGGCAAGAACATCGGCCGCGTGCTGAGTGAACTGCCCGATGACCTACACGAGGTGATTCTCGTCGACGGCAACTCGAAGGACGACACGATCGAGGCCGCCCGCGCCGCCTATCCAGAGATCCGCGTCACCGTCCAGTCGGGCCGCGGCAAGGGTGACGCCTTCCGGACCGGCTTCGCGGCGGTCACCGGCAACCTGATCGTCATGCTCGACGCCGACGGTTCGGCGATGCCCTCGGAGATCCCCGCCTTCGTCGCCGCACTCGAGGCCGGTGCCGACTTCGCCAAGGGGTCCCGCTTCCTCGAGGGCGGCGGCAGCGACGACATCACCATTCTGCGCGGCTTCGGCAACTCGGTCCTCAGTGGGACCGCGAACCTCCTGCACGGGACCAACTTCACCGACCTCTGTTACGGCTATAACGCCTTCTGGACCCGCTGCCTCCCCTTCATCTCGCTCGACGTGCCGGGCTTCGAGGTCGAGACGCTGATCAACCTGAGGATCGCCTCGGCCGGGTTGCGGATCACCGAGGTGCCGAGCTACGAGAAGGACCGTCTCTCCGGCCAGAGCAACCTGAAGACCTTTCGTGACGGCTTCCGGGTAATGGGGACGATCTTCCGCGAGGTCGGTCGTAACCGCGCCATCCGAAGCACCGCCGGCGCCAGCGAGGAGAGCTCTATCTCCACCGCCGCCGCCTCTGAGTGAGATGCATACCTTCGTCCCCTCGGTCTCGGTCGTGGTCTCCACCTATGACGAGAGCCGCTGGTCGCAACTGGTCGCCTGCGTCGCGTCGCTGCGCCGGCAGTCGGCGCCGGCGGCGCAGCTGATCGTCGTCGTCGATCACAACGCGGCCTTGCTCGACCGGGCCCGCGAGGCGTTCGCGGAAGCCATCGTCATCGACAACGACCACCCGCGCGGGTTGGCGGGCGCCCGCAACGCCGGCATCGCCGCCTCCGCCACCGACGTCGTCGCCTTCATCGACGACGACGCCCGCGCCGAGCCCGACTGGCTCGAGCAGCTGCGCGGCTGCTTCGCGGCGGCCGAGACCGTCGGCGCCGGCGGCGCGCTGATCCCCGACTGGGAGGACGGCCGGCCGACCTGGGTTCCGCCGGAGTTCTACTGGGTGTTCGGCTGCAGCTACACCGGCCTGCCGGAGGAGCTGGCGCCGGTCCGCAACCCGATCGGCGCCAACATGGCGGCGCGGGCCGAGGTCCTGCAAGAGGTCGGCGGCTTCCGCGAGGGCGGCGAGGCCGATTCGCCCCGGGAGCTGCGTGCGCGGGGGATGGTGAGGGCCGCCGGCAACGTCCCCGACGACACCGACCTGGCGATCCGCGTCAAGCAGCGGCTCGCCGACGCGGTCTGGCTCTACCAGCCGAGCGCCCGCGTGCTCCACAGCGTCCCCGCCGCGCGCACGTCGGTCGGCTATTTCATGCGGCGCAGCTTCGAGGAGGGCGTCGGCAAGGCATCGCTCAGCCGGTTCGTCGGCACCGAGGCCGGCCTCTCCTCGGAGCGTGGCTATGTCTCGCGGGTCCTTCCGCGCGGAGTCCGGCGCGAACTGGGGAAGCTGGCGCGCGGGGACGCCGCGGCGGCGCTGCGGATCCTCGCGATCCTCGCCGGCACCGCCGCCGCGGCGATCGGCTACCTGAGCGTGGTGGTGAGATGAGCGGCCGCCCCGAGCCCGCCTCGCCAGAATTCCTCCCGGCCCGCATGGACGATGTCGAGCTCTCCGTCCCGCTGCCTCGGCTGGACCGCGGTGGCGAGGACGGCGGTACCGTCTTCGCCCGCTCGCTCTGCCTGGTGCGGCTGCACGGCACGCCGCTCGGGATGGTCGAGGCGGAGCTGCCGGAGGGCGGCCTGGCCCCGGCTCATCTGGCGCGGCTGCTCGAGGCCGAGCTAGGTCTCGAGGTCGCGCGGCACCTGCAGGCGGACGGCCTCGACCCGCGGCCCGTGGACCCAGCCGGCTTCGGCAAGCCCGACGATCCGCCCTGCGGGGCGCGGCGGCGGGCGTTCCTCGCCGACCCGCCACGGGTCAGCGTCCTGATCTGCACCCGCGACCGCACCGACTCGGTGCGGACCACCCTCGATTCGCTGCTCGCCTGCGACTATCCGGCCGACCGCTATGAGGTGGTCGTGGTCGACAACGCCTCCGCCGACGATTCGCTGAGCGAGATGGTCGCCGCCGAGTTCGCCGACCGCGAGGTCGAGATCCGGGTCGAGCCAGAACCGGAACGGGGCCTCTCGCACGCGCGTAACAAAGGCGTCGCGGCATCCACCGGCGCTCTCGTCCTCTTCGCCGACGACGACGTGCTGCTCGATCGCGAATGGATCGCCGCGCTGGCCGAACCGTTCGCCGACCCCGCCGTCGGGGCCAGCTCCGGGATGACCCTGCCGGACGTCCTCGAGACCCCGACCCAGCGCTGGGT
>JBOGYZ010000008.1:0-8572 GCA_050697015.1 Solirubrobacterales bacterium
GTCCACGGCCCTGGCAGGCTGTGGCCGTGGCCGAGACGGCCGGGTATGTGGGGAGTGTGGAGGGACAGTCGCTTGCGGGTCACGGGAGACGCACGGATCCGTGACGAAATCCGGACCTCATCACGGAGATGCCGGGAACGTCACCCTTCCGCGCGCCTTCTTCATGCACTGGCCCGGTGAGTTCGCACTTTCCCGCGCATAGCGCGGATAAGTGCGAACTCATCCTTTCCGGGGCCTCACTCTCGCGCGGAAGGGTCACGGAAGTCCGACCTTCGTGCCGTCCCTGTGCCGGATGTCCCACGGACCGTTCACGTCCCGGGCCCTTGCGGCCGCCGTCATGCAACCAACTACCTAGAGCACGCCGAATTCGGCGCTGAGGGCCACGGGTTCGCCCAGGTCAGTAGTGCCCGTCGCATTCAGTTTGTAGAGGCCGGGGCGCGCGTTCGGCGGCACCAGGGTCGCGATCCGTTCGGCTTCGCCGGGGCCGAGGGTCCGCTGGATTGCGGACTGGGCGGGCGAGTATTGGGGACCGACGACGACCGGGCGCCAGGTGGAGCCTTCGAGGTGTTCGAGGCTCGTGCCGGTCGGCGTCACCGAGGCGCTGCCGTGGTTTTCGAAGCAGCTTTCGAGATAGGAGCCGGGGACGACTTTGTCGGTGGCGGAGAGGGTGATGCCGACATTGACGAGGCGGTCGACGACCCGGATGTACTGGCCGTAGCGGCCGAGCAGCCGTCCGCGCCCGTTCTGGATCGTCACTTCGAGCGAGTAGATCGCCGGTTTGCTCGGGATCGGGAAGGTGAGCCCGCGGTGCTTGCCCGCCGGCAGTTGCTTGAGGTCGATCCGTTTGAGGCCTTCCGGGTGGAGGTTGCGGCCTTCGTCGGTGAGGCGGATCAGCCGCTCGAGCACGGTCCAGTTGAGGCGGCGCGGCTTCGCTTCGGTCGCCGGCGCGCCGTTGGTGAGGCGGAAGCCGATGTTCGAGCCGCCGACGAGGAGCCGCTGCGGCCCGGTCGCGCCGAGCGTCATCCCCACGGGCGCGAACGGCAGCACGCCACCTTCCGGCACCGCCGGGATCGGCTGCAGTTTTTCGACCGGTGCCCAGTAGTTGTCGACGACCGGGGAGGAACAGAAGGGCGCGGTCGCCGCGGCGGGCGTCTTTGGCTTCTTCACCTTCGCGTGCTTGGCGGCGGCGCTCGTCGCCGGCGAGCCAGTCCCCAAAAGCGCGGCCGTCACCAAGATGACACCCGCAACACGCGTACTTCCCCGCCGAGGACGCCTCATCAAGGGGGGAGTATGTCGGCCCGCCAGGACTTAGGCGTCCGTGGCTTCCGAGCGCGGGCAGGGGACGGTCGAGTGGGTCGGGGTGGTGTGCGTCGTCTCGCTGCTCATGGTCGGGCTGCTCGCGATCGGCGTGCGGGTGCCGGGCGTCGACCTTGGGCGCACGGTCGCCAAGCACATCCTCTGCGCGGTCGAGCTGGCCGACGGCTGCGGCGACGAGCCGGTCCTGATCGCCACCTACGGCGACGAAATCGGCCGGCTGGTGCGGCGGCACATGCCGACGATCGGCTTCGAGGCGGCCTCGCGCGCCGTCCCGATTGACTACCGCCGCTGCCGCGAAACGACCTGCGGCGACGCGCCCGACGATGGCCTCGTCCACCGCACCGACGAACGGCTGCCGGTGACCGCCTTCGTCCACGTGGTCGACTGCCGGGCCGAGGCACGGGAAGCGAGCGAAGCGGCGGGGATCGACTGCTCCGGCGACCGGGCGGGCCGCCTCTACATCCAGTATTGGCTCTTCTACGCGAACTCGGCGACGCTCCGGGGCGTGCCGATCGTCGGCGACGCGGGCGAACACAAGGACGACTGGGAATCGGTGCAGGTGAGGATCAACCCGGACGGCTCTGTCGATACCAGGGCCTCGAGCCACGATGGCTACAACTACTCCCTAGAAGACTTCGACTGGGGCTCGGACGCGGGCATCGACGTCCTCAAGGAAATCTCCGAAGACATCGGCGCCCGCCATCCCAACGGCTGGGGACCGGAGACCGGCCTCCTCCTCGTCTCCGGCGGCAGCCACGCCGGCAACGCCACCGGAGAGCCGCGCGGCACCCGCTTCACCCCCGGTCGCCGCGTCCACCTGATCCCCCTCGAGCCGATCGCCGCCGACTCCCACGCCACCTTCGCCGTCGTCCCACCGTGGCTGAAGGAAGTCTGGCGCGACCCCGAGGCCGAAGGCACCGGATGATGTCCGCGGCACTGGACGAGTGGCGAGAGGCCTGTCGTGAGGTATTCGACGAGATCGAGCCGGTGCAGGCAAGAGTCGATCGCACTCCAGGCGGTCGTCGAGGGCTCACGGCGCAGATCAATTACGCCTATGCCATGCTGATCGCGGCCCACTTTCAGCGTTTCTGTCGGGCCCTGCACAGGGAGGCGGCCGAGGTGCTGGTCGCGCAGATGTCGGACCCCGCGCTGGCCGATGTGATGGAAGGGCTCCTGGCACAGGATCTACGACTCGATAGAGGGAATCCCACGGCGAGGAATCTCGGCGTGGATTTCGCTCGCTTTGGATTCAGATTCTGGGATGCGGTTGAGTCACGCGACCGACGGAACAGTCATCGGAAGACCGAGCTTGAACGGCTCTGTGAATGGCGCAACGCCATCGTTCACGGAGATGTCGAGAGAAAGCAGATGGCGGGACGACTGGTTCCTCGCGATCTTGAGCTGAAGGACTGCACGAACTGGCGGCAAGCGCTCGGCTCGCTCGTGGATACCTTCGACGAGGTACTTGCCGCCCGATGTGAAGAACTCGGCTGTGCCGAGCCCTGGTGATACCTTCGCCGCATGCCCGCCTCCAAGAGAAAACCCAAATTCGCGCTCGGCGAATGGGCCGTTTTGACCACCGTCGGCACCCGGTGGGATGTCCAGGTGGTCGAGGACTGGGGGGAGATCGGCGTCAACGGCGAGCGCATCTACTCGGTTCTCGTCTCCATGGAGGAGGGGGCGGAGCCGATCATGCGCTCCGCCAAAGAGTCTCGACTGGTCCCGGTCGCCCAGCCGAGCGTACCTCGCTCAGCGCAGCACTTTTAGTGGCACCTGTTTCTGGGTCGGGCTGTGGCCCGGCTGGGTCACGGTCAGGAGATGTAGACGCGGCCGCTGATCAACTTGTTGATCGTCACCTCCTGGCCGGGGATTTCGCTCAGGGCCAGCGGGTGATTCTCGGGGATGCCTTCGAATTCGTATGCGCCGTCCGCGGCGATGTCGACGAAAACTTCAGTGTCGGGGCGCCCGCTTTCGTTGACGACGTGGAGGTTGAGCGCGGAGGCGGAGGCGGGCAACGCGAGGAATGCCGCGATGGCGGCGAGCAGCTCGAGACGGCGCAGAAAGGAGACGAGACTCATGCTGCACGGTTGATCGGCACTTCCGGAGCGAACTTGAGGGCCGGCCGGATCCGTCCTGTACGGTCCTTTTATCGCCACCGAGGTGACGACCCCTCCGACCCGGCAGTCGATCGCGGCGCTCCTCGCTGAGGCGCGTGAGCGCACCATTGCGCTGATCGCGCCGGTGGGGGACGAGCTGCTGAACAAGGTCTACTCGGAGCTGCTGAGTCCGCTGGCCTGGGACCTCGGCCACATCGCCAACTTCGAGGAGCTGTGGCTGGTGCAGAGAGTCGGCGGCCGCCCGCCGCTGCATGGGGACCTCGGCCAGTTCTACGACGCGATCGAGAACCCGCGCCGGGAGCGTGGGGAGCTGCCGATCCTGCGGGACGAGGAACTCCGCGCCTACCTCGAGGATGTGCGTGCCCGGACGCTCGACGTGCTGGAGGGAGTCGACGTCGGCCCGGACAATCCCGACCGCCTGCTGCGCGAAGGCTTCGTCTACGAGATGCTCGTCGCCCACGAGCTGCAGCACCAGGAGACGATTCTGCAGCTCCTGCAGATGCTCGACGCGCCCTATCGGCCGGCTGAGGCCGATCCCGCCTCCTTCGCCCCGGCGCCGCTCGCCGAGGGCGGCGGGACGATCCGCGTCGAGGCCGGCACCTACGAGATCGGCGCCCCCGCCCGTGGTTTCGCCTACGACAACGAGCGTCCCCGGCACGAGGTGCAGCTGAAGTCCTTCGAGATCGATCGAACCCCGGTCACCAACGCTACGTACATCGCCTACATGGGGGAGACCGGCTCCGAGCCGCCGATGTACTGGGAGCGCGACGGCGAGAGCTGGGTGCGCACCGCGATGGGCGTCCGCGTGCCGGTCGACCCGGCGCGGCCCGTCGTCCACGTCTCCCACGAGGAGGCCGAGGCCTTCGCCCGCTGGGCCGGCAAGCGCCTGCCGACGGAGTTCGAGTGGGAGGCGGCGGCGCCGCACCTCGAGGCCGTCGGCGGCGTCTGGGAGTGGACCTCCTCCGACTTCCTCGCCTACCCCGGCTTCGAGGCCTTCCCTTATGACGAGTACTCGAAGGTGTTCTTCGGCGACACCCACAAGGTCCTGCGCGGCGCCTCCTGGGCGACCCACCCGCACGTCGCCCGGCCGAGCTTCCGCAACTGGGACCTACCGCAGCGCCGCCAGATATTCGCCGGCATCCGCGTCGCAAAGGAGACCGCATGACGATCGCGATCGACGTCCACCTGCCCGCCGACCAGGCCGCCGCGATGGAGCGGGACGTGCGCGAGGGCCTCGCCGCCACGCCGAAGGAGCTCTCGCCGAAGTACTTCTACGACGAGCGCGGCTCCCGCCTCTTCGAGGACATCACCGAATTGGAGGAGTACTACCCGACCCGCCGCGAGCGCCAGATCCTCGAAGAGCGCTCGGCCGAGATCGTCGCCGCCGCGGGGAACCCGGCGACCCTGATCGAGCTCGGTTCCGGCTCGGCGTCGAAGACCCGCCACCTGCTGGACGCGATGCGCGACGCCGGCAGCCTGCGGACCTACGTCCCGGTCGACATCTCCGAGGAGATCACCCGCGAAACGGCATCGGCGCTGGTCGAGGAGTACCCCGGGCTCGACGTCCACGGGCTGGTCTGCGATTTCGAGGCCCATCTGGAGCGCACGCCGACTACGAGCGAGGCCGGGCCCCGTCTGATCGCCTTCCTCGGCGGCACGATCGGCAACCTCTACCCCGACGAGCGCGCCGCCTTCCTCACCCGCATCTGCAGCCTTCTCGACACCGGCGACCACCTGCTGCTCGGCACCGACCTGGTCAAGGACACCGCGCGCATGGAGCTCGCCTACGACGATCCGGCCGGGGTCACCGCTGAATTCAACAAAAACGTCCTCTGCGTGCTGAACCGCGAGCTGGGCGGGGACTTCGACCCCGACGCCTTCGAGCACGTCGCCGGCTTCGACGCCGTGCACGAGTGGATCGACATCGGCCTCCGGTCCATGGCCGAGCAGGACGTCCGCCTGGGGACACTCGACCTGACCGTCCACTTCCACGCCGGCGAGATCCTCCGCACCGAGATCTCCACCAAGTTCACCCGCCCCCGCCTCGAGGAGTCCTACGCCGGCACCGGCCTATCGATGGCCCACTGGTTCACCGACCCCGCTGAGGACTACGCCCTGAGCCTGGCGAAACTCGCCTAGCTAGCGGGCGAGGGCGTCGATCGCGTCGGCCAGCTGCTCGGGCGGGACGACGGGGGTGAGGATCGGGGTGGTGATGCCGCCGGCGACGAACTGCTCGAGGCGCTCCTTCATCTCCTCGGGGGTGCCGAAGATGAACATCTGCTCGATCGCCTCCCAGGGTGCTTCGGCGGCGGCCTTCTCGCGGTCGCGGGCGTTCCAGGCGTCTAGCATCGGCTGGATCTTCTCGCCCCACCCGAGCCACCGGTAGAACTCGGTGTAGACCGGGACGGTGATGTAGGTGGAGAACATGAAGCGGGCGAGCGGCTCGACCTCCTCGCGCGGGCCGGGGAGGAGGAAGAAGCGGCAGAGGAGCTCGAAGCCCTCCGGCGCTCCCTTGACCCCCTCGACCACCTGAGGAAGGCCGTCGAGCGGGAGGAAGTTGGTGAAGGCGCCGTCGGCCTTCTCGACCGCCAGCTGGAGCATCTTGCCGCGCAGGGCGGCGAGGACTATCGGCACCTCGTGCCGCGGCTTCGTTTCGAGCTTGAAGCGGGTCTCCGTGCGCTCGCCGGCCAAGGCGACTCGGAGGAATTCGAGGGTATCGCGGACCTTGGAGAGTGGGCGCTCGAAGGGGATCCCGTTCCAGCCTTCGATGATCCGGTCCGAGGAGGATCCGATGCCGAGGACGAAGCGCCCTTCCGAGGCGTCGGCGAGCGCCGCCGCCTCCTGGGCGAGCAGCGCCGGCCCGCGCTGGAAGACGCCGACGATCCCCGTCCCGAGCCGCATCCGCTCCGTCCAGGCGGCGCTCAGCGCCAGCGGCGTGAAGCCGTCCGGCCCCGCCGTCTCACCGGTCCAGAGGTCGGTGTAGCCCGCCGCCTCGGCGCGCTTCACGTACTCGCCGTGCTCGGCGAGCGGCACCCCGCTCAGCGGCAGCGTCAGACCCCAGCGTCCCTCCATTGCTCGCGACCTTATAGGGTCCTCGCCTCGATGCCGTCGCCCGACCAGGCAAAGCCGGATCGCAACCTCGCGCTGGAGCTCGTCCGCGTCACCGAGGCCGCCGCACTCGCCGCTGCCCGCTGGGTGGGACGGGGCGACAAGATCGCCGCCGACGGCGCCGCGGTCGACGCGATGCGCTTCGTCCTCGACTCGGTCTCGATGGACGGCGTCGTCGTCATCGGCGAGGGGGAGAAGGACGAAGCCCCGATGCTCTTCAACGGCGAGAACATCGGCGACGGCAGCCCGCCCCAGGTCGACATCGCGGTCGACCCGCTGGAGGGGACGCGCCTCTGCGCCCTCGGGATGCCGAGCGCCCTGGCGGTGATCGCGCTGGCCGAGCGCGGCTCGATGTTCGATCCCGGCCCCTGCGTCTACATGGAAAAGCTCGCCGGCGGCGAAGACATCGCCGACCTGCTCGACCTCGACCGGCCGCTGGTGGAGACCTGCAAGCTGGTCGCCGAGCGCCGCGGCGGCTCGATCGGCGACGTGATCGTCGTGGTTCTCGACCGGCCTCGCCATGAGGAGCAGATCAAGGAAATCCGCGATGCCGGCGCCCGCATCCGCCTGATCACCGACGGCGACGTCTCGGCGGCGCTTCTGGCGGTGTCCGAGCGCTCCCCGGTCGACCTCCTCTGGGGGATCGGCGGGACCCCCGAGGGCGTGCTCTCCGCGGCGGCGCTGAAGTCGATGGGCGGCCAGCTGCTGGGACGGCTCTGGCCGCGCAACGACGAGGAGCGGAGCGCCGCGGTCGACGCCGGCTACGACCTCGACCAGATCCTCACAGCGAACGACCTCTGCTCCGGCGAGGACGTCTTCTTCTCCGCCACCGGCGTCACCGACGGCGACGTCCTGCAGGGCGTCCGCTATCGCGGCAAAGGCGCGACCACCGAATCGCTGGTGATGCGCTCCCGCTCCGGCACCGTCCGCCGCGTGCAGGCGACCCACGATCGCTCCAAGTTGAGAGAGATTGCGGGCGGCGCCGAGCGCTACGGTTGAGCCGATCTTTTAGGTTCGACCCGATCGGGCACCTGAGGTCCGTGATCGCGGTTCTCGGAAGCACTGGATACGTCGGCGGGCTGCTGGCGCGCCGCCTGGCCGAAGGTGGGAAGGACGTCGTGGCGCTGGCACGCTCGCCGGAGAAGGCCGAGGATCTTGCCGCGGCGGGCTGCGAGGTGCGCCGCGCCGACGTGCTCGATCCCGACACCCTCGGCCCGGCGCTGGAGGGCGTCGAGGTCGCCTACTACCTCGTCCACTCGATGGGGCGGGGCGGCGACCACGACTTCGCCTCCCGCGATCAGGACGGGGCGCGGAACTTCGCCGCGGCGGCCGCGGCGGCAGACGTGAAGCGGATCGTCTACCTGGGCGGGCTCGGCGCCGGCTCCGAACACCTGAACAGCCGCCACACGACTGCGGTCACCCTCCAGGCCGGCGAGGTCCCGGTCGCCTACTACCGCGCCGCCGCGGTCATGGGCGCCGGCAGCGAGTCCTTCCTCACCGTCTACTACCTCGTACGCCGCCTGCCGGCGATGGTGACGCCGAAGTGGACGACGGTTCGCACCCAGCCGATCGCCGCCAAGGACGTGGTCACCGACCTCGCCGCGGCGACCGACCTCTCCGCGCCTCTCGACCGCGAGCTGCAGATCGGCGGCCCCGACATCACCACCTACGGTGGCATGATCGACGAGCTCGCCAAGGCACTCGACCGCCGCCGGCCGCTGCGGGTCACGGTCCCGGTCCTGACGCCGCACCTCTCCTCGCTCTGGGTCGGCCTCGTCACCCCGGTCGACACCGGCGTCGCCCGACCGCTGATCGAGGGCCTCTCACACGAGACCGTGGTCACCGACCCGAGCGGCATGGAAGCGCTCCCCGCACGCGAGCGCACGCCACTCGACCAGGCCTTGCGCGAAGCGGCGTCGGAGCTCGCGGCGGAAGAGGGGTAGGCGGTCGAGTCCCGGGGCCAGGCGGCGGGGACGGCCGTGCTCCCGGCCGTCGCGCCCGTCCGAGATGCGTCCCGGGCGTCTCGTGGC
>JBOGYZ010000009.1:0-2261 GCA_050697015.1 Solirubrobacterales bacterium
CCCGGGACGCTGCTCGGACGGGCGCAAGGCGAGCGCGTCGCGGAGGGCGGCGGGCGCGCCGCCCCGGAATCAAACCCCCTAGCCCCGCTCGAGCGGGGCCATGGTGAGGCCGGCGAGCTCCAGCTGCTCCCAGTAGTGCTCGGCGGGCTCGCGGGGACCGGTCCAGACGATCGCCTGGCCGGAATTGTGGATCTGGTCGGCGATCCGGTAGCCCTGCTCGACGCTGACGCCGGGCAGGACCGAGGCAAGAGTCTGGGCGACGTGGTCGAAGGTGTTGTGGTTGTCGTTGCGGACGATCACCCGCCAGTTCCCGCCCAGGCCTGAACCTGGGCCGGCGACGCGTGGTTTCTCGATGGTCGAAGGGGCCACGTCCGCGATTATGCAGGGCGAGGCAGGATGAGTAGGCCGAAGGACAGCCGCTTCCCCTACATGCCGGGGATCGATGCGATGCGGGCACTGGCGGTGCTCGCCGTCTTCGGCTACCACGCGGGCCTCGACTGGGTGCCCGGCGGCTTCCTCGGCGTCGACGTCTTCTTCGTCATCAGCGGCTACCTGATCACCTCGCTGCTGCTGCGCGAGTTCCGCTCCACCGACCACATCGCGCTCGGCCGCTTCTGGCTGCGGCGGGCGCGCCGCCTTCTCCCCGCGGTCGGCGTGCTGATCGCCGTGGCGATGATCGTCTCGGCGATCGCCGAGCCCGCCAAGATCGACGAGATCCGCGGCGACGCGCTCTCCTCCCTCTTCTACTTCGCCAACTGGCACTTCATCTACGAGCAAAATTCTTACTTCGAAGGGTTCGGGCGCCCGTCGCTCTTCACCCACCTCTGGTCGCTCTCGGTGGAGGAGCAGTTCTACCTCTTCTGGCCGCTGATCTTCGCCGCCGGGATGAAGCTCTTCGGCCGCGGCCGGCTCCTGCTCGGCGTGCTCGCCGGGGCGGTCGGCTCGGTCGTCCTCGCCTGGATCCTCTTCGACCCCGGCCACGACGCCTCGCGCATCTACTACGGCACCGACACCCACGCCGTCGGCCTGCTCGCGGGGGTCGCGCTGGCGATGGTCTGGAGCCCAGTCCAGCTCCGCACCCACAAGTCCTTCGGCCCGCTGGTCGGCCCGATCCTCGACGCGCTGGGCGTCGTCGCCCTCGGCTACCTGATCCTCAGCTTCGCCCACGTCCACGACTACGACCTGGCGCTCTGGCACGGCGGCTATGCCTGGATCGCGATCGCCACGGCGGTCCTGCTCGCCGCGATGGCCCATCCGGCGGCGCGTCTCGGCGGCATCGTCGGCCGCCCCGCCTTGCTCTGGCTCGGCCTGCGCAGCTACAGCTTCTACCTCTGGCACTGGCCGGTGCTGGCGATGACCCGCCCGGGCGTGGACATCGACCTCCCCCGCGGGATCCTCATCCCGCTGCAACTGCTCGCCTGCCTCGCCCTCGCCGACCTCTCCTACCGCTTCGTCGAGCTGCCCTTCAACGGCAAGGCGAAGCTGCCGAAGATGCCCGAGGGCTGGCTGAAGGTGGCGCGCCCGGCCCTGATCGTCGCGGTGCTCGGCGTGATCCTGGTGGTCGGCTGGAGCGGCATCGTGAAGGCGGGCGACGGCGCCTCGGCCTCGGCGGAAGCCGCCTCGAGCGCGACCTCGGTCCACGTCGCGGCGCGGACGAAACCGGACCGCCGGCCGGCGACGGCTGCTCCGCCGGCCCACGCCGCGGGCGAACCCCATGAACCCGCGCGCCACGCTGCCCGCCATCACGAACCGCTTCCTCCCTCGAGGCACTGGCCGCGGATCGTGATGCTCGGCGACTCGGTGATGATCGGCGCCGAGGACAAGCTCGCGAAGCGGCTCGGGCCGGGCTTCTCGATGGACGCCAAGGTCGGCCGCCAGGCCGACGAATTCCTCAAGATCATCAGGAAGATCAAGCGCGGCGGGCACCACCCGGCGGCGATGGTCATCCAGTGGGGCAACAACGGCCCGCTCTACGGCGAAGACATGGAAGCGTTGCGCGCCGCGACGACGAACGTCGGCCAGCTCTTCCTGGTCTCAGACCACGCCCCGGTGTCGTGGCAGGACGAGTCGAACGCAGCGATCGCCGAAGCCGCCGAGGACTGGCACCACACCACCGAAATCCCCTGGGCCGAAGCGGCCGAAGAAGGCGGCGAAAGCCTGTTCTGGGACGGCATCCACCTGACCCCGAAAGGTGCCGCCCTCTACGCCGGCCTGGTCAGCCAGGTCGTCCACGAAAAGGTGGCGTTCCCCCGCGGTTGATG
>JBOGYZ010000010.1:0-7538 GCA_050697015.1 Solirubrobacterales bacterium
GCTCCAGCCGCCGCGTCGCCCACGCCAGATCCGCCACCGGCGGCGAGTCCCAGGTGGAGAAGTCCTTGTCCTCGCCCCAGCTGGCCCGGCGCAGGGGGCGCGGCTCCGGCTGGTGGTCTTCGAGCGCCCGTGGGACGGTCACCAGCCGCACCCCCGCCGCGGCGGCTCCCTCCAGCACTGCGGCGAGCCAGAGCGGGCCCTCCGACCACCAGTGGCCGAGCAGCTCGGTGTCGATCGCGAAGGTGACGAGGCCCCGTCGCCCGCGGTCCGCCGCGTAGTCGCGCAGGCGCGCCCCGATCGCGCCAAGGAACTCCTCCGCCTGGCGCCGCGCCGCCGCCGCGGCCGCCGCCGGGTCATACGCTCCGCCGCCGATCCGCCAGAGCCGCATCCCGCGCAGCGATTTGCCGTCGAAGACCGCGTAGTCGGGGTCGGAGGGATAGCCGTCGAGCGCCCAGAGCCAGGAGATCGCCTCCCAGTCGATCGGCAACGCCACCGGGCCCGCCGCGGTCGCCACCGGGCGGAGCGCCGTGAGCGGCTCCTCGTGGGCGCTCTGGTCGACGCAGAACCAATCGACGCCCGCGCGCGCCAGCCCCCACTCGAGTCCCGGGTCATAGGCGCACTCCGGCAGCCAGAAGCCGCCGTTCCAGCCGAAGCGGCGGCGGTGCGAGCGGATCCCGGCGTCGAGCTGCAGCGCCAGCCCTGCGCGGGTCGCCAGCAGCGGCAGCAGCGCATGGGTGGCCGAGGACGCGGCGAGCGCCACCCGCCCCTCCCCCGCCGCGCGCTGGAACGGCACCAGCGGATTGCCGCCCGCCGCGTCGAGCAGCTCCAGGGCGCGCCGATAACGGTCGCGCTCCGCCGCGCAGGCCGGCCGCAGCTCCTCGTCGACGTCGTCGAGGTCCGCTTCCGCCGAGCCGATCCGGTAGTCGACGAGGAAGCGCCGCAGCCGCTCCGCCGCCCCCGCGTCCTCGAGCTGGTCGGCGAGCACCGGGGTCAGGGTCAGGGTCAGGTCCCGCGCGATCTCCAGCACCGGCAGGTAGGAGCGGACGACCGCGTCGAAGAGCCACTCCTCGCCGAACGGGTAGGTCCCGAAGCCCTCGACGTAGGGCATGTGGGAGTGCAGGACGATCGCGAGATCGCCGTGGGTCGCCGGGCCGCCCGCCGCGGCGCCCCTCCCCACCTCGCGCGCCCCCGCCTGCTCAGGGCCGGCAGACGGCAAGGAAGTCGAGCGCGCGGTCGAGGTCCTCGGTCGCGAGGCGGAAGTCGGAGGCGGCGATCGCCGGTGTGAAGCGTTCGTAGAAGGGCTTCGTCAGTCCCAGCCGCTTGTGCAGGTTGTCCCAGCCCGCCCTCAGCGCCCAGCCGTGGACGCGCAGCTTGCGCGCGTGGAAGAGGCCGAGGATCTCGACCCGGCCGAAGTGCGCCTCGCAGAGCTCGCGGAACTCCGCCGCCCGGTACTCCTTGACGTGCCAGGGATTGTCCGACTTCTCGGCACCCTCCGGCGCGAGCGTCAGCAGGTTCGGGGTGGAGACGTAGGCGACGCCGTCCGGCCCGATCATCGACTTGAAGTGCTCGAGCACACCGCCGGGGTCCTGAACGTGCTCGATCGTCTGCAGGAAGACGACCGCGTCGCAGGGCTCGGCGAAGAGTTCGACCGCGTTGCGATCGAAGCGGAGGTTCGACCGCTGGTAGCGCAGCCGCGCGTGCTCGTGGGCCTCCGGGTTGGCGTCGACGCCGACCACGCTTGCCGCTCCGGCCGCCGCCATCAGGTCCGACCCGTACCCCTCCCCGCACGCCATGTCGACCACGCGCAGGCCGCCGACCCGCGCCGCGATCCATTCGTACACGGCCAGGTGGCGCCGGAACCAGTAGTTCTCGGCCGGCACATCGGGAAGCGTGCGCTCGCCCGTCAGCGGCAGCGGCGGCACCCCCTCGGGCTGATTTGCCTGCAGGATCTCCTCGGTCATGGGGCCGCACCGTATTGCAGCGGACCCCATAAAGTCCCGCCCGCATGCCCGCCTCGCCGACCGCTACTCCCGAGCACATCAAGGACGTCAACACGCGCTACCACGACGCGGCGGCGTCCGAGTACGACGCCAAGTGGGGCATCGACTTCGGCGACATCGGCCAGGATCAGGTGCGCGGCAAGCTGGTCAAAGCGCTCGGTGGCGCGGCCGGAGACACCTTCGAGGACGCGCTCGAGATCGGCTCCGGTACCGGTTACTTCTCGCTGAACCTCGTCCAGCTCGGACTGATCGGCAACCTGACCGCGACCGACATCTCGCCGGGGATGCTGGATCAGTTGGCGGCCACCGCCGAGGGCCTCGGGCTCGAGAACGTCACCACCGTCGTCACCGAGGCGGAGACGCTGCCCTTCGACGACGAGAGCTTCGACCTGGTGCTGGGTCACGCCGTCCTCCACCACATCCCCGACCTCGACCGCGCCTTCGCCGAATTCAAGCGGGTGCTGCGGCCGGGCGGGCGGATCGTCTTCGCCGGCGAGCCCTCCCGCTACGGCGACCGCCTCGCCGCGCTGCCGAAGCGCACCGGGCTATTCGTCGCCCCGGTCTGGCGCCGCGTCGTCGGCGCCCACGAGCGCCGCGTCGCCGAAGTCGACCAGTCCGACGGTCACTCGCTGGAGGGCGAGGTCGACGTCCACGCCTTCGCCCCCGCCGACCTCCGCCGTCTCCTCGAGCGCGCCGAATTCGACGACCGCCACGTCGGCGGCGAGGAGCTCCTGGCCAACGCCTGGGGCTGGGGCCTGCGCACGGTCGAGTCGAGCGCCGAGCCCGCCTCCGTCCCCTTCGCCTGGCGCCGCTTCGCCTTCCGCAGCTACATCGCCCTGCAGAAGGTCGACACCAAGTTCCTCGAGCCCCGCCTCCCGGCCGAGCTCTTCTACAACCTCCTCGTCAGCGCGCGGAAGCCTGTCGCGTAGCCGCGAGAATCGCCTTGACGTGGCGGGGTTCATGGGCGACCTGCCAGTGGGTGAAGCGCAGGGTCGTGAGGCCGGCGGCCGTGTGGACCTGATCGCGTTCGAGATCGCGGGACTGCTTGATCGCGTTGCGGTGGTAACGCAGTGAATCCGTCTCGACCACGAGGGCGAGGCCAGGCCAGTAGAAGTCGACTTCGTAGCCGTTGACGACGGTTTTGGTCAGCGGCTGCGGGAACCCCGCCGCGATGGCGATCGGGCGAAAGAGGCGCTCGAGCTCGGAGTCGGAGAGGCGAAAGGTTTCGGGGTCGAGCAGGCGGCGCAAGCGTCGGACTCCGGGCTCGCCTCCGCGCCGGTCGCAAAATCGGCGCAGTGCCGGCAGATCGAGGTCGATGCCCCTCGCGGCGTCGGCTTCGTTCACGAGGCGCTCGAGCGAGGAGTCGGAGATCGGGGTCGCCGCCTGATCCAAAATCGTGCGTGCCACGGTGGTGACGGGAATCCCGCGATGGACCGTGAGGTCTTGGCTGGGCAACGACGGACGACTACGGACCTTGAGGCCGCTCCGTCGAGGCCAACTACGGTGCCGCACAGCTACCTCGATCAGGTGCCACTCCGGTCCGATGCCCCAAAGGGCGGCAGCGCTGCCGTGGCTGAGCACCGCATCCGCCCCGCAAGCGAGAACCGCCGCCATCCAGCGTCCCTCCCGCGTCAATCCGGGTCGACCGACCGCGTAGATGCCGCGGCCGACACGGTGCAGGCGACCGGTCGCGAGCCGGTGCCTGATCGCACTTTCGCCGAATCCGAGGTCATGGAGGTCTCGCCAGGTCAACACCCCGTGCTGGCGTCGCGCCAGATTCCAGGTCTTGGCGCTGCGCGATGCAATGGTTTCCGTCGCCATGACGACGGTAAGGACTGCGGCGGCGTTTTTCACCCCCGCCCTGAGCGGGGTTTGTCCGAAATTGCGACCGTCTCCCACCTCCGTGCACCGGTCACGACCTGAGGCGGCGTGGGCCAGCCTCGCCAGGACGCAGGGAGCGAGAAGAGGGGAGCGCACTCAGGTACGTGACCCGAGCCGAGCGACCGAGGACACAGCGATGCGCCGCCTCAGGCGAGGTCACTGGTCGGGGCGGCCGAGGACTTCGCGCCGGTCTCCCTCGCGGCGGACGCGGAAGAGTTTCTGGCGGGCGTCGATGCCCTTCAGGCGGCGCTCGCCGGCGAAGGAGTAGGTGAGGCCGGCCTCTCCGGCGGCCTCGCGGGTCGCGGTGTCGACGAGAACGCTCCCGGGCCGGGCGATGCCGGTGACGCGGCTCGCCAGGTTGACCGAGCGACCGTAGTAGTCGCCCGACTGCGGCAGGGTCGGGCCGGTGGCGATGCCGGCGCGCAGGACCGGGAACTGGTCGCCTTCGGCAGCCGCGGCGGCGACGAGGTCGAGGGACTGGGCGACCAGCGGCTCGGCCTCGGGCGACACCAGCATCACCGCGTCGCCGATCGTCTTCACCAGGCGCACTGGCGGGGCCACGATGGCCGTCGCCATCTCCTCGAAATGCCCGACGACCGCCCCCAGCTCCTCCGGCGCGATCTCCTCGCCAAGGCTCGTGAACTCGACCAGGTCGGCGAAGCAGACGGTCCGCTCCACCGCCCCGCCGATGTCCCCGGAAGCGAGATCGGCGGCGCCGATCACGTCGCGTTTGATCAGCTCCAACAGGTTGGCCTGGAAGGCGTAGGAGAGGAACTCGGTCCCCAGCGGAAGCAGGAACTCGGCCGTGCCGACGAGCCGGTCGGCAAGGTCGCGCTCGTTGTCGCCGGGGCTGGTGAGGTTGCGGACGACCAGATCGCGGTTGGCTTCGGCGACCCGAGCCGTCGCCATCCCGACCACCCGAGCGTTGCGGAGCATCTCCTCGACCGGGAACCCGACGTCGAGGATCGCCTTCGTGCGTTTGGCGGCCTCAAGATCGTCCTCGGTCCCCGCCCGGTCGTCCAGGTCATCGCCGTAGGGGATGCCGAGCGCGGCACGGAAGGCGAGCAGCGTGTCGAGATCGAGGCCGACCTTGTCCGAGATTTCGCGGGCCGAGTAGCGGGGGCCGTCGCCGGCGAGGGCGCGCTCAACCGGGAGCACGGTGAGGTGGCCGGTGGCGACCGCGTCGCGCAGTTCGTCCAGCGAGACGCCTTCGGCACTCAGCCGCTGGAGCAGCCCGAGCCGGGCCTCGCGCGCGCCGCCCTCGAGGTCGTCGAGGAGCCCCTCGGCCGCGAAATCGATGTCCGTCCCACCCGGCATCCCGCCCATTCTTACCGAGCCTGCGCTTTCTCTACCTCCTAACGAGTAGAAAAAGCGCGCGGGGGTCAGCCGTAGGCGACGGCGCCGCCGCGTCGGGGGTCGCCGCCGCCGCTGAGCGCGCCGGTCTCGGGATCGCGGGCTACAGCCTGGACGCCGCCGAAGAAGAGGTTGATCGCGGGACGGCGGGCGACGGTGATGCACCGGGCTTCCAGGCGCTCCAGCGCCGCCTCGTCGATCCCCGGCTCGGCCTGGACCAGGCCCGCCTCGAAGTGCAACCGCGGAGCGGCGATCGCCTCCCCCGGGTCCATCCCCTGCTCGACCACCCGCACCACGGTCTGCAGGATCGCCGAGCGGATCCGGTTGGAGCCCGCGCTGCCGACCGCCAGGATCACCTCGCCGTCGCGCAGGACGACGGTCGGCGACATCATCGACGGCACCCGCTCACCCGCCGGGATCTGGTGGAAGCCCCCGGGGTTCAGGTCCTCCTCGCCCAGCATGTTGTTGAGGATCACGCCCGTCCCGGGGACCAGGACGCCGGAGCCGGAGCCGTTCGAGCAGGTGACCGCGACGCAAACGCCGTCCCCGTCGATCGCCGAGATGTGGGTGGTCGAGCCGAGCAGGTCGGCGCGGTGCTCGTTGGCGGCGCCCATCGCGGCGACCAGCTGCTCGGGACCGCTGACCGGACCGAGCTGCTCGAGGCGGTCGAGCGAGTAGACGATCAACGTGCCGCCCGCCGACGGCGTCGGATTGGTGAGCACCTCGGTGCCGCGGAAGCGCGCGCGGACCGGTTGGCGCTCGATCGCGGCATAGGCGGCGAGGTCGCCACGGCCGAGGGTCCCCCCGTGCTCGACCACGAAGTCCGACAGCGTCGCCGCGACCTCGCCGCGGTAGAACGGCACGACGCCCTCGGCCGCGAAGCGTTCGAGCGCCTCGGCGAGCTCCGGGAAGCGGAACGTCTCCCCCTCCCGCAGCGTCAGCCCCTCCGGCGCGTAGAGCTCGCGCGTCCCCGGCAGGCGGTCGTGGATCGGTGCCAGGATCGCGAGGATGTAGGCCTGCTCGTGGTTCACCGGGACGCCCTCGCGGGCCAGCCGGATCGCCGGCTTCACCAGCTCATCCAACGGCATCGAGCCGAAGCGGCGCAGCGCCTCGACCAGTCCGGCGGGCGTCCCCGGCACCCCGCAGGAGACCGGGCCGACGTAGAACGTCTGCACCGTCTCGGCGTCGAAGACGACGTCGACAGGGGCCAGCTCGGCTGTGCGCGGCGCACCGTCGAGGCCGGGCGCGGCGACGAAGAAGTCGAGCAGGGTCGTCTCACCGCCGGCATGGACGGTCATGAAGCCGCCCGCGCCGAGCCCGGTCAGCGGCGACTCGACCGCGAAGGAGGCGAGCACCGCGGCGACCGCCGCGTCGACGGCATTGCCGCCGGCCCGCAGCATCGCGGCGCCGGCCTCGGCGCTCTCCGGATGCCCCGCCGCGACGACGCCGGGCATGGCTACGCGCTCAGCCGGGCAGGAACTCGGGGACGTCGATCCCCAGCGTGTCGCCGCTGCCCCGCGAGGTCTCCGGCGGGCGGCCGCGACCCATGTCTTTGGTGCGACGGATCGTCGGTTCCTGGGCGGCGGGACGACGCGGCGCGCCGCGGCCGTCGAAGCGGGTGGCGACGACGGTTACCCAGATCTGGTCGGAGAGATCATCGTCGACGTTGGCGCCGAAGATGATGTTGGCGTCCGGGTGGGCGGCCTCGCCGACGACCTTGGCGGCCTCGGAGACCTCGACCAGCGAGAGGTCGGCGCCGCCGGTGATCGACAGCAGGATCGCCCGCGCCCCGTCCATCGAGGTCTCGAGCAGCGGCGAGGAGATCGCTTTCTCCGCGGCGAGGATCGCGCGGCCTTCGCCGTGCGCCATGCCGATCCCGAGCAGCGCCCGTCCCGCGTCGGACATGATCGTCCGCACGTCGGCGAAGTCCAGGTTGATGACCGAGGGCAACGTCACCAGGTCGGAGATGCCCTGGACGCCCTGACGCAGGACGTCATCGGCGACCTGGAAGGCCTCGACCATCGAGGTCTGCTGGTCGAGGACCTCGAGCAGCCGGTCGTTCGGCACGACGATCAGCGTGTCGACCTCGGCGGCGAGTTCCTCGATGCCCTTGGCGGCCTGGCCGGCGCGCTTGTTGCCCTCGAAGGTGAACGGCTTGGTGACGATGCCGACCGTGAGCGCACCGACCTCGCGGGCGAGGCGGGCGACCACCGGGGCGGCGCCGGTGCCGGTGCCGCCGCCCGCGCCGGCGGCGACGAAGACCATGTCGGAGCCCTTCAGCAGGCGCTTGATTTTGTCCTGCTC
>JBOGYZ010000011.1:0-18538 GCA_050697015.1 Solirubrobacterales bacterium
GATCGAAGCCCCCGGATCCGTCAGGAATCGAGAAGCGACCGGCGTCCGACAGGGTTAGCGTCGCGAACCAGGTCGGATGACCGACGAGGAGATCGCGGTCGAACCGGCCGCGATCCGCGAGAGGAGAAGCGATCGATGAAGACGATGACGTGTAGGCAGCTGGGCGGTCCCTGCGACCTCGCCCACCACGGACAGAGTGCGAACGAGGTGATCAAGGCGCAGGATCGTCACCTCAAAGAGGTGGTCGCAGAAGGAGATACCGCCCACGAGCCGGCCCTCACGGAGATGAAGGGCCGCTGGAAGCACCCGATCGCGGGGATGGGGTGGTACCGAAAGGCCAAACGGGACTTCGCGAACCTACCCGAGGACTGAAGCCAACTCCCGCCGGATACCGGTATTGCGCTAACGCTGCTCACCGACGGCGACTTCGATACCTGGCAGCGTGTTGCTGCGGATCCCCTCGGCTAGCTCGTCGTCGAGTTCGTCGAGAAGCTCGTCGTATTTGCTGCGAGGAAAGAACGGATAGTCGCTGCCGAACAGGATGTGATCCGCTCCATAGGTGTCTACGGCCAAGGCGAGCATGTCGGGTGAGGAGCCGGCTGCGATGTCGACGTAGACATTGGTATTCAGGTACTCGTCGACGGACCTTTCCAGCGTGTATTCCTGCATCGTTTTCGGCACCGAGAGGGCTCCGCGGATCCTTCCCGTTATGAACGGGATCACGCCGCCCGTGTGCGGATGTAGGACCTTCAACTCCGGGCACTCGTCGAATACGCCGCTGCTGATCAGGGACAGGACGGCCATGCTCGTGTCGTAGACCCAGGCGAGCCCGACCTCGAAGAGGCGCCCGACCGAACCGCTCGACGGTTTGATGCTGCTCTCGAACACGGTGGAGCGGAGAGAAGGATGAAGAACGATAGGGACCCCGAGTTCTTCCATCCGCTTGTACAACGGAATGAGTCGGGCCGGAGCAATGGAGGCCCCCTGAAGATTCACGGGTATGCAGACCCCGGCCATCCCAAGATCGGTGACGGCGGTGTCGAGCAGTTCGATCGACGAGTCGGTGTCCTGAAGGGGAAGCATCGCGAGCGCGCGGAAGCGGGTGGGGTGTTCAGCCTGGACCGCCGCAAGCTCCTGGTTCAAGAGCCCTAGTCCCTCCTTGGCGAATCCGATGTCGGTCGCGGCCAGCTCTCCGCCGACCGGTGCAGGGCTCAGCACGCTGACATCGATCCCCGCGCGATCCATGTCCGCGAGGTTTTCGTCGATGTCTTCGAAGCGGGGACCCCAACTCCATTCGTTGCCGAACGGGTCGTCGTCGACGGTGTAGATCCAGCCTCCGTCCGGATTGCGCCTCGCCCGCGGACTTTGGGTTCGACCCTCGAGGAGCTCGAGGTAAGCAGGCGGGTCGTGATGCGAGTGGTAGTCAACGGTCACAAGGACCACTCCTCTCAACGCGTGGTAGTCGGTCGGATTCCGGTAAGCCGGGCCTTCCCTCGACCCAATCATATATAAATTGCATATTCCCATGCCGACGATCTTCCGAGGACAGGAGCGATGATGCAGAACGGGGAGCTAGAAATCGACGGCCGTCGTTGGAGCTTCATCGAGGCGGGGCAAGGCGATCTCCTGCTCCTTTTTCATGGAACCCTGTCGGGAAAGGAGACCTTTGCCGGCCAGATCGACCGGTTGGCCGAAGATCGGCGCGTGGTCGCCGTGGATTGGCCCGGGCACGGGGGAACCGAGTTCGATCCCGCGGGTTGGACGGTCGCCGACCTGGTCGGCTCCGTTCCGCGGTTGATCGATTCCCTCGGTGCGACTACTGCGACGATCGTAGGTCTCTCCCAGGGCGGCGCTATCGGCATGCGGGCCGCGATCTGTCATCCCGACAGGGTCGAGGCGTTGATCACGATGTCCGCCGGCCCCGACCGTCCGAGCCCCGAAGTGGTGGCCGCGATGAGAGATCTCGGACTCCTCCTCGCGAACGGAGATGACCAGGAACGCCGGGCCGTGCTCGAGTCCATGCAGGCGAAGTGGTACCACGCGCCCGGTTGGGTTGCCGCCAATCCGGACCGGGCAGCCGAGGAGGTCGAGCTCATGCTGAGCCACCCCCGCGAGGGGATGCCGGGAGCGACTCGCATCCCGACCACCTACGACTCGGTCGAGGACCGCTTGTCCGAGATCAAGTGCCCGACCTTGATCATCTGGGGAGAGCACGACATGCGCGCGTCGTGGGGGGAGAGGATGGCGGCCGCGATCCCAGACTCCCGCCTCGAGATCCTCAAAGGCGCCGGCCACCACGTGACTCTCGACGCTCCGCAGGAGGTCGCAGACGCGATCGCCGGCTTCCTTGCCGATCTCCGTCCTCTCTCCAAAATATGACAATATGCATATTACGGCGGTCCCTCGACCGCCTTCCCGGACGGGAATCCGGGACGCGACCGGGCGCCTGCCCATGAATTGGTTATGAGGAGGAATCGCGTTGACTGACGTTGTGGGACGGAGCGATGCGCTTGATGCGGACGTCGTCGTCGTCGGTGCCGGGCCGGTAGGCAGCGCACTGGCCCTCGATCTTGCGGTGAACGGCACGCGGACGATCGTCTTGGAGTCGAGGGCCGTCGACGAGCCACCGCATCCGGGCACGAATCTGACCAACGCCCGGACGATGGAGCATGTTCGACGGTGGGGCGCAACCCGCCACCTCGAGGAGGCGAACCCGGTCGGTCCAGACATCCGGCGCGACGTCTGCTTCGTCACGCGCGTCAACGGATACATGGTCTCCCACGAAGAGGGCGTCGTGAATTTCGCCGACGAGTTGCCGATGTCATCCGCGGCGCCGCATTTCGGCCCGCAACAGTCGATCGAGGAGGGTCTCAGGGCGAAGATCCGTTCGATCGGCGGGGAGGACTTCCGCTTTGGCAGCACCTTCAAGTCCTACGCGGAACACCCTGAGTTTGTGGAGACGACGTATCTCGACTCAGACGGCAACACCAAGACCGTGCGATCGCGCTATCTGGTCGGTGCCGACGGGGCCCGAAGCCAGGTCCGGCGGGAGATGGGGATACGGCTGGAGGGCACCGAGAAACTCGCGCGGGCATCGGTCTGGTACGTCCAGGCGCCGCAGATCATGGAGTTGTTCGAGCAGAGGTTCGGCTTCAAGGCGGCGTTCATGTGGATGGCGAACGAGGACAAGGGAGGCGCGATCATCCTGCCGCAGAACTCCTCCGGCCTGGTGCAGTACTTCGAACAGCTGGACTTGGACGAGGACGGCGACGACTGGGATGTCATCTACGAGCGGCTCTGTCGAAACGTCGGCGCCGAGGTCGAAGCGACCCCGATGGCGGGCGGAGGAAACACCTGGATCCGCTCGCTGGTGGCCCCCAGCTTCTCGGATGGGAGGGTGTTCCTGGCCGGAGAGTCCGCTCACCTGATTTCGCCTTACGGAGGCTTTGGTATGAACACCGGAATCGGCGACGCGGCCGATCTCGGCTGGAAGCTGACGGCCGCCGTAGAAGGGTGGGGAGGCCCCGGACTTCTGGACAGTTACTCGACGGATCGGGTTCCGGTCGTGCGCTGGATCCGCGACCTGACCGAGTGGAGCACTCGGAACCAAGGGGCCTCCTTGGCACTGCCCGGAATCGAGCGTCCCGGGCCCGAGGGAAACGCGATTCGCGAGGAGGCCGGGAAGCGGATCAGGGAATTGAAGCGGCAGGAGCTGGCGAGCTTCGGCGCCCAGTTCGGCGCCGCCTATCGAAACTCTCCCGTATGCGTGCCGGATGGCACCGAGCCCCCCGAGGCCTCGTTCGGCGACTTCATTCCCTCTGCTTCCCCCGGGGCCCGCCTGCGTCATGTCTGGTTGGAGCCAGGCCACTCGCTTTTCGACGAGGTCGCGACCAAGGGCTTCACGCTTTTGCGCCTCAAGCCCGATGCCGACACATCCTCGCTGCAGCGTGCCGCGGCTGAGCGCAGCGTTCCCCTGCGCGTATTCGGATTCGAGAACGACGACTACGCCTCGGCCTGTGAGGCCGACCTCGTACTCGTTCGGCCCGACCACCACGTGGCCTGGCGTGGCAAGGACAGCGTCGGCGATCCGGGCGCGATACTCGATCGCGCCCGAGGTGTCTAGGCGGATGAGATCCGAGCGCCTGCTCGGGATCCCTCCCAGGAACTGAGATCGACGATGCGCTGGGCGACCTATCGATCTGCTCGCGACGGACAGGAGCACGCGGCCCTGCTCGAGGGCGCACGGCTCCAGGCTCTTCCCGCGGGTGTCTCCCTCATCGAGCTGATCTCGGGGGAGGGCATGCCGCTGCCCGTTGCGGCCGAGTGGGCGAAGAATGCCCCCTTCGAGTCTGTCGCGGTCGACGAGGTCGAGCTGATGGCGCCGATCCCGAGGCCGCCCTCGGTCAGGGACTTCATGGCCTTCGACAACCACTACAAGGACACGCGTGAGGGACTCGGCCTGGAGGTCGAGCCGGTCTTCTACGAGCAGCCATGCTTCTACTTCTCGAATCCAGCGGCGATCATCGGGCCCGACGAGGAGGTCCCCGTCGCACCGGGCTCGGAGCAGTTCGATTTCGAGTTGGAGTTGGCAGCGATCATCGGCAGGCCCGGCCGGGATCTCACCCTCGAGGACGCCGAGGAGCACGTTGCCGGATACACCATGCTTTGCGACTGGAGCGCCCGGGATCTTCAGGCGAAGGAGGGCCCGATGGGCACCGGCCCGGCCAAGGGCAAGGACACCGCGACCAGTCTCGGGCCGTTCCTCGTGACGCCTGACGAGCTGGAAAGCGATCGCGCCGAGCGCGGATATGACCTGGAGATGACCGCGTCGGTCAACGGTGCGAGGTGCAGCGCCGGAAACTGGAGCTCGATCTACTGGGCCATGTCTCAGCTGCTCGTCTTCGCCTCGCGCGGAACCGAACTGCGGACCGGCGACGTCATCGGGACCGGGACCGTCGGCACGGGCTCGATCATGGAGCTCGCGGCGGTGCACGGCGAAAGCCGCTACCCGTGGTTGAAGGCCGGCGACGAGGTGGTGCTGCGAATCGAGAAGCTCGGGGAGATCCGCGGTCACGTGGCGGCCGGCGGCGTGCCCGCGGTGTTCAGATGAATCTGGGTCTGGACGGGAAGGTCGCGGTCGTGACCGCCCACCTCGACATCAACGGTGGTTTCTACTTTGGCTGAGATGCGAGACATCGGCCTTGGTTTCGGTGCCGAGCACCATCAAGGTCTTCGTCCCGGTGATGCGGCCGGTCCGCCGGAGAAGGTCGATCACGCGGGTCAGATCGGCAACGTCGCGAACCCGCAGGTGGGCCAGCGCGTCAGGGTCTCCGGCGGTCGTGTAGACGGCATCGACCTCGGGAAGGTCACGGGCGACGCCGGCGATGTCGGCGACCTTGGTTTTGCCGGCGAACCTGAGCTCCGCGAACGCCTCGATCGGGCGACCGAGCTTCTTGTGGTTCAGCACCGCGGTGAACCCGGTGATCACGCCGATCTCGATCAGCCGATCGAGCCGTCGTTTGACCGCCGGCGCCGACAGGCTGACGACCTTGCCGATATCGGCGAGCGTGCGCCGACCGTCGCGGACCAGCAGTTCGATGATTTCAAGATCGGTGCCATCGAGGGCCAGGTCGTCTTCCATGCGGAAGTATCGTAAGTCAATCTCCATGGAAATGGAGATATCAAAGGACTTTTGCGCCTTTGAACGCCAGAGAGTGGCGTCAATCGGCTTCTTCTCTTAATTTCGCACTATGACGCAGTCGCGCGCGAAGTTGGCGGACGGTCCCGCCGCGGTCGACCAGGAACTGCTCGGTCATATCCAGGACCGCGTCCTCTGGCTGGCCACCTCGATCATCCACCACGCCAACAAGGTGCGTGAGACGCCCTCCGGGGTGAAGGTCGGCGGCCACCAGGCCTCCTCGGCCTCGATGGTCGGGATCATGACCGCGCTCTGGTTCGAGCATCTGGCGGCGGCCGACCGCGTCTCGGTGAAGCCGCACGCCGCCCCGGTTCTGCACGCGATCAACTTCCTGCTCGGCGAGCTCGACGCCGCCTACCTGACCGAGTTGCGCGCCTTCGGCGGCCTGCAGAGCTACCCGAGCCGGATCAAGGACCCCGACCCGGTCGACTTCTCCACCGGCTCGGTCGGAATCGGCGCGACGGCGACGATCTGGAGCGCGATCGCCAACCGCTACGTCGCCGACCACTTCGAGGCGCCGCGGGCCGGTCGCGAGATCGCCCTGATCGGCGATGCCGAGCTCGACGAGGGCGCGATCTGGGAGGCGCTGGTCGACCCGATGGTGCCCGCCCTCGGCGAGCTGATGTGGGTGGTCGACCTGAACCGGCAGTCGCTCGACCGGATCGTCCCCGACATCGCCGCCGGCCGGATCCAGTCCATGTTCGAGGCCGCCGGCTGGCACACCGTCGTGGTCAAGTACGGCCGCTTCCTGCGCGAGCTGTTCGGGCGCAAAGGGGGAGAGGCGCTGCGCCGGCGGATCGACGGGATGCCGAACGAGGAGTACCAGCGAATGTTGCGTGGCGACGTCGCCGAGCTGCGCGAGCGACTGCCCGGGACCGGGCGCGGTCGTCGCGACCTCGAGCAGCTGGTCGCCGAGCTCGACGACGCCGAACTGGGTCGCGCGATCCGCGATCTCGGCGGCCACGACCTGGTCGACCTGATCGAGGCCTTCCGCGCCTGCGATGCCGACGAGCGCCCCTCGGTCGTCTTCGCCTACACGATCAAGGCTCGCGGGCTCGCCACCGAAGGGCACCCCGCCAACCACTCGGCGCTGCTCTCGGTCGAGGAGTGGGAGGAGCTCGCCGATGGGCTCGGCGCCGACGCCTCCGATCCCTGGGCGCTCTTCCCCGAGGACTCGCCCGAGGCCGCGCTCTGCGCCGCGACCGCGGAGGACCTCCACCGCGACCCGGTCGAGCCGGCGACGCCGCCTGCCGTCCCCGTCGACGTCGGCCGCACCCACCGCGGCAAGGCCTCGACCCAGCAGGCCTTCGGCCGCTTCTTCGTCGACCTCGGCCACCAGGTGCCGGAGGTCGCCGAGCGCGTGGTCACGGTCAGCCCCGACGTCGGCACCTCGACCAACCTCGGCGGCTGGATCAACCACGCCGGGATCTGGAATCCGCGCGAGCGCGTCGACTGGTTCGCCGACGACACCAACACCCTGGTCCGCTGGCGCGAGAACGAGCGGGGCCGCCACATCGAGCTCGGGATCGCCGAGGTCAACCTGGTGAGCCTGCTCGGCGAGCTCGGCGCGACCTGGTCGCGCGACGGCCAGCCGCTGCTGCCGATCGGCACGATCTACGACCCCTTCGTCAACCGCGCGCTCGAGCCCTGGAGCTTCGGCATCTACGCGGGCGGGCAGTCGATCCTGGTCGGCACCCCGTCGGGCGTCACGCTCGCCCCCGAGGGGGGCGCTCACCAGTCGATCTCGACCCCCTCGGTCGGCATCGGCCAACCGGGCTGCGTCGCCTGGGAGCCGGCCTTCGGCCAGGACCTCGAGTGGGCGCTGCTGGACGCCCTCGGCAGGCTCGGCCGCCCCGGCGGCGAGTCCGCCTACTTCCGGCTCTCGACCCGCCCGATCGACCAAGCCTTGGCGGCCGTCCCCGACGACCCCGAGTCGAGGGAGCTGCGCCGCCGAGGCGCCCTCGGCGGCGGCTACCTCCTCCGCGCCGCCGCCGGGGGTCCCCCGCAGGTGACCCTGGTCGCGATGGGCGTAACCGTGCCGGAGGTCTGTGCCGCGCACGACGAGCTGAACGCCGCCGGCGTCGCCGCCGACCTCGTCGTCCTCACCTCGGCCGACCTCGTCTTCCGCGCGCTGCGTGCCCGCCAGGGCCTCGGCGCCGGCGACCCGGGGATCCTCGCGAGCATCTTCCCGGCCGAGCGGGCCGCGCCGCTGGTGAGCGTCCTGGACGGCCACCCGCACGCGCTCGCGTTCCTCTCCGCCGTCAACGACACCGCGCTCGCGCCGCTGGGCGTCGACACCTTCGGCCAGTCCGGGGACGTCGACGACCTCTATCGCCACTTCGGCATCGACGCCGAGACGATCGTCGGCGCTGCCGCCGACCTACTGCCCTGACCCGCACTGAAGGAGCACGATGAGTATCGCCACCGCAACCGAGGTCTTGATGCCGAAGCTCTCCGACTCGATGGAGGAGGGGACGATCCTCTCCTGGCTGGCCGCCCCGGGCTCCTCGGTGGCGGCGGGCCAGGACCTGCTCGAGGTCGAGACCGACAAGGCGAACATGACCGTCGAGGCGGAGGCCTCGGGCGCGCTCGAGATCCTGGTCGAGGAGGGAGAGACCGTCGCGGTCGGTACGCCGATCGCCCGGCTCGGCGGCGAGCCCTCGGCGCCTGCTTCGAGCGAAGCCGACGTCCCGATGCCGGCCCCGGCGGCGGTCCCCTCGACGCCCACGCCGGCAGCGAGCGAGCCCGTCGCCGGCGACACCCGTCGGAGCACGCCGCTCGCACGTCGTCTCGCCCAGACCCACGGGGTCGCGATCGACTCGATCGCCGGCAGCGGCGTCGGCGGCCGTGTGGTCAAGGCCGACGTGCTGGCCGCCGCCGGAGTCGAGATTCCCACTGCCACGGAAACCACCCCCGCGGCGGCGCCGGCGCCGGAAGGAGACATCGGCGCCGGTGCGGCCGCGAGTCCCGAGACGGCGAAGGGCGGGTCGAGCACGGTCGAGCTCTCGCGCCTACAGGCGGTGATCGCGCGGCGGATGGCCGAGGCGAAGGCGACCGTGCCCCACTTCCAGGTCGAGACCGAGGTGCGGATGGACGCGGCGATCCGGCTGCGCGCCGAGTTGAAGCGGATCGCGGGCGAGGGTCCGGTGCCGTCCTTCAACGACCTGATCGTGCGGGCGGCGGCGCTCGCCCTGCGCAAGCACCCGAAAGCCAACGGCTCCTATGTCGGCGGCGCCTTCGAGCTGCACGACCGGGTCAACGTCGGCATGGCGGTGGCGGCCGACGATGCTCTGGTCGTGCCGACGATCTTCGACGCCGACAAGAAATCGCTCGGAGAGATCGGTCGTGACTCACGGCGGCTGGTCGCGCGGGTCCGCGGGGGCGAGGTGACTCCCCCGGAGCTGGCGGGCGGCACCTTCACCGTCTCGAACCTCGGGATGTTCGGGATGACCGCGATCTACCCGGTGATCAACCCACCGCAGGCGGCGATCCTCGGGGTGGGCAAGACGCGGACCGTGCTGCGGCGCGACGAGGACGGCGAGATCGTCGACTCGGGCCTGATGACCCTGACGCTCAGCTGCGACCATCGGATCCTCTACGGGGCCGAGGCCGCCGAATTCCTCGGCGCGATTCGCGAGCTGCTCGAGTCGCCGCTGCGGGTGGCGCTGTGAGTGGGGCGACCGAGGTCGCGGCCGCCGGTCGGGAAGCGCGCCGGCCGGCGATCGCCGCGATGCTGCGCTCGCAGTGGCGGATGATCGCCGCTGTCTCGCTTCGGCCCCGTCACGAGGGCGATGGCTTCGACGCCTGGATCCGGCTGGACCCGATCATCGTCAGGGGCTCCTACGAGCAGCAGGGATTCCCGGGGACGCCGGACGCGTCGGCGAAGGCCGAGGCGCGCCGTCTCGACGCGATCGCCGCCTGTGTCGACGCCGTGAATGTGGACCTGCCGACCACGGAGGCGATCCGAAGCTTCCGCGTCGTCGGCTGAGGAGGCGGGTTAGGTGGCCGAAAGCGCCGGCACGACGGGGGAGATCCTGATGCGCACCGAGGTGCGGGTCGAACTGACCGACTCGCCCGACAAGCTGGTGACGCTCCCGGCGGAGAAGGCGGCGGTGCCGATGGGCATGCATGACGAGCTTGCATCCTTTTTCGGAGCCGAGGGCGCGACCCCGCGGCCCAGCACCCTTGACTACGTGGTGGGCGCTCTCGCCGCTTGTCTCGCCGGAACGTTCAGACGAGCGCTGGCGGCGCGGGGCGTTTCCATCGAGCCCCAGCAGCTGGGCACTGAGGCGACCGGTCTGATCGTCGTCAAGGATCGGGTGCCGATGATCGAGGCGGTCGAGGTCCGCTATCGGTTGCGAGGCACGCGGCCGGAGGATCGGACGAGGATCGAGCGCGCCCACGCCGTTCACCATCGCGCCTGCGCGGTCTCCCGGAGCCTTGAAGGCGCCTTCGAGGTGTCAACCTCGCTGGAGATCGAGGAGGTGGAGGCGACCGAGGCTGTCCCCAACGACACTTAGCCACGCACGCTGGACCTATGCAAAATATACATTTGTATTAACATGCGTAGGAGTGAACGAGCAGGGGACAGAGACGGCGGTGGAGGCGAGTTCCGCCACCCCTGTCCATAAACTCCATCGTCCGATGTCGAAAATGTCGAACACCTCGCGGGGGCGGTCGTGAGCAACGGAGTCAGTGTCGGCCCGACCCGGGCGTCGGCCGTCGAGCAGGAGCTGCGGCGGATGATCCTCTCCGGCGAGCTCCCCCCTGGCGACCGGCTGCGGCAGGTCGAGTTGGCCGAACGGTTCGGGGTCAGCACTACCCCGGTTCGCGAGGCGCTCGGCGCGCTCTCGCGCCAGGGTCTGGTCCGTTACGACCCGCAGCGCGGCGCGGTCGTCTTCCTGCCGACCGTCGACGACGTGCACGAAAACTACGAGCTGCGAATAATGCTGGAGGCGAAGGCCACCGAGCACGCGGCGCGGGCGATCGACGACCGCGAGTTGGATCGCCTCGACGAGATCGTCGAGGCGATGCGGGCAAACCGCGGATCGCCCGCCTACCAAGAGCTGAACCGCGAATTCCATCGGCTGATCTACGAGGCCGCACGCCGACCGCGCCTGGCCGAGATCGTCGAGTCGCTGCGCGACGCCTTCGAGGCTTACATCCAGCTGGAAGCGGCGACCGAACCGGACCCTGCCTACTCCGCCAGCGCCCACGGGCAGCACGAAGCGATCGCCCTGGCCCTGCGCAGACACGACGCGCGCGGCGCACGCAAACTGATGACGCAGCACCTCAAAGACAACGCTGCGCATTACGAAGCGACGGCCAAGGTCGGCGCTTCCCCGAAGAGCTCGCGTTAGGGCGTTCCGCCTCCCGATCGGGGCGGCCCGCCCGATCGCGGAGGTTCGGGGCGATTGTCGGACAGGCGGCGGCCACGCGGATATCGGTGGCGACGGCGAATACCTCCCCGTTTCCTAGCGAATATGTATATTGCACTTTCGATATAGCCCGAAGACGGAGGGAGATGTATGCGCTTTGCGAATCACGATGGCCGCTTGACCCTGGTCACCGAGGACGGACGCGGGGTGGACGTCGAGCGCGCCACCGACGGTGCCCTCCCCTCGTCACCTGACGAGGCGCTCGAGCGCTGGTCCGAGGTGCACGAGTGGGCGGCCTCGAACCGGACGCCGGGCGATGTCGAGATCGACGATTCGCTGCTCGGCCCGCCCTCACCGACGGCCCGGACCGCCTTCGGGGTCGGCTTCAACTACGCCGGCCACATCGAGGAGACCGGTGCCGAGATGCCCGAGTATCCGACCATCTTCGCCAAGCTCTTCGCCTCGCTGGCCGGACCTTTCGAGCAGGTGCCGATCTCGACCAGCACCGTCGACTGGGAGGTCGAGCTCGCGGTCGTGATCGGCAGGCGCGCCCGCCGGGTCGCCGCCGCCGAAGCCTGGGATCACGTCGCCGGGCTGACCGTCGCCCAAGATCTATCCGACCGCGGCATCCAGCTCCGCCCCAGGGAGCAGCCACAATTCACGCTCGGCAAGTCGCTGCCCGGCTTCTGCCCGACCGGCCCCTACCTGGTCACGGCCGACGAGTTCGAGGATCCCGACGACCTCGAGCTGAGCTGCACGGTGAACGGAGAGGAGGTCCAGCACGGGCGCACCTCGGAATTCATCTTCTCGGTGTCGGAACTGATCGAGTACCTGTCCGAGGCAACGGAACTGATGCCCGGCGACCTGATCCTCACCGGCACCCCGGCCGGGATCGGCGCGACGATGGATCCGCCGCGCTTCCTCTCCCCGGGCGACGTGCTGGAGAGCGCGATTCCCGGCATCGGCAGGATCCGCCAGGAGTTCGTCGAGGACCGCGTCCCGAGCGTCGCGGCCGGCAGCTAGGCGGGTGGCGTGAGCGCCGCTGGACTCGGTGGCCTGCCGCCCCGGACCAGGGTGCTGGTCGCGGGGGGCGGACCGGTCGGCCTCGCCGCGGCGATCGAGCTCGGCCGCCGCGGGGTCGACACGCTGGTGATCGAGCCACGCGCCGAGGTCTCCCACGCGCGGCCGCGCTGCAAGACGCTGAGCGCCCGCACGATGGAGCACATGCGGCGCTGGGGCCTGGCCGATCGCCTGCGCGAGCGCAGTCCGTTGCCGACCTCGTGGTCGCAGGACATCGTCTTCTGCACCTCGCTGGCCGGGTACGAGCTGTCGCGCTTCGAAGGTGTCCTGGCGCTGGTCCCCGAGGGCGACCGGTTCGCAGAGCTCGGCCAGCAGGCGCCGCAGTTCGTCTTCGAGGAGGTCCTGCGCGAATTCGTCGGCGAGTTCCCCGCCTGCACGCTTGCCATCGGCCGGCGGGTCGCCGACCTCGAGCAGGACGCCGAAGGGGTCACGGTCACGATCGGCGGCGAGGACGGCGGGACCGCCGAGGTGCGGGCCGATTACGTGCTGGGCTGCGATGGCCCGCGCAGCGCCGTTCGCGACGCGATCGGCGCCCGCTACGTCGGCGGTCAGGCGCTGAGGCCAAACTACGGGATGGTCTTCCGGGCGCCGGGCATCTGGGAGCACGTTGCCCACGGCCCGGCAGTCCAGTACTGGATCGTCAGCCCCGGTGCGAGCGGGATCGTTGGGTCGCTAGACGGTGGCGAGGTCTGGTGGGCCGGCTTCATGGGCGTCGAGGCAAAGGTCGGTGAGCGCGAGGGCGAGCGGCTGATCCAGGGGGCGATCGGCGAGCCGCTCGCGATCGAGATCCTCTCTCGCGACCCCTGGGTCGCCCAGATGAAGCTGGTCGACCGCATTCGGGTCGGGCGCGTCTTCCTGGCCGGCGACGCCGCCCACCTCAACCCGCCTTTCGGCGGCCACGGCCTCAACACCGGGGTCGGCGACGGGATCGACCTCGGCTGGAAGCTGGCCGCGGTCCTCGACGGCTGGGCCTCGTCCGACCTGCTGGACACCTACGAGAGCGAGCGCCGGCCAGTGCAGGAACGGGTGATCGCCGAGGCGATCGAGAACATGACAGTGCTGGCTCCGGAGCTCCTCGCCCCCGACCTGGCCGCCCCGGGCGCCGCCGGTGACGCGGCGCGCCGGGGCGCCCACGACCGCATCCGGGAGACCAAGTGGGCCGAGTTCAATGCTCTGGACCTGGTCCTCGACATCGCCTACGAATCGCCGGCGATCCTCCCCCGCCACGCGGCCGGGCCGCCCGCCGGAGCGCGGCTGCCGCACGTCTTCCTGGCCGCCCGTCACTCGATCTACGACGAGCTCGGTGAGGGCTTCAGCCTCCTGATGTTCGACAACGACGCAACGGCGCGGAGCGACGAGATCGCCGCGGCGGCGGCGCGGCGCGGGGTGCCGCTGCGCGTCGTCGATCTGCGCGATCGCGGTCTCGAGGAGCGCTACCGCACCGACCTCCTCCTGGTGCGACCCGACCAGCACATCGCCTGGGACGGCTGCGGCGAGGACATCGATCCGCAGGTGCTGGTCGACCGGGTGCGAGGGCGGATAAATATGTAAAATGCATATTCACGATGCCGAGAGCATCGTGATCCGAGGGAAAGGAACGGAGGACTGATCGATGGCGACGAGGCAAGTTGAAGCGCTCGAGGGCGGGCTCGAGGTGGGCGATGACGGGGTCCGGCACCCGGTGCTGCATCACGTGAACCTGAAGACGACCAGGCTCGGCGAGATGATTGCTTGGTATGGCCTGGCGGCAGGCCTGCGACCGAACTTCCGCAACGAGGTGATCGCCTTCCTCAGCAACGACGAAGCCAACCACCGGCTGGCCCTGGTCGCGGTCCCGGGCATCCATGAGGATCCGGAGAAGGTCCCGCACGCGGGTATTCACCACACCGCCTTCGAGTTCGCTTCGTTGGAGGACCTGCTCGCCCGCTACCGGACCCTGAAAGCGGCCGGCTACGTGCCGCACGGCTGTCTCGACCACGGGCTGACGATGTCCTTCTACTACCTCGACCCCGATGGCAACAGCGTCGAGCTGCAGAGCGACAACTTCGGCGACTGGACCATCTCGGCCGACTGGATGCGGACCTCGCAAGACTTCGTCGCCGACCCGATCGGCAAGTTCGTCGATCCCGACCAGCTCTGCGAGGCGAGCGCCGCCGGGATGTCGGCCGAGGAGATCCACCACCGCGCGTTCGCCGCGGAGTTCGAGCCGGACGCCGTTCCGGACATGCGCCTGCCGGCACCTTGAGTTGGATTAAAATATTTATTGTCTTACGCAAAATGCAAATTCTGTGTTAGGCTGAAGCAGGATCGTCGACTGGGAACGGACGATCGCCGTGCCGGCGGCCTGTCCGGTGGTGAAACGGAGGAATAGATGCGCTTCAGTGGAAAGCTCGGCGCCCTGGTTGGGCTGCTTGTCCTCGCCCTGATCGTCGTCGCCGGGTGCGGCGGAGGCGGCAGCTCGAGCACGACGGCGAGCAGCAACAGCGAAGGCGGCTCGGCGGCCGGAGAAGGAACCACGGTCAACGAAGAAGCCTCAGGCTCCGGCTCGGCGGCCGTCGCCACCGCGGAAGAACAGATCGCGCCCTACGTCGGCCATGCGAGCCCCGGCTTCCCGGTCGACGAACCGCTGAAAGAAGCACCGTCGTCGTCGATGAAGATCAGCCAGCTGCAGTTCGGCACGCCGCAGGGCGCGATCATCGCCGAAGCCTGGGAGGGAGCGGCGAAAACGGCAGGGGTCCAGCTCCAGACCGTGAAAGGCGGCCTCACCGCTTCGAGCATCCAGTCGGCCGCCCAGACGATCATCGGCCAGTCGCCGGAAGCGGTCCTCCTGCCGGCCGCCGAACCCGCCACCTTCGCGCCCCAGCTGGAAGAAATGCTTCAGGACGGGGCGAAGATCTACTCGTCGGGGATCATGGATCCCGAAAAGTACGGACTCAGCGGCTCGGTCTTCGACCAGCGCCAGACGAAGCTGGTCGGTGGACTACTCGCCGATTGGATCCTGGTCGAAAAAGGCGACGAAGCGAAGGTCGCCTTCTACGAAACCCCGGAACTCGTCTTCACCTTGGTCGAGAAGGAAGCCTTCGAAGCCGAGCTGAGCAAGATCTGCCCGAAGTGCGAAGTCCGCGTCGTCGCGATCAAAGCCGAAGAAGTCGGCAGCACGGCCCCGAACACCATCGTCTCGGACCTGCAGGCGCACCCTGACACCGAAGAGGCGGTCTTCCCCAGCCAGGAGACCGACGACGGCCTCCCGGCGGCGCTCAAGGCGGCCGGCATCGATGTCGGCATCGTCGGCTTCGCGGCCGATCCGGCGACCCTCGAATACATCAAGAACGGGGAAGTCGAAGCGACCCTCGACGTCGACCTGCCGGTCCAGATCTGGACCCCGATGGACATGGCGCTGCGCCAGTCGCAGGGCCTGCCGCTGACCAAGGACGAGAAGGCCGGGATCATGCCGATGCAGTTCCTGACCCAGAAGGACATCACGTTCGACCCGTCCAAAGGGTGGACCGCCTATCCGGAATTCGCGGAACGCTTCGCGAAGCTCTGGAAGGTCAAGCCCTGACGGACCGCGATCGCATGGGACCCAGGCTGCTTTCCGTATCTGGTCTCCGCAAGGAGTTCCCCGGGCTGCGAGCTCTCGACGACGTCTCGTTCGAGCTGCGGTCCGGGGAGATCCTGGCGATCGTCGGCCAGAACGGATCGGGCAAGTCGACGCTGGTCAAGTGCCTGGCCGGCGTCTACAGGCCCGAGGCCGGCGAGGTCGTGCTCGGCTCGCCCGGCGAGGCGAGAGCCCCGGAGATGCACTTCATCCACCAGACCCGGGCACTCGTCCCCGGCCTCAGTACGGTCGAGAACCTCGCCCTCGGCGGGGTCGGAAGAGGGAGCGGGCCGCTGCGCCTGGCGAAGCGGCGCGAACGCCGCCGCGCCGAGGAGCTGATCGGCGGCTTCGGGCTTTCCTTCGACGTCACCCGGCCGATCGTCGAGATCTCGCCCGCCGAGCGCACGGTGGTGGCGATCGTTCGCGCCCTCGACGGCTGGACGCGTCCCGACAACGTCCTCGTCCTCGACGAGCCGACCGCCGAGCTGCACGGCGAGGAGGTCGAGAAGCTCTTCCGCGTCGTCCGCCAGGTCGCCGGCAGCGGCGCCGGCGTGATCTTCATCTCGCACCGCCTCGACGAGGTGATCGAGCTGTCCGACCGCGTCCTCGCGCTGCGCGACGGGCGCGTGGTCGGCGACGTGCCGGTCGCCGAATGCGACCACGATCGCCTCATCCAGATGATCGTCGGCGCCGCGATCGGCTCGCTGGCGAAAGACGGGAGGGAGGAGGGCGAGCTGGTGCTGGCCGCCCGCGGCCTCGCCGGCGGGACCGTCGCCAAGGCGGACCTGAGCCTCCGCGCCGGCGAAGTGGTCGGCGTCAGCGGCCTGCTCGGCTCCGGCCGCGAGGCGCTGGCCGGGCTGCTCTTCGGCGCCCATCGCCGGAGCGCCGGAGGGGTCGAGGTGCTGGGGTCGCCGCTCGCGCCGGGCGATCCGACCGCGGCGATCGCCGCCCGGATCGCCTACGTGCCCCCCGACCGCCACGCCGACGGCGCGGTGATGGCGATGAGCGTCCGCGAGAACCTCACCCTGCCCGGCCTGCGACCGCTGCGCCGCGCCTTCGGCCGGCTCGACCGCCGCGCCGAGCTGCGCGAGGTCGAGGGCTGGATCGACGCGGTCGGGTTGCGGCCCGCCGAGCCGGGCCGGCGGCTCGAGCTGTTCAGCGGCGGCAACCAGCAGAAGGTGGTGATCGCCAAGTGGCTGCGGCTCGAGCCGCGCGTGCTCCTGCTCGACGAGCCGACCCAGGGCGTCGACGTCGGTGCCAAGCTCGCGATCTACGAACTGGTCGAGGGGGCCGCCCGCGGGGGCGCCGGCGTCCTGGTGTCCTCGAGCGACGCCAAGGAGCTGATCGAAGTCTGCGACCGCGTCCTCGTGATGCGGGAGGGCGAGATCGTCGCCGAGCTGGGCGGCCAGAGTCTTCAGGAGGAGCGCCTCCTGGCCGAGGAGCTCGGCCTCGACGTCGCCCAAACCGAGCAACTGTTCGACGAGAGCGAGGAGGGAATCCGTGCCTGACCAGACGACCCCGACCATCACAGAGCCCGTCCCGGCCCCACCCGCGCCGGCCGCCGCGGCGAGCCGACAGACTCGCCTCGGCGCGGTGCTGGGCTGGCTGTCGTTTCGCAACATCAGCGCCGTCTACATCTTCGCTGCGATCTTCGTCGTCTTCGCGATCTGGGTACCCGATACGTTCCTCTCCCAAAGCACCTGGCGGGCGCTGGTCGACTCGCAGGCGATCACCGCGCTGGTCGCGATCGGCCTCGTCCTGGCCGTCTCGAGCGGCGCCTTCAACCTCGCGGTCGGCACCGAAGTCGGCATGGGCGCGATCCTGGTCGCCTGGCTGCTCGCCAAGCATGGCGCCTCGATCCCGGTCGCGATTGTCCTGACGATCCTCGCCGGCGGCATCGTCGGGCTGGTCAGCGGACTCCTGATCACGGTCGCGCGGATCGACTCGTTCATCGCCACGCTCGGCGTCAGCTCCTTGCTCTTGGCGCTGATCTCCTGGGTGTCCACGGACCAGCAGATCCTCAACCTGAGCCACTCCTTCCAGAAGCTCGGCACCGGTGAATTCCTGATCTTCACCTGGCCGGTCTGGATCATGCTCGGGGTCGGGGTCCTCGTCTGGTACCTGCTCGAGCGAACTCCGGCGGGCCGCCACATATACGCCACCGGCGGCAACATCGAGGCCGCCCGTCTGGCCGGGGTGAAGACCAAACGGGTGATCGTGTTGAGCCTGGTCGGCTGCGGGATGATCACCGGGCTCGGTGGCGTGCTGCTCACCTCGACGATCGGCAGCGGCGACCCGACGGTCGGCCCGGCCTACCTGCTGCCCGCCTTCACCGCTGTCTTCCTCGGCTCGACCCAGTTCCGCGAGGGGCGCTTCAACGTGCTCGGCACGGTGCTCGTCGTCTACGTGCTGGCGGCCGGTGTCAAGGGCTTCCAGCTGGCCGGGGCGCCGACCTGGATTCCCGACATGTTCAACGGCATCGCCCTGCTGACCGCCGTCGGGCTGGCGAAATACCAGGGGCGGACGGGGGAAGAACACGCCTTGCTGCGGCTGCTCGGGCACATCCGAGGCCGCCGTCGTAAGGGCGACGGCGAGCAGCCTGTGGAGTCCGGGTCTTGACCCTCGCGTCGATGCAGGCGACGTCTCCGGGAACGGTCCCCGAGATCCTCTGGGAGCCGACCGCCGCCGCGGTCGAGGCCTCCAACCTCACCGCCTACATCGACCACCTGCGCGCCGAGGGCGTCGACGTCACGACCTATCCGGAGCTCTGGCGCTGGTCGGTCG
>JBOGYZ010000012.1:0-4769 GCA_050697015.1 Solirubrobacterales bacterium
CTCTCCGTGAGAGCGGGTAGTGAATCTCATGCAGACCGTCCCGTCGTCTACCCTTAGGTGCTCGTGCGCATAGGTCTTGTCTCGCCATATTCCTGGTCTTTCCAAGGGGGCGTCAACCGGCACGTCGAAGCGCTCGCCGAGGAGTTCCTCGGTCGTGGCCACGACGTCCGGGTCCTCGCACCGGTCGATCCGCCCGGTGCGATCAGCCGTGCCACGCATCGCGCGGCGCCGGCGACAGCCGAGCTGCCCGACTATCTGACCCCGCTGGGACGCACCATCGGGTTCGGTGCCAACGGCGCGGTCTCCAACTGCTCGATCCTGCCGATCTCCGGCTACGCGATCCCGCGCCACGCGGTCCGGGCCGGGCAATTCGACGTGATCCACGTCCACGAGCCGCTGGCGCCGCTGGTCGGCTGGAACGCCGTGCTCGCCGCACAGGTGCCGGTCGTCGGCACCTTCCACGCCTACTCGACCAAGCCGTTCCCCAACCACGTGGCGAGCGCGATGGGCGCCCGCCGCATGTTCAACCGCCTCTCCGCGCGGATCGCCGTCTCCGAGGCGGCCGCCTGGACGGGGATGCGCTGGTTCGGCGGCGAGTACACGATCATCCCCAACGGCGTCGACGTCGATGCCCCGCCCACCGGGCTCACCATCCCCGGCGAGGAGCTGAAGATCCTCTTCGTCGGCCGCCCCGAGGAGCGCAAGGGGTTGCCGATCCTGTTGAGCGCCTTCAACGCGCTGGTCGAGCACGTGCCTTCGAGGCTGACCGTGATCGGCGCCGAGGAGGAGGACGTCAAGCGCTGGCTTGCCGATCCCGACCTGCTCGGCTCGATCGACGTGCGCGGCCGCGTCTCCGAGGAGGAGCTGTGGGCCGAGCTGCACGCCGCCGACGTGCTCTGCGCGCCGTCGCTCTCGGGGGAGAGCTTCGGCATGGTCCTCACCGAGGCCTTCGCCGCCGGCACCCCGGTCATCGCCTCGGCGATCGCCGGCTACAGCGACGTCGTCACCGACGGCGTCGACGGCCTGCTGGTGCCGCCCGGCGATCCGCAGCGCCTCGCCGAGGAGTTGCAGCGCGTCGCCCATGAACCGCAGCGGCTCGCCGCGATGGGCGCCGCCGCCCGCCGCAGCGCCAAACGCTATGCCTGGCCGCGGGTCGCCGATCAGGTGACGACCGTCTACGAGCGCGCGATGGACGCCCCGGCCCCGGTCGGCAGCGCCGCCCGGGTCGCCCACTGGGCAGGCCTGCGTCCGGCCGACGGCAACCGGCCGATCCCGCCGCAGAAGCTTCCTTCGCTCGATCCGGCCCCGTTCGTCCAGGGCAAGCGTGGTCGTCGCATCGCCCGTCGCGTCGGGTTCGGCCTCGCCAGCATGCTCGGCGCCTTCCTGACCTGGGAGGCGCTGAAGCGGATCGGCGTCGACGAAGTGGGCAAAAGCATCGTCGAATCGGACCTCAGCCTGGTCGTCGTCGGCTTCGCCCTGATGTCGATCTCGATGTTCTTCCGCGCTGCGTCCTGGTATTGGATCACGCGCGCCGCCCTGCCTGACCGTCCGGTCCGCCGTCGTGACGTCACCTCGGCGACGATGATCGGCGTCTTGATGTCGGCGACCTTGCCGGCCCGCTTAGGGGAGCCCGCGAGGGCGCTCGCGCTCGCGCGTCGGACCGGTCGTATGCGGGAGACCTTCCCGGTGCTGCTCGGCACGCTGGTCTCGCAGACGTTGCTGAACCTGGTGGCGCTGGCGCTGCTCGGGGTGATCATCGTCTCGACCACGTCGCTCTTCCACTCGGGCACCGAACACCTCTTCCTGTTCAGCCTGGTCCCCCTGATCCTGCTCGTCGTCGTGCTGGTCGCGCCGATCGTGATGCGGCAGACCGGCAACGGCAGGGTCGCCCGGATCGGCGCCGCCGCGCACCGGGCGATGGTTCAGGTCCGCGCCGGCCTGAAAATCTTCCGCGACCCGCGTGAGGGCGCCGCGGCCGCCGCGGCCCAGCTCGGTGCCTGGGCGATCCAGCTCTCGGCCTGCTGGGCTCTCCTCTACGCGCTCGGCCTCGACGGCAAGGCGGGGATCGGCGCCGCCGCCGCGGTGCTCTTCGCCGTCAACGTCACCGCGGTCGTCCCGGCGACCCCGTCCAACATCGGCGTCTTCCAGCTGGCGGTGATCAGCGTGCTCCACACCGGCTTCGGTGTCTCGACCGCGGACGCCCTGGCCTACGGCGTGATCCTGCAGGGCGTGGAGATCGCCACCGCTGTGACGCTTGGCCTGCCCGCGCTGGTCCGCGAGGGCCTCACCTGGAGCGACCTGCGCGTCCAGGCCCTCTCGACCGCCCCTGTGCACCTCGATCCGGACCCGCGCCCCCGGCGCCGCAAGGATCGCAGCCACAGCAGCGTGGCCTGAGGGGGCGTGGGGACGCCTCGCTGTGTCCTCGGTCATTCGGTTCGGGTCACGCACTGAAGTGCGCTCCCCTCTCCTCATTTCCCTGCGTCCTTGCGAGGCTGGCCCACGCCGCCTCAGGCGGGGGAACCGAGACGTGCTGTTAACACAAAGTTCGCTGAACTGTAAAAAAACTTTCATGTATTGAGTTAACATCCTGGCGAAGGGGGAGAACGCCACCGATCCCAGGCCGGCTCCCCTGCACGCAGGGTGGCGAGCGGCCGGCGTCGGGCCATCCAACCGTCGCCGGCCCGCCCCCCGCGCGCAGCTTCGTCCCCAGCTGTTCCTTTTGCGCCTATCGGGCCTAAAAGGAACAGCTAGCCGACGGCCTCGGCGGCGGACTCGGCTTTGGCCGGGTCCTCGTTGCCTTCGTCGGCGCCCTCGGAGGGATCCGACTCGGGCGGCAGGTCGCCGCCGCGCTCGGTGCCCGCGATCAGTTCGTCAGAGGTCTTGCCCTCGGGGATGAAGCCCGACTTCATGCCGAAGTAGACCGCCTGCGGGTGGTGGGCGATGATCGCCACCGTCGACTGCTCGGGCATCACCGCGTAGCCGCCCGAGAGGGTCATGCCGATCGATTCGAGACCGAGCAGGCGCCAGACCTTCTCGTGCTCGGACTGGTCCGGGCAGGCCGGGTAGCCCCACGAGTAGCGGCGGCCCTGGTCGAGTGGGATGTCGAGCTCGCGGCGCGCCTCCGAGTGCAGCCACTCGGCGAGCCCCTCGGCCGATTGGACGCCGAGCCCGTGCACGTAGTACTGCTCGGTGACCTCCCCTTCGGCGCCGAGCCGGTCCATCAGCTCGGTCACCTCGGCGCCGACCGTGACGCCCTGCAGGGCGACCACGTCGCGTTCGCCGCTCTCGATCGGCCGGTAGAAGTCGGCCAGGCAGATCCGGTCGTGCTTGGGTTGCCGCGGGAAGACCAGGCGCTCCAGCTCGACGTCGGGGTTCTCTGGATCGAAGACGACCAGCTCGTTGCCGTCGGAGTTGCAGGGGAAGTAGCCGAGGCGCGCCTTCGGATGCAGGTAGTCCTGCTCGGCCCACATGCGTTCGAGACGTGGGACGAAGCCCTCCTCGCCTTCGTGGCCCTCGACCAGCTGCCGCCAGGCCTCGCCCTTGACGCCTTTTCCACCCCAGTGGAGCTTGAAGAGAACGTGGCGGTCGAGGTAGGGGTAGATGTCGTCGAAGCTGACCTCGACGTCGCGCACGCCGAGGTACGGCGCGGCGGGGATCGGGTTGTCGGTGGCGGCCCCGGAGCGGACGCTCGAGTCGGTGACCGGGGGCGCGTCGTCGACGACCACCGGCTTCTCGCGCAGCGTCTTCGCCTCGCCTTTCATCCGCTCGACCAGGGCCGCGCGCGCGTCGGCGTCGACCAGCGCGTCCATCGTGTCAAGCCCCTGGAAGGCGTCCTTGCAGTAGAAGACGCCGGGCTCGTAGACCTCGTCGGATTCGCGCCCCTTCGGGTAGAGGACGCGGCGGCCGAAATCGCGGTTGATCGCGGCGCCGCCGATCAGCACCGGGAACTCGTGCCCCCGCTCGTGCAGCTCGGCGATGCAGGTCGGCATCTGCTTCGAGGTCGAGACGAGCAGGGCGGAGAGGCCGATCGCGTCGGCTTCGTTCTCCACCGCGGCCTCGATGATCGCGTCGACCGGGACCTGCTTGCCAAGGTCGATCACCGTGTAGCCGTTGTTGGTGAGGATCGTGTTGACGAGCGACTTGCCGATGTCGTGGACGTCGCCGAAGACGGTCGCGATCACGACCTTGCCCTTGGTGTGGCCGTCGATCCGGTCGAGGTAGTTCTCCAGCCGCGACACGGCGCGCTTCATCACTTCCGCCGACTGCAGGACGAAGGGCAGGATGAGTTCGCCCGCGCCGAATTTGTCGCCGACCTCCTTCATCGCCGGCAGCAGCACCTGGTTCAGCGTCGGGACGGCGCCGATCTTCTCCACCGATTTGTCGATCCAGTCCTCGACGCCGTCCTTCTTGCGGCGCAGGATGTGCCAGTGGAGGGCCTCCTCGGGCTCCATCCCGGCGGTCGGGTCGGCGGCCTCGCTCTCGTCCTCTTCGCCTTTGGACTCGAAGTGGGCGATGAAGCGGGCGAGCGCGTCGTCGCGCCGGTTGAAGACCAGATCATCCGTCAGCTCGCGCTCGTCGTCGGAGATCTCCGAGTAGGGCGTGATGTGGTTCGGGTTGACCATCGCCAGGTCGAGGCCGGCCTCGACGCAGTGGTGCAGGAAGACCGAGTTGAGAACGGAGCGCGGCCGCGGGCTGATCCCGAAGGAGACGTTGGAGACGCCGAGCGAGGTCTTCACCTCGGGGATCTCGGCCTTCAGCCGTCGGATGCC
>JBOGYZ010000013.1:0-31453 GCA_050697015.1 Solirubrobacterales bacterium
CTGGATCGAGATCACCGACCGGGGCACCGCGATCATCCACGGCCGCTCCGACTCGACCATCAACCGCGGCGGCATCCGCATCGGCACCGCCGAGATCTACCGGGCGGTGCTCGGGTCCGAGGAGATCCTCGACGCCCTGGTGGTCGACCTGCCGAAGGAGGGCACCGACGGGGTGATAGAGCTCTTCGTCGTCCTCCGCGAGGGCGCCGAGCTGACCGACGAGCTCCGCAGGCAACTGGCCCGCTCGATCCGCGAACGCTGCTCCCCCCGCCACGTCCCCGACGACGTCACCGCGATCGCAGCCGTCCCCCGCACCCTCTCCGGCAAGGTCGTCGAGGTGCCGGTCAAACGGATCCTGATGGGCGCCGACCCGGAGAAGGTGGTCAGCCGCGACTCCCTCGCGAACCCCGAGGCGCTCGACTTCTTCGTCGAGCTCTCCGCTTCTGGTTCCGGATACTAAGTTCGACCTCCGGAATCGATCAACCCGGGAAGCGTCGGACAAGCTCGTACTCGTCAGCCCTGAGGCGCCTGACGATTGTGTTGTTCTCGCGCCGCCTGGATGTCGCCGCGGTGGGCGTCGGCCCAGGTGCTGAGGGCGCCAAGCGGGACGAGAAGCGTCTCGCCTAGTTCGGTCAGCTCGTAGTCGACGCGGGGCGGAACGGTGGCATAGACCGTGCGTTTCACCAGTCCGTCGCGCTCCAGGTTGCGCACGGTGAGCGTGAGCATCCGCTGGCTGATTCCGTCGACCGCGCGATGCAACTGGTTGAAGCGATGGGTGCCCTGGCCGAGAAGGACGATGACCAAGACGCTCCACTTGTCTCCGACGCGATCGAGAACGTCGCGGACCGGACAGTCGTCGTCGAGCTCCAGGGGGGTCGACTTCTCAATGTGCTCTACGGACATGAATGTGCCTTCTTGTGCTTTCCGCAACGGTAACAGAAGATGGGGCTACGCACAAGAAGTAACTCACTCCGCTAGCCAAGGAAAGAAGACGCGCATGTACCACCACTCAGGGATCGACCTCTCGCGAGGCGGGTCTGCCTCCATCTCCGTCGCCGGATCGTCATGAGTAGCCTCAAATCGATCGAGACCGCCCCCGCCGCCTCGAAACTGCGGGTGCCGGTCGGCGTGATCATCGCGATCGCCTGCGTCGCCCAGTTCGTGCTGGTGCTGAACACGACGATCGCCGCCGTGGCGCTGCCGGAGATGCATACCGCGCTGGGCCTGTCCGTGGACGCCCAGCAGTGGGTCATCAACGGCTACCTCGTCACCTTCGGAGGGTTCCTGCTGCTGGCCGGCAGGGCCGGTGACCTCTTCGGTGAGAAGGTGGTCTTCCGGGCGGGGCTCGTGGTCTTCACCCTCGCCAGCCTCGCCGGCGGCCTGGCCCAGAGCGGTGGCTGGTTGCTCGCCGCACGTATCGTGCAGGGGATCGGTGCCGCCGGGATGGCGCCGGCCAGCATCAGCCTGATCGTCAAGAGCCCGATCGACGACCGTCGCCGGACCCATGCGTTGGGCCTCTGGTCGATCGCGGCCTCGGCCGGTGGGGCAGCCGGGCTGGTACTCGGAGGAGTGCTCACCTCGGCGCTGAGCTGGCGCTACGTCCTGTACGTCAATGTGCCGCTCGGGATCGCGCTCCTCGTCGCGTCATCGATCGCACTGCTGCCGTCGACGGCGAGTCGCGACTGGCGTCGCCTCGACATCCCCGGGGCGATGACGGTCACCCTCGGGATCGGCGCCGCGGTGTACGGGCTGTCGGACGCGAGCGCCAGCGGCTGGGGGTCGTCGACGGTCATCACGACGTTGGCCGCGGCCGTCGTCCTGTTGGGCGCTTTCGCGGTCATCGAGACCCGCAGCCCGCAGCCCCTCGTCCCGTTCAGCATCTTTCGGCACCGTGCGCTCAGCATCGCCAACATCCTGTTCGCCACCCTGGGTGTCTCGCTGACCGCATCGATCTACTTCCTCTCCCTGTACGAGGAGCAGATCCTCGGCTACAGCGCGATCCGTACCGGCCTGTCCCTGGTCCCGATGACCGCGCTGTTCGTGGTCGGCGCGCTCGTGGCGCGAAGGCTGGTGCCGATCTACGGGCCGCGGATGCCGATCATCGTGGGCGCGATCATCACCACGGCGGGCCTGGCGTGGCTCTCGCGGATCTCGGTCCACTCCGACTATGCGGCCGACGTGCTCGGCCCGACGGTCCTCGCCGGCGCCGGCATGAGCCTGATGGCCGTCCCGATCGTCACCGCCGCCACCATCGGGATCGAGCCCCGGCTTGCCGGGCTCGCCTCCGGGCTGGTGAACATGTCACGTCAGGTCGGCGGAGCGATCGGCCTCGCCGTCCTGGTCACGATCGCGGCTTCCGTGGCCCACGGCAGCGGGCTCAGCCCCGCGGCCGGCGTCGTCCACGGTTACCGCACCGCATTCGTCATCACCGCGGCGGTCAGCCTCGCCTCGGCGTTCATCGCCGCACTGCTCCCGGCCCGGACGAAGCCCGCCCCGGCGCCGGCCGCGGCCACACCCACCCCCGACCAGACGATCAGCCCCCGCCGGCACACATCCCCGGACTCACATCCCTCCCAGCGAAAGGCAACCCTCAAATGACCATCTCAACGTCACCGCATTCGACCGTCGAAGCATCGACGGACAGGCAGCTCCAGATCGACGTGTGGAGCGACCTCGCGTGCCCGTGGTGCTACATCGGCAAGCACCGGCTCGATCAGGCGATCGCGTCCTCGCCGCACGCCGAGGCGATCAGCGTCCGGGTCCATTCCTACGAGCTCGACCCCGACATGTCGGATCAGGCGCGGCCTAACCTAGAGCTCCTCGCGGCCAAGTACGGCCTGTCCCCGGCCCAGGCCGAGCACATGGAGGACAAGGTCGCTGCCATCGCTCATCAGGACGGACTGCCCTTCACCGCAGACCGTGTGCTGGCCAACAGCTTCGACGTCCACCGGGTCCTGCACCTCGCCGGCACCTTCGGTCTCGCCGACCAGCTCCTCGGCGTCCTCCAACGAGCGCTGTTCAGCGGCCAGGCCAACGTCTATGACCACGCCGTGCTCGTCGAAGCTACGACTCAGGTCGGCATTCCCCGGCGGCGCGTAGAGGAAGTCCTCGCAGGCGACGAGTACGCCGATGCGGTCCGCGCCGATGAGGAGCAAGCCCGCCGGCTCGGCGTGACCGGGATTCCATTCACCGTCTTCGACGAACGGATCGCCATCCCCGGCTCGACCAGCATCGAAGGCTTCGCCGACGCGATTCAGCAGGCATGGAGCAGCAAATGAACATCACCCAGATCGTCCCAACCGAACTGTCCGGGTTCTGCGACGTCGCCACTGGTGAGTGCATCGTCGTCGACCCCACCGCCGACGCCGGACCCGACGCCGACAATCCTCACGGCACGTCGGTACGCCCGGAGGAGCCGGACAAACCCTCAGCGCAGGCGGCGAGGGACTGATCACGCCGCACCCGGCCTGGCGGTCAGGCCGGGTCGGCGCTCGCTCAGCCGGTCTGCGCCACGCCGCCGTCGACGAAGAGCTCGACTCCGGTGATCCCGGCCGCGCCGTCGCCGGAGAGGAAGACGGCGGCGTCCGCCACATCGACCGGTTGCAGCAGCCGGCCGAGCGGGTTCTGCTCACCCATGCGTTTGATGTTGGCATCGACCTGGTCGGGTCCGGAGGCGTCCTCGAACGCTTTGCGCAGAGACGGAGTGTCGACGGCGCCGGGGCTGAGGATGTTGATCCGGACGCCCGAGCCTTTGATGTCGATGATCCAGGCGCGCATCGCTCCTCGCAACGCCGCCTTCGAGCCGCAGTACATGCTCATGCCGTACTGCCCCTGGATCGAGCCGACCGAGCCGATGATTAGGATCGATCCGCCCGCGCCGAGGTGCGGCAGCGCCCCCTGGGCGGTGAAGAGCGTGCCCTTGACGTTGATGTCGTAGATGCGATCGAACTGGGCCTCGGTTATCGATCCGAGCGGGGCGCTGTCGCCCACCCCGGCATTTGCCACCACCGCGTCGAGCCGACCGTGGCGCTCGATCGTGCGGGCGTAGAGGGTCTCGACCTGGGCGGCATCGCTGATGTCGGTGAGCACGCCGGAGGCGTGTGGGCCGAGGTCGGCGACGGCCTTGTCGAGACCGGCCTGGTCGATGTCCGAGAGCACCACGTCGGCGCCGTTGGCGATCAGCCGCTCGGCGATCGCGTAGCCGAGGCCGCGCATCGCTCCGGTCACCACTACTACTTTTTCTTTCATGTCGGTCACGATTCCTCCGCATGTTGAATTTGCTTGCGAGAGCCATCATGGCGACTGGATCTGGCTTATCCATGACGTAAAAGCCACTTTTCTTGCGTGATACTCTGAGCAGATGGATGTTCTCTCTCGCATCCTCGATCTGGTCACCGTCGAGTCGACCGTCTCGACGAGGCTGGAGGCGAGCGGGGAATGGGCGCTCCGGTTTCCGCGGGTCGTCCACATCAAGTTCGGCGCGGTCGAACACGGGGAGGCCTGGCTCGGCACCGGCGGCGAGTGGCGCCGACTGTCGGCAGGGGACTGTTTCGTGATCGCGACCGACCAGCCCTACTTCGTCGCCAGCGATCCCTCGCTGGAACCGGTGGACGGTCTGCCGCTTTTCCGCCGCAGCACCGATGGCGTCGCCCGCATCGGCGAGGGGCAGGGAGCCGCGATCTGCGGTGGGCGATTCGTGCTCGACGAGAGCAGCTCGCGCCTCCTGCTCGACGTCCTGCCGCCGATGCTCGTCGTTCCGGCTCGTGGCCCGGAGGCCTCGTCGCTGCGGGCGACGCTCGAGCTCTTCTCGCGCGAAACGCGCGAACCGAGGGCGGGCAGTGCCGTGGTCGCCTCTCACCTCGGTCCGGTGGTCTTCGTCGAAGCGATCCGGATCGCGATGAACGATCGGTCGGCCGAGCTGCGCGGCTGGCTGGGGGCGCTCCGCGACGAGCGGATCGGGGCGGCGATACACCTGATGTACGAGGAACCGGCGCGCCGCTGGACCGTTCCCGCCCTGGCGGAGGCCGTCCACATGTCGCGCTCGTCGTTCGCCGCCCGCTTCAAGGATTTGGTCGGTTCCTCGCCGCTCGAGCACCTGTTGATGCTGCGCATGCAGATCGCGGCACGGGCGCTGCGCGATGAGTCCGACACCATCTCCTCGATCGGCGCCGGTCTCGGCTACACCTCGGACGCGGCCTTCTCGTCGGCCTTCAAGCGCGTGGTGGGGGTACCTCCGAGGGAGTGGCGACGAGATGCCCGGCCGGCGTCGACCGAGGACGTCACCGATGCCAGAGCGTTGCGTCTGGGGGCAGCTTGAAGCGCGCGGATCTGTCTTCCCTACGGGGGCTTCTCACCAAGAAGATTTCGTCCCGATACCATCCGAACGGCGAAGTCGAGGCGGCCGAGCCACGGTCGAAGCCACCTGCCCCTCCGGACATTGGGGCACCCGCGGCGAAGCCGAATTCAGCGACGGCACTCGCCTCCACGTCAACCACGTGTTTTCCTGCGCCACCGCCCCTTGAGCGCCCACCGGCCGCCGCCGAGCATCCCGACGCCGGTACGATTATCCGCTGCGGCGGGATAGCTCAGTTGGTAGAGCACACGACTGAAAATCGTGGTGTCCCCGGTTCGAGTCCGGGTCTCGCCATAGGGGATATCGGAGGAGGGGAGCGGCTTTGACGCCGCTCCCCTCTTTTCCGGATGCTGTGCGCGGTCGCGATGATCCGGCCGTTCGGGCGGCCGGTGGTCGGTCAGGAGGCGACGATGCCCTCGCCGCCGACCGCTCCGGGGACGGTGACGGAGCCGAGCGGGGTGAGCGCTCCGTTCGCTTCGACCTGGAACTCGTCGACGATCCCTTCCGCGCCCGTCTGGACGTAGAGGAAGCGTCCGGCCGCCGTCGCGTCGACGGTGCCGCCGTGGGTGGGCGTGTTGCCGAGCGGGGTGAGCGAGCTCCCGCCTTCGAGGTACCCGGACAACGTGCCCGAGCCGGCGTTTGACGCGTACTGGTATGGTCCGACGCCGACGATCCAGCAGGTCGCCGCCTGGCCGGTCGCGGCGCCGGCGACCGGGGTCAGTGCGCCTTCGGCGCCGATCGTGAATGAGGCCACCGAGTTGGTGCCCGCCTCGGCGATCAGCAGCCGCCCGGCGGCGTCGAAGTCGACCGCGAACGGCACCGCTTCGGGCAGCGGCGTCACGGTCGGAGTGGTCGAGGGTCGACCGAACCCGTCGACGCCGAAGACGTCGACCGCGCTCGTGTTGCCCTTGGTAGTCACCAACAGCTGCGAGCCGCTCGGCGTGAACGCGACCTGGCCGGGGGTGTGGGTGAACTCGGGCGTCGCGTTCGGGTCGAGCCCGAGCGCGCGGTTCCAGGAGTCGACGGCGACGAGGTGGCCGCCGATCTGGACGTAGCCCTGGATCGAGCCGCCGCCGCGCGCGTTCAGCACGTAGACGAGGTCGCCATGGGTGGTGATGCTGACCGGGAATTCACCGCCGGACGGCAGGACCTGCAGCCGCTGCAGCCGCGCGCCGTCGACGCCGAACACGGTGATCGTGTTGCTACCGGCGTTCACCGCGTAGAGCAGGTGGTCCTGGCGGTCGAGCGCGAGCGACCCTTGTGAGGCGAGGTGGTCGACGACGGAGCCTTCGAGCTGGCCGCCGAGGCCGGCGGTCGGGTAGGTCCCCGCTTCGGTCAGGCTCCCGTCGGCGTTGCGCCGGTAGGCGACGATCGCGTTGCCGGCGGTGTTGTCGGTCTGGACGAAGACGCCCGCTTCGGGGCCGGCCGGGGGCGGCGGGAAATGGGGCGGGGGCGGCTGATGGTGCGGCGGGCTTGGCTTGTGGTGGTGTGGGCCGGGCGATGCGGCGGCGACGCCGGTCGCCGCCAGGGCGAGGGAGGCGACGGCGACGGCGAGGACGCCGAGCACGCGTTGGATGGACCTCATGATTCTCCTTTCGGGGTTTTACGAACTCACCCCGTCAGCGCCCCCTCCCCCCTTGTTCTTACTCGCAAACCGCATGGTTAAGCCAAACGTAAGGGTTCTTACGAGTCTGTGACACGGGCCATATGGCTCAGCTGGGTCGGTCGGTAGGATCGGCGGGTGGGTTCATGCCAGGGCTCTGCCGCGGCATCCCCTTCCCCAGCCGAGCCAGACAGCGAGTCCGCCGTCTGGCTCGCCGAGTTGGGTGGGTCGGAGCGGGAGGACGCCGCCCGGCGGCTGCACGAGTGGTTGCTGCGGATCACGCGCGGTGAGGTCAACCGCCGTCGATCGCGGCTGGGGTTCGGCGGTCCCGAGCTCGAGGACGTCGCCATGCAGGCGGCCTCCGACGCCACCATCGCGGTGCTCGGCAAGCTCGACGACTTCCGCGGCGAAAGCCGCTTCACGACCTGGGCGGCGAAATTCGCGATCCTCGAGGTCTCGAACAAGGTGGGGCGCCATCAGTGGCGCCGCGACACCGTCCACCTCGATCCCGAGGCCTGGGACCGGATGCCCGAGCGCTTCGGCCTCGGCCCGGGTCGCGAGGCGGAGACCCGCGAGCTCCTCGCCGCCCTTCGGGCCGCGGTCGAGACCGAGCTGACCGAGCGCCAGCGGCGGGTCTTCGAGGCGATCGTGATGAACGAAGTGCCGCTCGACGTCCTCGTGGTCGAGCTCGACAGCAATCGCAACGCGATCTACAAGATGCTCTTCGACGCCCGACGTAAGTTACGGATGGCGCTCGTCGCCAATGGGTATCTGGACCGATGACCACACCGATCCGAGGAGCTGGCCGATGCGCCTCGACGACCTTCTGAGTTCCGACCCGATCGACGTCGGCTGCGACGAGGCGCTGCGGATGCTCGACGTCTATGTCGACCTGATGCTCGCCGGGGAGGACCCGGAGCGCAGCTTCCCGGGGATCACCGCCCACCTCCGCTACTGCCATCCCTGCCATCAGGATCTCGACGGCCTGCTCGCCGCGACGCGCGAATCCTCGGGCGGCAGGTAAGACCCGGACCGGTCACGACGCAGAAGGTTGAAGGGCGGACCCGTTCCGCGCCCCCCAACCCGAGGATGGACCGATGACGGATGTGACGATCGCGGCTCAGGTCGACGAGATGAAGAAGAGTGCGCCGGCCGAGCCGGACACGCCGATGGCGGCGTTCCCCCGCGAACAGGCGGTCCTGGCTCAGGCGGCTCCGCTGGAGGGCGTGGCGGCGGTCGGAACGAGATTTCCCGACGCCGAGCTGCTCGACGTCGACGGCACGTCGCGGTCGCTCTCCGGGGTGGTCGGCGAGGGCCCCTCGGTTCTGGTCCTCTACCGCGGCGCCTGGTGCCCCTACTGCAACATCGCGTTGCGCACCTACCAGCGCGTGCTCCTGCCCGCCCTGCGCGAGCGCGGCGTCGAGTTGATCGCGATCAGCCCGCAGAAGCCCGACGGCTCGCTGACGATGCAGGAGAAGCACGGCCTCGAGTACGCCGTGCTCTCCGATCCCGGCCTTGTGCTGGCGCGGGCCGCGGGAGTCGTCACCGAGCCGGGCGAGGAAGGGCTGGCCGCGCAGTTGGAGCTGGGCCTCGACCTGCGGGAGGTCAACGCCGACGCCACCGCGGCGCTGCCGATGCCGACCGTGGCGATCTTCGACGGCGGCTTGACGCTCCGCTGGATCGACGTGCACCGCGACTACTCGACCCGCACCGAGCCCGACGAGGTCCTGGCCGCGCTCGATGCCTTCGGGGAGCCCACGTGAGCGGCCCCTTCGACGGCCGCGCGGCACTGGTCACCGGGGCGGGACGCGGGATCGGGCGCGCGATCGCCCTGGCCCTGGCCGAGGAAGGCGCCCGCACCGCGCTCCTCGCCCGCACCGCGGCGGAGCTGGACTCGGTCGCCGCCGAGATCGCGGCCGACGGGTCCGCGCGGCCGCCGGTGATGGTCGCCGACGTGAGGGATCCGGACCAGATCGGCGATGCGGCGCGGCGGGCGGCGGACGAGCTCGGCCGGGTCGACATCCTGGTCAACAACGCGGCGGTCGTCTGGCCGCTCGGCGTGACCGCCGACATCGACCCCCTCACCTGGGAAGCCGCCTTCCAGATCAACGTCTTCGGCGTGCTGCGGATGACCCAAGAATTGCTGCCGGGGATGCTTGAACGCGACTGGGGACGGGTCGTGGACATCTCCAGCGGGATCGTCGCCCACCCGGGCTCGATGGTCGGCGGCAATGCCTACGCGGCGGGGAAGGCGGCGCTGGAGGCGCACGTGATCAACCTCGGTGCCGAGCTGGACGGGACCGGGGTCACGGTCAACGCGTATCGGCCCGGCGCGGTCGACACGGCGATGCAGGCCTGGATCCGCGCGCAGGACCCGGCCGAGATCGGCTCGGCGCTGCACGGTCGGTTCGTCACGGGCTACGAGAGCGGCACCCTGCTGACGCCCCAGGACTCGGCGGCGGTCCTGATCGAGCACCTGCGCGCGGGCGGCAACGGGCAGATCTGGGACGTCCCGAGTTGAGGCCGTCGATGAACAACAACGAAACGAACGGAGACGACATGGCAGAGAAATTCGGATTGCTGGTCAAGCTGGAGGCGAAGCCGGGAAAGGGCGACGCCCTCGGAGAGTTCCTCGAGGCCGGGCGCAGCCTGGCGCTCGCCGAGGAGGAAACCATCAGCTGGTACGCGTTCAAGATCGACGAGACCCACTACGGGATCTTCGACACCTTCGAGACCGAGGCCGCCCGCACCGCCCACCTGAACGGCGAGATCCCCAAGGCGCTCGCCGGCGTCGCCGACGACCTGTTGGCTGCTCCCCCGCAGATCGATCAGGTGGGGATCGTCGCCGTCAAGTAGGCGGCGACGTCTATCTATCGGTCGGACTTAGGCGGCTCGCGCGCGCACGGCGTCCATCGTCTCCATGATCGAGATCGTCTCGTCGAGAGGCATCAGCGGACTCTCGAGATCACCGGCCGCCAGACGGCGGGCGACTTCGTCGGCCTCGTGGCGAAGGCCGCGCCCGTCGTGCGCCGATCTGACGAGCGTCGGCTCGCCTGCTCGCGGGATGAGCCTGACGGTCGCCGGAGCGTAGAAGTCACCCTCGACTTCGATTCGTGCGTCGGTCCCGACGATCGACGCCGTCGTCGGGCTCTTGGCTCGCAGGGTGCAGGTCAGCACCGCCTGGGCGCCACCCTCGTAACCGAAGAGCATGGAAGTCTGGGCGTCCACGCCGGTGAACGCGGGGTCGCTGATCGAGACGATCCGGCTCGGCGTGCCGAGGATCATCGAGGCGAAAGAGACCGGATACACGCCGAGATCGAGCAGGGCGCCCCCGCCGAGCTCGGGCGCGAACAGGCGAAAGTCGCGGTCCTCCGCGAACCACTGTCCATGGTCGGCCGTGACGGTGACGATCTCGCCGAGCACACCCTGCGCGATCCAGTCGCGGATGACCCCGACGTGGGGCAGGAACCGGGTCCACATCGCCTCCATCGCGAACAGGCCCTGGCGTCGCGCGACGGCGACGATTTCGCGGGCCTCGCCGGCGTTCATCGCGAATGGCTTCTCGACCAGCACCGCCTTGCCGGCCTCCAGCGCGAGGATCGCGTTGTCGCGATGCATCGGATGTGGCGTCGCGACGTATACGACGTCGACGTTCGGGTCGGCGACGAGCGACTCGTAGCCCTCGTGCCGACCCGCGACCCCGAAGGCGTCCGCGAAGCGGTCTGCGGACTCCCGGCTGCGCGATCCCACCGCGGTGACCACGCCGGAATCGGTCAGCGCGAGATCGGTCGCGAAGGTGTCCGCGATGCCTCCGGTTCCGAGGATCCCCCACCGAATCGGGCTATCGGCCATGCCGTCCGTCCTTTCGTCGATCAAAACGGCCACGAGGGACCGTCCCCGTCTGCACCGTAGAGGTTGCTCGGTCACACAACTCGCCTCCCATCCGTCATATCGGTTGCAACCCGATCTTGGAGGCCCAGATGTCAGATTCATCCACAGGGACGAGCCTTGCGACGAGGCGCGGCAAGCTCGTCCTCGCGCTGCTCGCCGCGGTCGCGTTCCTCGACTTCGTCGACGCCTCGATCGTCAACGTCGCCCTCCCTTCGATCCGGGCGGACCTCGGCTTCTCCGAGCAGAGCCTGCAGTGGGTGCCCAGCGCCTATCTGCTGACCTACGGGGGATTCATGCTGCTCGGCGGCCGCGCCGCGGATCTGCTCGGCCGTCGTCGCGTGCTCGTCACCGGGACGGTCGTGATCGCGATCTCCTCGTTGGCCGGCGGCCTGGCCGGGAGCGCCGGGGTGCTGATCGGCGCTCGCCTCGCGCAGGGGCTGGGCGCGGCGATGATGCTCCCGTCGGCGCTCTCGATCCTGACCACGACCTTCAGGGACGGCCCCGAACGCAACACCGCGCTCGGCGTCTGGGGCGGTGTCGGGGCGCTGGCGTCCGCCGTCGGGGTGCTGCTCGGAGGGCTGCTGACCGAGGGACCGGGCTGGCGCTGGGTGATGTTCGTGAACCCGATCGCCGCCCTCTTCGTGCTCGCCGGCGTGTTCGCGCTGCTGAGCGGGGATCGCCCCGAGCGGAAGCCGTTGGCGAGCTTCGACCTGCTGGGCGGCCTCCTGGCCACCGGCGGCATGCTCCTGCTTGTCTTCACCCTGGTCGAAGCGCCCGCGCAAGGCTGGGGCTCGACCGCCACGATCGCCGGGCTGGGCGCCTCGCTGGGCCTGCTCGGAGCGTTCGTCTTCAACGAGCGGCGCCATCGCGATCCGCTGCTACCGCTTTCGATCTTCCGGGTCAAGGGGCTGGCCGCCGCCGACGTCACCCAGCTGATCGCCTTCGCCGGCTTCCTCTCGATGTTCTTCCTGCTGACCCTCTACATGCAGAACGTCCTCGGCTACTCGCCGATCCAGACCGGCGCCGCCTACCTGCCGCTGACCTTCGGGGTCGGGATCGCCGCCGGGATCAGCTCGCAGCTGCTGGCGCGGGTCGGGACCAGGCCGGTGATCGTCGTCGGTGCGCTGATCGCGTCCGGCGGCGTCTTCTGGCTCTCGCGGATCCCGGCGGACGGCACCTTCCTGGCCGACCTCCTGCCCGGGATGATGGTCATGTCGTTGGGGCTCGGCGCGGTCTTCGTCGGCGTCACCACCGCCGCCAACGCCGGCGTCCCGGCCGATAAGGCGGGCCTCGCCGCGGCCCTCTTGAACGCCTCCCAGCAGATCGGCGGGGCGCTCGGGCTGGCGGTCTTCTCGGTGATCGCGACCTCTCGGACCAGTGACCTGCTGGCCGCCGGCAGCCCTCCCTCGGAGGCCCTCACCTCGGGCTTCCAGCGGGCGCTGCTCGCCAGCAGCATCGCCCTCGCCGCCGCCGCGGTGATCGCGCTACGTTCCAGCAACACGCGCGGCGAGGAGGAGTCCTCACCGGAGGAGGGACCCACGGATCACGAGCCGGCCGGCGTCCTCAGCGGGTCCGGCGTCGCCGCCGACGGGAGTTAGGGATGGCAGATCGGGATCTATTGGCGGAGCAGTTCGAGGCCCACCGGGCCCACCTGCAACGGGTCGCCTATCGGATGCTCGGGACGGTCGGCGAGAGCGAGGACGCCGTGCAGGAAACCTGGATCCGCCTCAGCCAGACCGACGCGGCGGCGGTGGAGAACCTCGGCGGCTGGCTCACCAGCGTCACCGGTCGAGTCTGCATCGACATGCTGCGGGAACGCCGGGCCCGACCCGAGGACTCCGGGTACTCGCGGCTGCCGGAGCCGGTCGTGCAGGCCGAGGACGGGAGCAGCGACCCCGAGCAGGAGGCCCTGATCGCCGACTCGGTCGGCCTCGCGCTGCTGGTGGTGCTCGACACCCTGACCCCGGCGGAGCGGCTCGCGTTCGTCCTCCACGACACCTTCGGTGTGCCGTTCGAGGAGATCGCGACGATCGTCGATCGCAGCCCGGCCGCGGCCCGGCAGCTCGCCAGTCGGGCCCGCCGTCGGGTCCGCGGCATCGCCCCCGAGCCCGACGTCGACCTGACCGGGCAGCGCGAGGTCGTCGACGCCTTCCTCGCCGCGGCCCGGGAGGGCGACTTCGAGCGGCTGCTGGCGGTCCTCGACCCCGATGTCGTCTTCCGCCTCGACGCCGGCCCCGACAGCCCCCTCTCGACGTCCCCGCTGGAAGGCGCCGAAGCGGTCGTCAGGCAGATCACCTCCCGCGGGGTGCCGTTCGCTCCGTTCGCCCGCCCGGCGGTGGTGAACGGCGCCGCAGGCGCCGTGGTGGTCCGGGATGGCAGGCCGGTCGCGGTCGCGAGTCTGCTCGTCCGCAACGGTCGCATCAGTGAGATCGACATCGTCTTCGACGAGAAGAAGCTGCGGCGGGTGAGATTCGGCTAGCCCTGAGACCATGCTCGCGGATTTTCCCCTCAACCCGGTACTTCCCGCTCGCGATCGGGAGCGCGCGATTTCCCGGTGGTGGCGTTCCTGGTCGAGGACATCGATTCCCTCGTCCCGGACATGGTCGAGCGCGGCGTCGAGTTCCTCACGCCGAAGGGCTCGAGCTTCGCCGGTGTGGAAAGGGAGATCGCAGGCTTCATCACCGACTATGGAGCCGTCAAATCAGCCTTCCTGCGCGACAGCGAGGGCAACATCCTGGCCCTGAACGAGATCGTCGCGACACCCTGAGCGCGGGCTCGCACGAGGCCGGCCGCCCCGAGGGCTGAGAGACTTGGCCGATGACTGCCCCGTCACTGCCCTTCGACCCGATCGAGGAGGCGCGTCGCCATTGGGCGGAGCGCTGGCCCGGCGATGCGCCCGACGAGATGGTCGCGGTCACCTCGGTGATGCGCGTGCACCAGATCCTGATGGCGCGGTTGAACGAGCTGCTGGAGCCGTTCGGGTTGACGTTTCCGCGGTATGAGGCGCTGATGCTGTTGCACTTCTCCAAACGGGGGTCGTTGCCGTTGGGGAAGATCGGGGAGCGGTTGCAGGTGCACCGGACCAGCGTCACCAACACGATCGACGGACTGGAAAAGCTGAAGCTGGCGCGGCGGGTGCCGCACGAGACCGACCGGCGGGCGGTCCTGGCCGAGATCACCCCGGCGGGGCGGAAGGTCGCGGAGCAGGCGACGGAGACGCTGAACGAGGCCCATTTCGCCACCGATCCGCTCTCTGACGGGGACTTGGCGAGCCTCGCCGGAATCCTCCAGTCCCTGCGCGCCGGCGCGGGCGACTTCCCCGGCTGAGCGCCGCTCCGAGCGGGCGTTCTCCGCCCGGCTCCTTTGCCTCCGGCAATTTATGTGGTATTCCTACTATCCATGTCCCGCCTAACTGCTGACGCCTCTCGCAGCGCCGCCGCGGCGCAGGGATCCGACGATCTCCCCCTTCGTTTCGTCACCGCCGCCTCGCTCTTCGACGGGCACGACGCGGCGATCAACGTGATGCGGCGCCTGATCCAGGACAGCGGCGCCGAGGTGGTGCACCTCGGGCACAACCGCAGCGTGCGGGACGTGGTGCGGGCGGCGATCCAGGAGGACGCGGACGGGATCGCGATCAGCTCCTACCAGGGCGGCCACACCGAGTACTTCAAGTACGCCGTGGAGATGCTGCGGGATGCCGGCGCGGACCACATCCGGGTGTTCGGCGGCGGCGGCGGGACGATCACGCCGGAGGAGATCGCCGACCTCGAGGGCGCCGGGGTGGAGCGGATCTACCACCCCAACGACGGCATGAACCTTGGTCTCGTCGGGATGATCGACGATCTCGTCGAGCGGGCGCGCTCTGGTCAGCGCGCCTCGGCGGTGCCGGAGGGTGGCGGCACCGCCGATCTCGGCGTGGCACGGATGATCTCCGCGCTCGAGGACGGCGTGATCGGCGACGACGATCTGGATCGGCTGCGGGCCGAGTGGACCGTGAAGGGCGCGGGCGTCCCCGTCGTCGGCGTCACCGGCACCGGCGGCGCGGGCAAGTCAACGGTCACCGACGAGCTGCTCTCGCGCTTCGTCCAGCACCTGCCCGACCTGCGGATCGCGGTGCTCGCGGTCGACCCGACCCGGCGGCGCACCGGCGGTGCGCTGCTCGGCGACCGGATCCGGATGAACAGCCTGCGCCACGAGCAGCTCTACATGCGCTCGATGGCGACCCGGCGCCAGAACCTCTCGACCAGCGCCGTCCTCGCCGACGCGGTCGCCTTCCTCAAAGCCGCCGAGTTCGACCTGGTGATCGTCGAGACCGCCGGCATCGGCCAGTCGGACTCGGAGATCGTCGACCTCGTCGACCTGCCCGTCTACGTGATGACCAGCGAGTTCGGGGCCGCCTCGCAGCTGGAGAAGATCGACATGCTCGATCTCGCCGAGATCGTCGTGATCAACAAGTTCGACAAGCAGGGTGCGCCCGATGCGCTGCGCGACGTGCGCAAACAGTGGCGCCGCAACCGGGTCGCCTTCGAGATGTCAGACGACGAGGTGCCGGTCTACCCGACGATCGCCTCGCAGTTCGCCGACCCCGGCGTCACCTGGATGTTCGTGAAGCTCTGCGCCGCGCTGGCCGAGCGGGCGGGCGGCGACGACCCCGAGCGCTTCGCACCCGGCATCGACCCGGCCGACCACGAACCGCGGGGCAACACCCTGATCCCCGGCAAGCGGGTGCGCTACCTCGCCGAGATCGCCGAGCAGGGGAGGGGCATCAACGCCAAGGTCGAGGAGCTCGCCGAGCAGGCGTCCCAGGCGCAGCACCTCTTCGAGGCGATGAAGGTCGACCCCGGCAACGAGGTCCTGACCAGGGCCTACGAGGACGCGCGTGTCGCGCTCGGCCCCGAGGCCCTCTCGCTGCTGGAGAACTGGGACGCCCGGATCGAGGGCATTACCGCCGAGAACTTCAGCTACGAGGTCCGCGGCAAGGCAATCTCCGGCAGCAACTTCAGAGAGTCGCTGTCCCACCAGCAGATCCCGAAGATCGCGCCGCCTCCTTATAAGGACTGGGGCGAGCGGCTGCGCTTCCTGATGAAGGAGAACCTGCCCGGCGCCTACCCGTTCACCGGCGGCGTCTTCCCCTACCGGCGGGCGGGCGAGGACCCGACCCGGATGTTCGCCGGCGAGGGCTCGCCGGAGCGCACCAACCGTCGCTTCCACTACCTCTCGCAGGGACAGCCGGCGGCGCGCCTCTCGACCGCCTTCGACTCGGTGACCCTCTACGGCGAGGACCCCGACGAGCGCCCCGACATCTACGGCAAGGTCGGCAACTCCGGCGTCTCGATCGCCAGCCTCGACGACGCGAAGAAGCTCTACTCGGGCTTCGACCTATGTTTGCCGACGACCTCGGTCTCGATGACGATCAACGGCCCGGCGCCGATCATCCTCGCCTTCTTCATGAACGCCGCGGTCGACCAGCAGGTGGAAAAGCACCTCAAGGAGTCGGGCCTGTGGGAGTCGACGGAACGCAAGCTCGATGCCCAGCGGGTCGCCGGCAAGCCGCGCCCCGAATACAAAGGCGAGCTGCCGCCGGGGAACGACGGCCTCGGCCTCGGCCTGCTCGGCGTCTCCGGCGCCGACGTCCTCGACGCGGAGACCTACACGCGGATCAAGGACGAGACGCTGCGCAAGGTCCGCGGCACCGTCCAGGCCGACATCCTCAAGGAGGACCAGGCGCAGAACACCTGCATCTTCTCCACCGAGTTCGCGCTGAAGATGATGGGCGACGTCCAGGAATTCTTCGTCGAGAACGGGGTGCGGAACTTCTACTCGGTGTCGATCAGCGGCTACCACATCGCCGAGGCCGGGGCGAACCCGATCTCCCAGCTCGCCTTCACCCTTTCCAACGGCTTCACGATCGTCGAGTACTACCTCGCCCGCGGCATGGACATCGACGATTTCGCGCCGAACCTGAGCTTCTTCTTCTCCAACGGGATGGACCCCGAGTACGCGGTGATCGGTCGGGTGGCCCGGCGGATCTGGGCGCGGGCGATGCGCGAGCGCTACGGCGCCTCCGAGCGCAGCCAGATGCTCAAGTACCACATCCAGACGAGCGGCCGGAGCCTCCACGCGCAGGAGATCAGCTTCAACGACATCCGCACCACGCTGCAGGCGATGTACGCGATCTTCGACAACACCAACAGCCTCCACACCAACGCCTACGACGAGGCGATCACGACCCCGACCGAGGAATCGGTCCGCCGTGCGGTGGCGATCCAGCTGATCATCAACCGCGAGCTGGGACTGAACTTCACCGAGAACCCGTGGCAGGGCTCCTTCGCGATCGAGGCCCTGACCGACCTGGTCGAGGACGCGGTATACGAGGAGTTCGAGCGGATCTCCGAGCGCGGCGGCGTGCTCGGCGCGATGGACACCATGTACCAGCGCGGGAAGATCCAGGAAGAGTCGATGTACTACGAGCGCCTTAAGCACGACGGCACGCTGCCGTTGATCGGCGTCAACACCTACCTGCCCGAGGAGGGCAAGGGGGAGACGCACGACGCGGTCGAACTGATGCGCTCGACCGACGTCGAGAAGGACGACCAGATCGCCGCGACGCGAGGCTTCCAGGAGCTCGGCGCGTCAGGCCGCGACGCGGCGCTGTCGCACCTGGCCGACGTCGCGCGCGAGCGCGGCAACGTCTTCGAGGCCCTGATGGAGGCGGTCAAATTCGCCTCGCTCGGCCAGGTTTCCGGCGCCCTCTACGCCGTGGGCGGCGAGTACCGGCGGAATATGTAGGTGATCTGGGGTAGCGTCGGTTGACGTGAGCGCGCCGCGCATCGTCTCCCTCGTCCCGAGCATCACCGAGCTTCTCTGTGATCTCGACCTGTCGGAAGATCTGGTCGGGCGAACCGGCTTCTGCATCCATCCGTGGGAGACGGTGAAGACGATCCCGAAGGTGGGAGGGACGAAGGACCTGAAGTTCGACCGCATCCGCGAGCTCGAACCGACCCACGTCGTGGTGAACGTGGACGAGAATAAGAAGGAGGACGCCGAAGCGCTCGCGGAGTTCATCCCGAACGTGGTGGTCACTCATCCCTTGGGACCGAGGGACAACCTCGGCCTCTATCGCCAGATGGGTCGCGAGTTCGATCGCGAAGCCGAGGCCGAGGCACTTTGTGAGAGGTTCGAAGCCGCTCTCGCGCGAGTCGACGATCGCCCCGAGCAGAAGGTCCTCTACCTGATCTGGCGCGACCCCTGGATGACGATCGCCCGTGACACCTACATCGCTCAGACGTTGGAGCTCTTCAACTGGCAGAACCAACCTGTAGAGGTTGGTAGCCCAGAGGGCGACCAAGGTCTACAGGTTCGCTATCCGGAGGTCGATCTCGCCGATTTCTTGGAGGTGGACCGCATTCTGCTCTCCTCGGAGCCATTTCACTTCAAGGCATCGCACGTCGCGGAGGTCTCGGAGCTCGTCCCCGGTGCGGCGGTCTCGCTGATCGACGGCGAGATGACCTCTTGGTACGGGTCCCGGGCCATCGCCGGAATCGACTACCTGCGGGAGTACACGGCGTGAGCGGCGTCGTCCTCTCCTGGAGCGGCGGCAAGGACTCGGCACTCGCCCTCTCGACGATGCGCGAGCAAGGGGTCGAGCCGACCGCCCTGCTGACGACCTTCACCGAGGACTACGGCCGGGTCAGCATGCACGCGGTGCGCCGGGAGCTGCTCGAAGCGCAGGCGGCGGCGGTCGGCGTGCCCCTGATCGAGGTCCTCATCCCGGCGGCATGCGTCAACGAGGTCTACGAGGAACGGATGGCCGCGGTCCTCGATTCGCCGCCGTTGGCGGAGGTCGAGGAGTTCGCCTTCGCCGACCTCTTCCTCGAGGACATCCGCGCCTACCGCGAGGAGCGACTCGCGACGGTGGGCCGCCGGGCGTCGTTCCCGATCTGGGGACGCGAGACCGCGGCGCTCGCGGAGACCTTCGTCGACGTCGGCTTCGAGGCGACGCTCGTCTGCGTCGACCCCAAGCAGCTACACGCGTCCTTCTGCGGCCGCGCCTTCGACGCCGACCTCCTCCGCGACCTGCCGGAGGGCGCCGACCCCTGTGGCGAGAACGGCGAGTTCCACACCTTCGTCACCGCCGGCCCGATCTTCTCCGCCCCGGTGCCGGTCGAAGGCGGCGAGACCGTCGAACGCGACGGCTTCGTCTTCCACGACCTCCTCCCGGCCTGACCATGCCCGAACCGGGGGTCTTGCCTTGGCTGCCGGCGAGGTAGGTTGTATTCCTACTATCTGTAATCCACTTAAATCTGAGGAGAACGGATGAGCATCGAGAAGGTCGCCGTGCTCGGCGGCGGGCTGATGGGATCGGGAATCGCCGAGTCGACGGCAGTCGCCGGCCTGTCGGTGATCGTGCGGGACATCGATGACACGGCGATCGGCGGCGCTCGTAGGCGCATCGAGAAGTCCCTCGGCCAGGCAGTCGAGCGCGGCAAGGTCGACGAGGCCGCCGCGGCGGAGATCCTCAACCGCATCTCCTATACCGAGGAGCTCGCGGACATCGCCGACGCCGACCTGGTGGTCGAGGCGGTCCCCGAGAACGCCGAGCTGAAGGCCAACATCCTCGCCCAGGTCGCGGGCATCATCTCCGAGGACGCGCTGATCGCCTCCAACACCTCCTCGATCCCGATCGCCCAGCTCGCCGCCGGCCTCCCCCGGCCGGAGCGCGTCCTCGGCCTCCACTTCTTCAGCCCGGTGCCGGTGATGCGCCTGGTCGAGATCGTCCTCGCCCTCGACACCTCCGAGGATGTCGCCGCGAGCGCCCGCGACTTCGCCGAGCGCATCGGCAAGCGCGCGATCGTCACCAAGGATCGCTCCGGCTTCATCGTGAACATGCTGCTCGTCCCCTTCCTGATGGCGGCGGTGCGGATGTACGAAGAAGGCTTCGCCTCCGCCGAGGACATCGACGAGGGCATGAAGCTCGGCTGCGGCCACCCGATGGGCCCGCTCACCCTCGCCGACTTCATCGGCCTCGACGTCCTCTACGCGATCGGCGACTCCCTCTACGAGGAGTTCAAGCAGACCGAGTACGCCCCGCCGCCCCTCCTGAAGCGGATGGTCGCCTCGGGCCGCATCGGCCGCAAGGCAGACCGCGGCTTCTACGAGTACGGCAAGGTCGGTGCCGCTGCATGAGTTGACCGTGCCAGAGCACGGTGAATACATGCAGCGCTAAAGCACGGCCATCGGGTTGACCGGGCCGCCGACGCCGCCGCGGATCGGCAGGGGCTGGCCGGCGAAGAAGAACTCCCAGCGGCCGGCGGCGGCGCAGGCCTCGGCGAGGGCATCGAGCTCGAAGTTCTCGCCGAGGAGCATCCCCATGTAGACGAGAGCGAGCTGGTGGACGGGGAAGAGCGGGGCGCCGCCGGTGAGCTGCTCGACCGCCCAGTTGTCGCAGGCGATCGCGCAGACGCCGAGGTCGTGGAGGAGGGGGAGGGCGTCAGGCGCGATGCCCGGAGTGTTGGGGAAGAAGTCGCCGTGCTCGGCGAACTCGCCCCAGGCGTCGGTGCGGATCGTCGCGCCGAGCAGGCCGGTGCGGACGAGCAGAGCGTCGCCAGGGCGGACCTCGACCCGTTGGGCGTCGAGGGTGTCGCGGAGCTCCTCGGCGCCGATGCCGTAGCCCGGCGCCAGGACCTCGAGGCCGCGGTGGCGGGCGACGTCGGCGAGCACGCCGCGGGTTACGAGCCGCCGCGCCGCGGGGACGATGTCGTTGTGGGCGGCGCCCTTCGTCGTCACCTCGCCGGCATCGATCCCGCCGAACATCTTGCCGCCGTGGAAGCAGTGCGAGAGTGCGTCCCAGTGGGTCGCGGCGTGGACGGCCATGCTGAGGTGATCGTCGGCGAAGACCGGCCCGTCCCAGCCGGGCCGCGCGTCGCTCGGCAGCTCGGTCATCAGGTGCTGGGGATTGATCCGTCCCGACCCGGGCGGCTGCGGCACTCCCTCCCGCAATTCGAAGCCGAGCGAGATCGCCTGGCCGGTGCGGATCGCGTCGCGCCCCTCCAGCCGCTTGCCCTCGTCGACGAGGTTCAGCAGGCCGAGCCCGTCGTCGGACTTCCAGCGGTCCCAGTTACAGAGGCGTGGCGCCAGTTCGCTCACGCGCCGCGCGTTCTCCTCCGTTTCAGTCCGGTCGTCGGTCATCTTCTAGGCGGCGGCGCGGGCCAGGTCCGCGATACGCTCGGGGGCCTGGGTCACCATGAAGTCGAGGGTCGAATCGAGGTCGACGATGCCGGAGTCCGAGCCGAGGCCGGTGGCGACGAGGCCGCTCGCGGCGGCGCCGAGCCACCCGGCCGCCTCGGCGTCCCAGCCGTTCGCGGTCGCGACGACGAAGCCCGCGAGATAGGCGTCGCCGCAGCCGGTGGTGTCGACGACCTCGACCTCGAAGGCGGGCACCTTGGCTTCGCCGCCCGGTCCCAGGATCAGACTCCCTTCGCCGCCGAGCGTGCCGATCACGGTGTGGGTTCCGACCGCGTCGCGCAGCCGCCTCACGCCCTCGGCCGGGTCCTCGGTGCCGGTCATTTCGGCGAGCTGGCCCTCGTTGGGGAAAAAGAACTGGGCCTGGGACAGGGCCGGCGCCAGCCGATCGCGCATCGCCTCGTCGGTCATCGCCAGCACGTCGACGGTGACGACGACGTCGTTGGCGCGGGCGTGGCCGATCAGCTGGGTCAACCCCTCGTCGACGAAGTCGCCGAGCTGGTCGGCACCGCCGACGTGGAGGACGTCCGCCGAGGCGATGACGTCCATGTCGATGTCGGCGAGGGTCAACGCCCGGGCGCCGGTCGGCCGGATCATGATCGGGTTGCGCTCGCCGTCGGGGCCGATGAAGAGCAGGCTGACGTGCGTCGGCGCGCCCGGGTCGCGGACCATCCGGCTCATGTCGCAGCCGAAGCCCGCCATCAGGTCGACCATCAGGCCGCCCTCGTAGTCGTCGCCGATCACGCCCATCGAGATCGGCCGCGCACCCAGCTTCGCCAGGTCGACCGCCGGCCCGGCCGCGGTGCCCGCGGCGGTGATCCGCAGGTCGTCGAGCAGCTGCCAGCCGGGCTCCAGGTCCGGCGCCGTTGGGTGTCGCACCAGCACGTCGAGCAGGTGGACGCCGAGGCAGACGACCTTCGGCGACTTCACGACTCGCTCCCTGCCTCGGCGGCTTCCTGGGCGTAGCCGTAGGAGCGGCGCCCGGCCTCGGTCGCGACCTCCTCGAGCTGCTCGTGGCTGAGGATCCGCGGCCGGCCGAAGACCGACGAGCGCCAGAAGAGCTCCGACAGCCACTCGAGCAGGACCGCGAGGTCGTAGGCACGGGTCAGGTTGGGACCGTGGACGACGGCGCCGTGGTTGCGGAGCAGGACTCCGCGGCGGTCGCCGAGCGCCTCGTGGACCGCGGCGGCGAGCTCCTCGGAGCCGAAGCGCTCGTAGTCGGAGACCGCGATCGAGTCCCCGCCGAAGGCGTGGATCATGTAGTGGACGGCGGGCAGTTCGTCGACCGTGCAGGCCAGCGTCGTCGCGTAGATCGAGTGGGTGTGGACCACGGCCTCGGCGTCGGACTCGCGGTAGACGAGGGTGTGGAGCGGCGTCTCGGAGGAGGGGCGGCCACCGCCGACGTGCTTGCCGTCGAGGTCGACGATCGCGAGGTTGTCCAGCGTCACATCCTCGTAGGGGACGCTGCCCGGGGTGATCACGACCTGGTCGCCGACGCGGATGCTGATGTTGCCCGAGGTCCCCTTGACGAGGCCGTCGCGCAGCATCCTCTTCCCGTGCTCGACCACTTCGAGCTTGGCCTGCTCCATCTTCTCGTTTCCCACTGCTTCCTCTCGTTCGGGTGTTGAAGATCAGGCGAGGAGCTCGCGCGCCTTCGCCTCGATGCCGTCGGCGTCCATGCCGTAGTGGCGGTAGAGGTGGGTCGGGGGGCCGATCAGCGAGTACTCGTCGGCGGGCATCCCGATCCGCGCCAGCTTCACGCCGGCGAGGCCGTGCTCGACCAGCGCCTCGGCGCAAGCGCTCGCCACGCCGCCGACCACGTTGTGCTCCTCGGCGACCAAGAGGAGACCGGTGCGCCCGGCGTGCTCGGCGATCGTCGCGCCGGGGCCGTCGAAGGGCCGCACGGTATGGGCGTCGATGACCGTGGCCTCGACCCCGTCGGCCGCAAGCCGCTCCGCCGCGACCAGCGCCGGCGCCACGGTGATCCCGTTGCCGACGATCGTCAGGTCGCCGCCCTCGCGCAGCACCGCCGCCTCGCCGAAGCGCCAGTCCTCGGGCCTGCCGCTGTAGACGTCCTCGTCGCGTCCTCTCCCGAGCCGGAAGTACACGGGGCCTGGCAGGTCGGCGGTCTGGTGGATCGCCGCCTCGGTGGCGGTCGCGTCGCACGGGCAGACGACCGTCATGTTGGCGATCGAGCGCATCAGGCCGAGGTCCTCGGTCGCGTGGTGGGAGGTCCCGTAGAAGCCGATCGCGATCCCGGCGTGGTGGGCGAGGATCCGCACCGGTAGGCCGGGGTAGGCGAGGTCGGTCCGGATCTGCTCGCCGCCCAGCAGGCCGACGAAGGGGGCGAAGGCGCCGATGTAGGGCTTCATCCCGACGCTCGCCATCCCGGCCGCCATCGAGACCATGTGCTGCTCGGAGATGCCGACGTTGACGAAGCGGTCGGGGTGGGCGCGCTCGAAATCGACGGTCAGGTTGGAGAACTTCATGTCGGCGGTGATCACGACGATGTCGGGGTCCTCGTCGCCCATCGCGGCGAGCACCTTGCCGGCGACGAACGATTGCGAAAGCTGCGCCATCCCCGCCAGGTCCCAGCTGCCCTTGCCGGGCGGCGGGGCGACCTCGACCCCGGCGTCGGCGCCGGACCGCTCGACCTCAGCCACGCTGATCGATCTCCTTGGTCGCGGCGGCCGAGTCTTCGGGCGTCAGATAACCGATGTGCCAGGTCCTCGAGAGCTCCATATATGAGACGCCTTTCCCCTTGACGGTGCGGGCGACGATGCACTGCGGCTTGTCCCCGGTTGCGGGTGGCAGGGCCGCGGCGGCCGCGAGGATCGCCTCCGGATCGTGGCCGTCGATCTCGGTCACCTCCCAGCCGAAGGCTTCGAAGCGACCGCCGATCGGCTCGACCGGCATCGTCTCCTCGGTCATCCCGTCGAGGCCCATCTGGTTGGCGTCGACGATCGCGATGACGTTGCCGAGGCCGAAGTGGGAGGCCGAGCCGGCCGCTTCCCAGATCTGGCCCTCGTTCAACTCCTGGTCGCCGAGCAGCACCCAGACCCGGCTCTCGTCGTAGCCGCGCATGCGCGCCGCCTGGGCCATCCCGACCCCGACCGAGAGGCCGTGGCCGAGGCTGCCGGAGGAGAAGTCGACGCCGGGTATGAGCCGCATGTCGGGGTGGTCGCCGAGCGGGCTGCCGAGGCGCGTGTAGGAGTCGAGCCAGTCCTCGGGGAAGTAGCCGCGTTCTGCGAGCAGGGGGTAGAGGCCGATCGCGACGTGGCCCTTGGAGAGGATGAGGCGGTCGCGCTCGGGCCACTCCGGGTCCTCGGCGATCCTCATCACGCCGGAGTAGAGAGCGCCCATCAGCTCGGCGCAGGAGAAGACGCTGGAGTAGTGCCCCGAGCCCGCGATCTCGACCAGGCGGACGGTCTCACGGCGGACGATCGCGGCGCGATCGCGGACTTCCTGGACCTGAGCGGAGCGGTCCACATCAAGTGGGGTGGTCACAACCTGATCCTCTCTGCAGTCGAGCGGTTCCCGATTCGCCCCGTACAGACGACGAGGCGCGATTTTATACGTACGTCTGAAATAAGACCTTGATTCTATTTCGTACGTCTGTTTAAGATCCCGCAATGACGACTACTGCTCAGGGTCAGGCCGGACTCGAACTCGACGAACGCGCTGTCAAGGCGCTGCCACGAGGCGTCGCCGGCCATTTCTCCCCCCAGGTGAACTGGCCCGGTTCGCCCCACTTCATCGCCCGCGCCGAGGGCTCCCGCTTCTGGGATGTCGACGGCAACGAGTACATCGACATGATGTGCAGCTGGGGCCCGCAGGTAATCGGCTACCTGCGTCCGGAGATCGAGGAGGCGGTCGCCCGCCAGCACGCCCAGGTCGACTGCGGCCCCGGCGCCGCGCCGGTGATGGTGGACCTGGCGGAGAAGCTCGTCAGCCTGGTCGACGAGGGCGCCTGGGCGCTGTTCGCGAAGAACGGCGCCGACGTCACCACGCTCGCGGTCACCCTGGCGCGCGCCCACACCGGCCGCGGCACGGTGCTGGTCGCCAACGGCGCCTACCACGGCTCGCTGCCCTGGTGCAATCCCGACGCCCAGGGCACCGTCCCCGGCGACCGCGCCAACCTCGACTACTTCGACTTCAACGACCTCGACTCGGTCCGCGCGGCGATCGAGCGCCATCCCGACGACCTTGCCGGGCTGATCGTCTCGCCCTACCGCCAGCCGGCGGGCGGGGTGGATCAGGAAGCGCCGACCCGCGAGTTCGCGACCGGCGTGCGCCGGCTCGTCGACGAGCACGGCGGCCTGCTGATCCACGACGAGGTCCGCACCGGCATGCGGCTGGAGCTCGGCACCTCCTGGCGCCAGTTCGCCGTCGCGCCGGACATGAGCGCCTGGGGCAAGGCGATCGCCAACGGCTTCGCGCTCTCGGCGCTGGTCGGCAAAGAGGAGGTGCGGGAAGCGGCGGCCAAGGTCTTCGCCACCGGCTCCTTCTGGTGGACCGGGGACGCGATGGCGGCCGGCCTCGCCACCCTCGAGCTGATGGAGCGCGAGGACTCGCTCGGCAAGATGCGCGACTGGGGCACCAGGTTCCAGGAGGGCCTCGCGGCGGCGGCCGGCGAGAGCGGCCTCGAGATCTCGGTCACCGGCCCGCCGACGATGCCTTTCGCGCGCTTCGAGGCCGACGACGAGAACCGCACCTTGAACGACATCTTTGCGGCCGAGTGTGGGAAGCACGGCCTCTACCTCCACCCCCGGCACAACTGGTTCGTTTCCGCGGCAATGGACGAACGAGACCTTGACCAGGCCCTCGTGGCGGTCCAGGCTGGTGTCGCTGCTGTTGCAAGCGCCGCTCGTTAAGACCAAGAGGAGGAGAGAAGCATGAGGAAGCTCTTACTGATCGGAGCGATGGGCGCCCTGTTGGCGCTGCTGGTGAGCGCCTGCGGCGGCTCCAGCGGTGGCGGCGGCTCCATCTCCGTGGCCCAAGAAGGCGAAGGCGGGACCAAATCCGTCAACGCCGCCTGCGAAAAAGAACCGGTGGCGGGCGGCTCGCTCGTCTACTCGCGCCAGCTGGAAACGGTGACGCTCAACCCGCGCGAAATCAAGAACGGCAACGGCGACATCTTCGCCCAGGAAATGATCTTCTCGCCGCTGGTCCGCAACGACCCGAACGGCGCCGACGAAGTCGTTCCGGCCCTGGCCGAAAAATGGGACGTCTCCAAAGACGGCCTTACCTACACGTTCCACCTGCGTCCCGGGCTCAAATACTCCGACGGCACGCCGCTGAGCGCGGAAGACATCGCCTGGAACCTCGAACAGTTCCGCGATCCGGAAGTGAACATCTCACTGGCCGGGGTCGCCCAGGGCATGGAAAGCGCCAAGGCGACCAACGACACCACGGTGGTCGTGAAACTCGAACACCCGGTCGCCGCGTTCCTCTACAACCTCGCGGTGTTCCCGGCGTTCATCGTCGACAAAGCGAAGCTCGAAGCAGAAGGTCCGGCCTATTGGAAGCACCCGGTCGGCACCGGTCCCTTCGTGGTGAAGGAATTCGCAGGCGGCTCGCACATCACGTTCGAAGCGAACCCCTACTACTTCGAAAAGGGCAAGCCGTACCTGAAAACGATGCGGTGGAACTTCGTCCCCAACTCGAACACCCGCGTCCTCGCCCTCAAAGCGGGTGAAGCGCAGATCGCCGACGGCATCCCGTTCTCGCAGGTCAGCTCGCTGCAGGGCGAATCGAACCTGGCGATCCAGGAGGTCGAACTGCCGCAGGAGGTGCTCTTGGTGACCAACACCAAAGCGGTGCCGGCCCTGGCCGATCCGCACGTGCGCCGTGCGCTCAGCCTGGCGATCAACCGCCAGCAGCTGAACGAAACGGTGTTCCGCGGGACGGGCACGGTCCCCAACAGCGTGATCCAGAACTTCGAACTCGATGCTTCCGACCAGGAAGTGCCGCCGTTCGAATTCAATCTCGCCAAAGCCAAAGAAGAAATGGCGGCGTCGAAATTCGCCAAGGGGTTCTCGGTCAACCTGCAGTACCCGGCAGGCTCCGACTACTTCAAGCAGATGGCGTTGCTGATCGAACAGGAGCTCGGCGCGATCGGCGTCAATGTGAAGCTGGAAGAACTCGAATCCTCCGCGGTCTCGGAAAAGTGGTTCGAAGGTGAATTCGAGATGACGTTCCCGTTCGTCGGCACCTCGAGCGATGTCCCGGTCCCGGACGAGTACGCGTCCTTCTACGCGCTCCCCGCGGCCGAACTCGACGCGTTCAAATCATTCTGGACCAACAAGAAGGCCGAAGGTCTGGTGGAAAAATTCATCTCCAGCACCAATGAAGCCGGCCGCAAAGCCGAATGGAAAGTGATCCAGGAACTGTTCAACGAAGAAATGCCTTCGCTGAACGTGATGGACTTCCCGTTGATCAACGGGCATCAGTCCAACGTCTGCGGCACCAAGGCCAATGGCATGGGTGTCGATCAGCTCCAGGAAACCTGGATCGCGGGTAAGTCCTCCTAGGACTGCCCGAGTAACCGAGTAACCGAGTAACCGAGTAACCCGAGGACCACGATGCTCACTTATCTAGTCAAACGACTGATGATCAGCATCGTGGTCCTGCTCGGGATCGCCTTCCTTTCCTTCCTGATCATCCACGCGGTCCCCGGCGACCCGGCCAAGATCCAGCTCGGTGTCCACGCGACGCCGGAAGCGGTCGAACACCTGCACAAGCAGTGGGGACTCGACAAGTCCTGGCCGGAGCAGTTCTGGCTCTACCTGGGGAACATCGTCACCTTCAATTTCGGCCAATCGACCGCCTTCAGCACCGGCGTCGCCGAATTGATCGGCGACCGGGTCGGCCCTACCGCTCTTCTCCTCGTCTACGGGATCCTGATCGCGCTCGTCATCGGCGTCCCCTTGGCGATCGTCGCGGCGGTCCGCCAGGGCGGCTGGGTCGACAACGCGATCCGCGTCCTCACCACCTTCACCTTCGCCATGCCGCCCTTCTGGCTGGGGCTGATGCTGGCCCTGTTGCTCGGCTTCGAGCTGAAGCTCTTCCCGGTCTCCGGCTATGAAACGGGGATCTCGGGAATCCTCCGCACGCTCACCCTGCCGGCGCTGACGATCGGCCTGGGCCTGCTGGTGATCGTCGTCCGCAACCTGCGCGCGAACCTGGTCACGGTGCTGCAGAGTGACTACATCGAGGCGGTGCGAGCGCGCGGTTACAGCGAACTGCGGGTGGTCGGCAAGCATGCGATGCGCAACTCGATCATCGGCGTGATCACGATCCTCGCCTCGCTCTTCGGCTTCTTCGTCGGCCTCCTGGTGCTGGTCGAAAGCGTCTTCCAGATCCCCGGTGCCGGCACCTTGCTGGTCCAGGGGGTAGCCAAACGCGACTACAAATTGGTCCAGACCCTGGTCTTCCTCAGCGGCGCGGTGGTCGTCGTGATCGGCTTCTTCACCGATGTCCTCTACGCCTGGCTCGACCCGCGGATCCGGCTGGGAGGACGCTCGTGAGCGCCACGCCCGCCACCCCGATCGAAGTTGCCCCGGCGGCGGCGCGACCCAAGCGCTCGATCCTCGGGCGGATCAAGCGCTGGCCGACCTCGGTCAAGGTCGGCGTCGGCATCGTCGCCATCTTCGCCCTCGCCGCTCTCTTCGCGCCGTTGATCGCCCCCTACGGGCCGAACGAACTCGACCCCTTCTCCCTGCTCTCCTCGCCCTCGTCCCAGCATCTGTTCGGCACCGATGACACCGGCCGTGACGTCTTCTCGCGAACGCTCTACGCGCTGCGCCTGGACATCGGGCTGGTCCTGTTGGTGACCTATGTGCCGCTGCCGTTCGCGGTGCTCGCCGGGGCCCTGGCGGGTTACTTCGGCGGCTGGGTCGACATGATCGTCAGCCGCCTCGCCGACATCATGATCTCGTTCCCGTTCATCGTCCTGGCGATCGCGTTCGTGGCGATCGTCGGACCCGGCGTCGAGGGCTTCCTGATCGCCGTGCCGCTCGCGGCCTGGGCCTTATACGCGCGGCTCGCGCGGGCCGAGATGCTGGTCATCCGCGAGCAGCCCTTCATGGTGGCGACGACCGCGCTCGGCTACTCGAAAACTCGCGCGATCCTGAAGCACGGCCTGCCCAACGTGATGCGACCTTGCCTCGTCTACACGACGATCGACCTGGTCGGCAACCTGATCCTGCTCTCCGGCCTCTCCTACCTCGGCTTCGGGGTCCAGCCGCCGACGGCGGAGCTCGGCGGGATCATCGCCGAAGGCCAGAACTACCTGCTGACCGCGTGGTGGATCGCCACGCTGCCGGGGCTGGTGCTGGTGCTGTTCGGGGTCGGCGTCGGGCTGATCGGCGAGGGGTACTCCGACCGTGGCCTCCGCAGGGGTGAGCCGTGAGCCTGCTGGAGATAGAGGCGCTGCGAGTCGAGTTCCCCGGCGCGGACGGGCCGCTGGCCGCGGTCAAAGGCGTCGACCTGGCGATCGAGGCGGGCGAAGTCGTCGGCCTGGTCGGCGAGTCGGGTTCCGGCAAGAGCCTCACCTGCCGCGCGGTGATGCGGATGATCCCCGAGCCGGGTCAGATCGCCGGCGGTTCGGTCCGCTACGACGGTGAGGACGTGCTCGGGCTCTCGACCGCGAAGCTGCGCGACCTCCGCGCCCACTCGATCGGGATGATCTACCAGAACCCGTTCGGTTCGCTGAACCCGACGCTGCGGGTCGGCGCGCAGATCGCCGAAACCTTGAAGGTCAACCGCGGGATGGGCCGGGGTGCCGCGAAGACCGAGGCCGTGGCGCTGCTGGACCGGGTCGGGATCGAGGACCCCGAGCGCCGCGCCCGCGCCTACCCGCACGAGCTCTCGGGCGGGATGTGCCAGCGGGTGATGATCGCGATCGCGACCGCCTCCTCGCCGCGGCTGATGCTGGCCGACGAGCCGACCACGGCGCTCGATGTCACCACCCAGGCGCAGATCCTCAAGCTGCTCGGGCAGATGCGGGCCGAGGAGGGGATGGCGATGCTGCTGGTATCCCACGACTTCGGCGTGATCGCCCAGGCCTGCGACCGCGTCGCGGTGATGTACGGCGGGCACATCGTCGAGACCGGGCCGGTGGAGACGATCTACCACGAACCCGAACACCCCTACACGCGGGCGCTCTTGAACTCGGTGCCGGAGCTCGACTCCGCCGGCAACGTGCAGCGCCGCGCCGCCCTCGCCGGGCACCCGCCGGAGCTCTCCGACATCATCCCCGGCTGTGTCTTCGCGCCGCGCTGCGAGCACGCGCGGCCCGGTTGCGAGTCGGTCTCGATGAAGCTGGAGAAGGTCGGCCCGGCGCACGACTCCGCCTGCCCGGTGCGCCCCTACGCGAAGGCGAACTCGCAGGCCGAGAAGGTGGAAGCGTGAGCGACGCGATCCCCGCCCCCGGGACCGAGAAAGCGCGGCTGCTGGAGGTCGACTCGCTGATCAAGGAGTTCGGCGTGCGCCGCGGCCTCGCCGAGATCGTCACCCGCAAACGGATCGACCCGAACCGTGCGGTCGACGACGTCAGCTTCACCCTGGACCGCGGGGAGATCCTCGGGATCGCCGGCGGCTCCGGCTCCGGCAAGACGACGATGGCCCGTTGCCTGATCCGGCTGATCGAGCCCGACGGCGGCGAGGTCCGGGTCGACGGCATCAACATCCGCGAGCACAAGCGGGCCGAGCTGCGCGAGCTGCGGCGGCGGATGCAGATGGTCTTCCAGGACCCCTATACCTCGCTCAACCCGCGGCTCACGATCACCGCGGCGCTGCACGAAGCGGGCAAGGTCCACAACCGGCCGGGCGCCGAGGACGAGGACGCTTTCGTCTCACGCCTCCTCGGCCTGGTCCAGCTCACCGACCGCATCGCCTCGCGCAAGCCCAGTGAGCTCTCCGGCGGCCAGCGCCAGCGCGTCTCGATCGCCCGCGCCCTCGCGGTCGACCCGGAGATGATCATCGCCGACGAGGCGGTCTCCGCCCTTGACGTCTCCGTCCAGGCCCAGCTCCTGAACCTCTTCCTCGACCTCCGCGAGGAGCTCGGCGTCGCCGTCCTCTTCATCTCCCACCAGCTCGCGGTGATCGCCGAGGTGGCCGACCGCATCGCCGTGATGCAGCACGGCCGCATCGTCGAGACGGGGCCGACCAAAGAGGTCTTCGCCCACCCGAAAGACGAGTACACCCAGGCCCTCTTGCGCGCCCATCCGCATCCCGACCCCCGGCAAAGATTCGTCGCGAACTAGCCGCGTCCGCTGGGAGTGGGACGGCCGTTGTCCCGGCCGCCCCGCCCGTCCGAGATTGGTCCTGGGCGTCTCATGGCGGCCCCGGCAGGCTGCGAC
>JBOGYZ010000014.1:0-5356 GCA_050697015.1 Solirubrobacterales bacterium
CTCCTGCTCGGCGCGCTGCCGGGCGCCGCGGGCGCGACCGAAGCGCCGGGCGCGACGATCGCCCCGGGCCGCCCCGTCCCGAAGATCCTCAGCGCCTCTTGGGGCACCGATGGCAAGGTCGGCTGCCCGAACGGGGTGCAAGGGCTCGACAACATCCCGGTCACCTTCAACTGGTTCATCCGCGGCGGCCGCTTTCCGGTGAGCGACTTCCGCGTCGTCCGCAGCGACGGCACGGTGGTGATGCCGACCTGCGCGATCGAGTTCCCTCCCGACGAGCGGGACGAGGCGCAGACGGTGAACCTCATCGGCGACTTCGGCGACTCGGTGAACGGGCCGACGCCGGTCGCGGTCCGGGTGCACCGCCCGCTCGAAGCCAAGCCGCCCGGCGCGCGCCGATGGTCGCTGATCCGGCACTTCGCGCCGAAGCGGGTCGACCCCTTGTCGGGCGGCCCTTACATCGTCGACGCCTGGACGATCATGCCCTGGATCTACCGCGTCGATCGCAACCGCTGCCAGGTCGGCGACACCTTCGTGCGGGTGATGTGGTCGAACGGGCTCACCGCCTACCCGACCGGCGAAGAAGTCGGCGCCCCGGTCTTCGACTCCTACCGCGCCCTTTACCGCCTGCCGGGCGGCCGGACCGTGGCGATCGCGCCGCTCGAAGTCGCCGACCTGCACGACCACGAAACCTCCTTCAACGCCGACAACATGCACGACCTCTGCCTGCCCCGACCGCCGCGCGGGGCGACGCTGGCCGGGGTGACGATCGGCGCCGACCTGATCCAGGACCCGAACGGGGACCCGAATCAGGCACAGAACTTCAAGGTCGCTACGTCAGGCTGAGGTGGCGCGAGGTCGAGTGGCCGCCGAGCCGGATCTCGAGCTCGACGGCGATCTCCCGTCGCGCGGCGAGCAGGCGGGCGGCGCGGTGGAGCAGCGGCACCCGCAGCGTCGCCTTGGCGCCGGCGCGGAGCTTGAAGTCGAGCTTGCCGAGGGACCTGTGCGCGGCGGCGAGCAGGACCTTGCCGACGCACGCGGCGGCCGGACCGCAGGCGACTCGCAGCGGCAGCACGTGGGCGCCTTTGCTCGTCGCGCAGGGGTGCTTCTTGGAGCAGGTCGAGAGGACGCGGAGCGAAGGCTTCGGTGGCAGCGGCCGGGGCGCGATCATCACCGTCGGGTTCGCCGCCGCGGCGGACGACGTCGCGACGAGGACGACGAGCATCGCCGTCACCGCTGAACCTGCCCACAGACCCACCCTTCCCCGCATGTGCCCGCTCCTTTGTCGTTCGATCCCGCGCGCACCCTCCCACATCGGTGAGTTCGCAGTTATCCGCGGTATGCGCGGAGAAGTGCGAACTCGTCGCGCTATGGGCGACTTGGGGAGGCCGCCGCGCGCAGCATCAGGCCGAGCGATCGCCAGAGGCCGACGTCGGCGACCAGGGCGCGCCAGACCGTGAAGCCGGGATGGGTGGGTTCGGCGGGCGCTGCCGGGGCGAAGCGGGCGTGCTCGGCTACCAGGGCGAGGTCGGCGGTGGCGGGGCCGATCTCGGTGAGGGTGGGGTGGAGGCTGCGGAGGGTGGTGCGGGGACCGGAGGGCTCGGGCGCGAGTCGCACCAGCAGTTCGGCGAGCTGCGTACGTGGACCACGGCGGCGCGCGAAGCGGGTGACGGCGAGGACGAGGGCGAGGAGGATGGCGGCGCCGACCGCGAGCTGGACGGTGCCGCCGCCCGTCCCGGCGGTGGAGGCGGTGCCGGCCTGGAGGACGTCGAGGCCGGGGGAGACGTCGGCGGGAGCGGCGACCGGGGTCGGGTTGAACGGGACCCAGCCGACGCCGGGGAAGTAGACCTCGATCCAGGCGTGGGCATCCTCGTCGCGGACCGCCCAGGTGTTGTGGTCCACCTGTTCCCCGGTGGCGAAGCCGACGACCACGCGGGTGGGGACGCCGGCGACGCGGAGCAGGAGGGCGGCGGCGCCGGCGAAATGCTGGCAGTAGCCGGCGTGGGTGTGGAAGAGGAATTCCATCAGTGGTTCGATACCGGGGGTGCCGACGTCGGTCGTGTAGCGGTAGCGGCCTTCCTGGAGGAGGAAGTTCTCCACCCGGCGGACCACGGCAAGCTCGCTCTTCACCCCGTGCGAGAGGCGGTGGGAGAGGCGGAAGAGTCGGCCCCAGTCGGTCCCCTCCAGCGGTTGCGGCATGTCGTCCGCCAGTTCGGCAAGGGGGTAGGGGACGTAGCGCGGCGGCGGCCCGAGGCCGATCTGCGTGAGCGCCTGGTAGCGCCGCCCGGCGGGCACCGGGATCCGCGCCAGGCGGGCCTCGCCGACGTTCACCGTCTCGGCCTGGACCCAGTAGGTGTCGCCTTCGCTCGGCGTTTCGAGGAGGGCGCGGCCCTCACCCCGCTCCACCGCCAGCGGCCCGGCGTTCGCCACCCTGACGATCCGCCCGGGCGAGACGATCAACCGGTTGCGCAGTCCCCGCACCTCCACTTTGACGGCGTGCTTGCGCGCCGCCGGTTCGGGCAGGTGGGAATCTTCGCGGGCGGCGAGCCAGCGCCGGTTGTCGAAGGCCTCCAGCACCTGCATCTGCCAGAACTCCGGGTGCGCCGCGGTGATGTCGAGCATCACGGCGCCAGTGCGTCGGTCGTCGAGCGGCCCGTAGCTCTGGTTGGGGTCGAGTTCGTGGAACTGGGAGAGGCGATGGGGGTGGTCGAAGGGCTGCCAGCCCGCGCGGGGCGCCGCGACCTGGGCGCCGAAGAGGGCGATCGCGCCGACCATCGAGGCGGTGGCGAGGATCGGGACGAGCCGCCCGCGGGCCATCCGCAGGACCACCGCGACGAGGACGATCGCGCCCTGCCAGGAGGCGTCGGGGGTCTGCTGCATCGCGATCGCCGCGCCGAGCGGGACCAGCAGCAGGGTGCCGCCGAGGAGCGAGCGCTCCCAGCCGTCGCGGCGCCAGAGGATCCCGGCGAGGCCGATCGCGGTGCCGGCGACCAGCAGCACCCCGGCCAGCGCCCAGGCCTGGATGACGGGGGTGCCGGTGGAGATCGTCGGCAGGGCCTGGACGCCGTCGCGGAGCGCGGTCGCGGTCGTGTCCCAGGCGGCGGGGGCGAGGACGCCCGCTCCCAGGCCCGCGGCGAGCAGCGCTCCCGGCACCCAGATGACCGCCAGCGTCGCGGCGGGCCGCACGCGGAGGACGCCGCCCGTGGTCAGCGCGGCGACGGCGATCACCGGCGCCAGCCAGAGCAGGGCGTCGCCGAACGCGCTCCACCAGGCCGCGGCGCCGCCGACGCTGAGCAGGATCAGCGCGGCGACGTCCCCGCGGCGGGGCTCACGGGAGGCGGGGGTCCGCGCCATCTCCGTAGCTCGTTCGCTCCAGCGGGACCACCTCGGGCGGCAGCCGCCGGCCCAGCGGTCCGTCCAAGGCGGGCGCCTGCGTCGCCCTTATATGGACCGCGCCGGGCGGGGCGGTGGGGGGCAGGGCATCGCGGGTGCCGCGCACGCTCGCCAGCCGGCGGTGCACCGTGGGCCAGCCCTCGGCGACGTTCTCGACCGAGATCGGCAGGCGATCGCCGGGGAGGAGCACGCGGCAGCCGCCTGCCCGCGCGAGGACGTGGATCTGGCCCGCGGCCGCGCGCAGCGTCCAGTCGATGGCGCCGTCGGACGCCGCGCCGGAGAGGTCGACGACGACCAGCGGCAGGCCGCGCGGCGCGCTGATCACGCGGCGCTCCTGCCATTCGCCCGCCCGCGCCACGCTGGGCCAGTGGATGCGGCCGACGGGCGTGCCGCGGAAGTAGGGCTGGAGGCCGTCGGGCTCGGGGTCGCCGCCGGGGTCGGCGCCCTGCGGGAGCGGCTGGACCCCGGTGCTCGCCGGCGCCGGCAGCACGAGGACGACGGCCGGCTCGCCGGCGCTGCGGCGGCGGGAGAAGAGGCGCAGGTCGTCACGGACGCGCACCGCGGAAGGGCCGATCAGGTGGGCGCCGGGGCGCTCGATCGTGAGGCGCGTCGCCGAGCCGCGGTCGAGGCGCCGCCACTTGCCGTCTTCGCCGCGGACCTCGACGTGCGCCGGCAGTCCCCGCAGCCCGCGGACGTCGAAGCGCAGCGTGAGCGGGCGGCCCTCGACGACCTCGGTCTGGTCGACCGTCCGTGCGATCGTCGCCCGGCGGCCGCCGATCGCGGTCACCGCCAGGCAGCCCGCGACGACGATGAGGAGCCCGAGCGCGAAGGCGAAGAGCGCGATCGAGCCGAGCAAGGCGGCGGCGAGGAGCAACGCGAACCCGAGCAACTCGGTCGCGAGTCCCCGCTTCATCTTGCCGGGACTTCCTCCAGCGCGTCCTCGACGATCGCCAGCTGCGCCTCGGCGGCGGCCCCGCCGACGATCTGGATCCGGTGCGCGAGGATCGGCCCGGCCAATGCCTGCACGTCGTCAGGGACGACATAATCGCGGCCGTCGAGAGCCGCCTTGGCGCGGGCGGCGGCGAGCAGCATCAGGCCCCCGCGCGGGCTCGCACCCGCCTCGCTCAGCGGGTGGCGGCGGGTCGCCTCGAGGAGCGCGACGATGTATTCGAGCAGCGGCCGGCGCGCCTCGACTTCGGCCACCGCGGCGATCGCCTCCGAGGCCTCGGCGAGGTCGGCGACCGGCGGCATCGCCGGCGGCGGAGGCGAGTGGAGCAGGTCAGCCTCGGCGTCCGCGGAGGGGTAGCCGAGCGAGAGGCGGGTCATGAAGCGGTCGAGCTCGGCGGGCGGCAGCGCGTAGGTGCCGTCGAAGCCCGCGGTCGGGTTCTGCGTCGCGATCACGTGGAAGGGGCGCGGCAGCATGTGCGCCTTGCCTTCGATCGTCACCTGCAGCTCGGCCATCGCCTCGAGCAGCCCCGACTGCGTTTTCGGCGTCGCCCGGTTCAGCTCGTCGACCAGCACCACGTTGGCGAAGATCGGGCCGGGGTGGAATTCGAAGGTCTCCGTGCTCGATCGCCAGATCGTCGTCCCCAGCACGTCGGAGGGAAGCAGGTCGACGGTCCCCTGGACCCGCGCGAAGCGCCCGTCGATGCTTGCCGCGAGACTGCGGGCCAGCTGCGTCTTGCCGACCCCCGGCCGATCCTCCAGCAGCAGGTGTCCGCCCGCCAGCAGCGTGCAGATCACCACCTGGAGCATCGACGGGTCCAGCTGCATCCCCCGCGCGATGCCCCCCGCGAGGCGCTCGCCCCAGGCGGCGACGCCTGCATCGGACAACCGAACATCCCGCAGCGTGGCCATGGCACCAAGTATGGCGGACGGCCGAAGCCGCCCGGAAGATTCGCCCGCCTGCCCGCGCGGCCCGCCACCGCGGCCGTCCGAGTCGCGTCCCGGGCGTCTCGTGGCGACC
>JBOGYZ010000015.1:0-32678 GCA_050697015.1 Solirubrobacterales bacterium
CTGGGCCTCGACCGGCAGCGTGAAGGGACGACGAAGAGGCATGGCCATTTCGTAGCTCGACGCCGAGCGGATATCCACAAGCGTGCGTGCCCAGGCACTTGTGCGGGCTCGGGTGTTGCCGGCCGTGATCGAGCTGTCGATGCGTCCGCTCTGGGGAGCGACGCTCGGATCGAAGATGTCCATGTACCTGATCAGACGGGTTCCGTCGAGGCGTGGGGCGGTTCGTAATTCAGTTGTCGGGCTGCCCGGTGTGGAAGATCGGCCAGCCGATCTCGGTGCGCCATCGGTTCTCGTCCTGGGCCTCGTGGGGACCGATCAGGTAGTACTCGCGGATCGGTCCGTCGATGCCAAGCGCATGATCGGTCACATAGGCGGCGAGTGATCCGTAGGCGCGGTCGAGCTCACCGTCGTGTGGTCCGTCGTGCACGGTGAGGGCAAGGTCGACCGCAGGCACGACGACGGCGTCCACCCGTCCCGTCGCTCGAACCGTCCGCTCGCAGGGCACGAAGACGGTGGCCTCGCCGCGCCCATGCGTGAACAGGTCGTTGGCGTAGATCGCGCCCCCGGGCCCGCCAGGGGTGATCTTCTGGGCGGCGAGGAGGGCGTGCAGCTCCCCGAGAGCGCCTTGGTACCAGCCGGTGGCGTCCCTCACGTCGATGACCTCGTCGACCGCCGCCGCCGGGGTGGCGGGAATCCGCCGCTGCTCGATCGCGACCGGTGTGGCGTCGACCGGCGGTTCGAGCAGGTCACGCAGCGATGCGGCGGCCTCCTGGGTGCGGGCCATGGTGGCTTCAAGGCGCCGGAGGTGGGCGGCGATGAGCTCGTTCCGAGCGACCAGGTCCGGGGTGCCGATCACGGCGTGGATCTCTTCCAGAGGCATGTCGAGGGCCCGAAACCGACGGATCACCTGGGCGGTCGGGATCTGGTCGGTGATGTAGCGGCGGTGTCCGGTGTGGGGGTCGACGTGGGCAGGTACGAGCAGCCCGATCCGGTGGTAATGGCGCAGCGTCTTGACGTTCAGGTGCGTCGCGCGGGAGAAGTCCCCGATGGCGAGCGATGGCGACATGGCCCGAGTATGAAACCTCCCCCAGGGGGAGATACAAGCGTGAGTTCGGGTCTTGCATCTCCCGCGGGGGCATGGCCGAGGCTTCTTTCAAGGCGGTCGACCGGACCGCTGGCCGAAAGGAGCAGGACCATGACGGCGAGAGAGCAGGACCAGGAAGCCATCATCGCCATCGTCCGCGAGATGGCGGGGTCGATGAGCGGCGCGCAGAGCACCCGGCACTGGGCACCGGACGTGCTGTGGTTCGACATCCCCCCGTTCGCGTCGCGGGGTGTGGCGCCGGCGCTGAAGTTGTTCGACGAGACCTTCGGCAACTTCGAGTCGTGCAAGGTCGACATCCTCGAGCTGGACGCGACGGTCAACGGGGACATGGGCATCGTCTGCACGGTCCAGAGCACCGACATCGTGCTCAAAGGCGGAGCCACCAGGCACGTCATGACTCGGCAGACCGACTGTTTCGAACGGCGAGAGAACGGCTGGGAACTGATCCATCAGCACGCGTCCGTCCCGGCGGGCGGTGAGTGGGACGGCCAGATCACGACGGCGTAGGGCCCGGTCTAGGAGCGCGAACCATGAATTACACACTCGACCCTGAGCTGGCGCCGGCGATGGCCGCCCTCGCCGCGAAAGCGGCGGGGGCATCACATCCGGCGCGGGGGGACTGGCGCGCCGTCCGCGAGGCCGCCTCGGCCGGCCTCGCCTACATGGCCACCCTCGCACCCGCCTCGTCGGGTGTGACCAGGACCTCGTTCACGACCCCCACCGCGGACGGCGAAGACGAAATCGAGCTGCGCTGGTACACGAAGACCGGGAGCGGACCGGGCTCCGCCGTCCTCTACACCCATGGAGGAGGGATGCTCGCCGGCAGCCTCGATCTCTACGACGAGGTCGTCTCCTGGTACGTCGCGCAGACCGGCGTCCCATTCCTGTCCGTCGAGTTGCGCCTGGCCCCCGAGGCACCCACCAGCACGGCCATGGCCGAAGACTCGTTCAGCGGGCTGTGCTGGCTCGTCAGCCATGCCCGCGACCTCGGCGTGGACCCTGCCCGCCTCGCCTTGATGGGCGACAGCGGCGGCGGAGGCCCAACCGCCGCCGCGGCCATCCAGGCCCGTGACCGGAACGTGCATCTCGCCAGGCAGATCTTGGTCTACCCGATGCTCGACGACCGCAACACCACGCCGGGCCCCATCCCTGACAGATTTCTCACCTGGAACTACGACAACAACTACACGGGCTGGGTCACGTTGCTCGGAGACGAGATCGGGGGCGAGGCGGTGTCGCCGATCGCCGCGCCGGCCCGCCTCGCCGACTTCACCGGCCTCGCTCCCGCCTACATCGAGGTCGGCGACCTCGACATCTTCCGCGACGAGAGCATCGCCTACGCCGGCGGTCTCGCCTCGGCGGGCGTGCCGGTCGAGCTCCACGTCCACCCCGGTGCCCCACACGGCTTCGAGCGCTTCGTCCCGGACTCGCGGGTGGCCCGACGAGCCATGGCAGACCGCGCCCGGGCCGTCGCCGCCATCTGAACCCACACGATCGACCACGACAGCAAGAAGGCGCGGACGGCACGGCCCGGACCGTTGCCGAGGTGTGCGTCCGAGCCGGGCGTCGGCGCTCCGGCGCTCCCCTGGCTGACCCTGGTCCTGAAGCGGAAGCGCTGGCGTACCAATGAACGCCGCGAGATCGAGATCGAGCCCTTGGCGCTGGCGCGTTCTGCCTGACCCGCTGGCCGGTCGGGCGCCTCGCTCGCGCGAGCGGTTCGCCTTGACCCGGACCGCCGACGGTGAGAGCTTCGCCCCTCGGGTAGCTAAGAGAGGAGCGAGATGGCTGAGGGCTTGATTCTAGAGTTCGACGGATTGGGCGTCGAGCAGTATCGCCAGGTGAACGAATTGCTCGGCATCGACATGGACAGCGGCGAGGGCGACTGGCCTGGCGGCATGATCACTCACGTCGGCGGAGCCAAGGAGGGAGGCTGGGTCGTCTTCGAGCTCTGGTCCTCCCGGGCCGATCAGGAGCGTTTCCTGGCCGAGCGGCTCGGTCCGGCCCTCAGTCAAGCGGGCATCGAGGGGCCACCGGCGCGGATGGAGTGGATCGAGGTCGCCGCCCACCAGTCGCCGGGTTCCTGACCCGGAGACGTTCTGCGGCTACGCAATCAGGCAGGTCAAGTACGACGACGCGCCGAGAGAGCTCGCGCTCGCCGTCGCGCAGGGTGCATTCGACCAACTGACAGGCTGAATTTCAGGATCCAAGATGTACGGGATGCATCGGCTAACCGGCCGCGCGCCCGAGGAGGCCGTTGCGGCAAACCAGGGCCTGGCGGACGCGCTCAAGGGAAGGCTAAGGGAAGGAAAGGGTCAAAAGCTGGCCTTTCGGTGACTTCGCCTGACCTTCGTTGACCCTCAGGGTGAGCGCCTGAGAGGCTGCCTCAAATCGGCCCGCAGAGCCAGATTTGGCACCACGGGCGGCCCGCGCGAAGAAGCGCCCGACTGGATTCGAACCAGTGACCTTCGGTTTCGTAGACCGGGAGACCTTGGCTCACCAGGCGGGTCCGGACTTCTCGATGCGACCGGAATGAGACCAGCAGCCCGGATGGCCAGCCCCAGCTACTTGCCGGCCGGCCCGATCTGGATGGTCACCCACTCGGCCATTTCGTCGACCAGGGCGACGAGCACCTCGCGCTCAAGCGACTCCGAATCGAGCAGTTCGTCGTAGCGCAGCGGGACCGCATACTGGGTCAGCACCGCGAGTCGATCACGATCGAGCGGCACCTCGACGCCCGTCGATTCGACGATTTCGACCAGGCGGTCGATGTCGTGGATGGTGCTGTGCCGCGTGCCGTTAGCCGCAGTAACCGCCTTTAGCCACTTCTCGACCGCCTGCTGTGCGTGGAAGCCGATGATGCTGTCGGCGATTTCCGGATTGTTCGCGAACTCGCGAACGGCGGTCGCGTCCTCGCCCGCCTTCCTCAGCAGGATTCGAGACGTCTCGGAGAGATCAGGCTCCGGCGAGGACACGGCCTTCTCCGAGCGCCTGGTGAAGAAAGCTGCCAGGAACCCCGCCCCATACGTCAGCCTCGCGCCTCCGATAGATCACAAGGTCGATCGCGACTTCGAGCCCTCGCAGCTCCTTACGAAGCCGGCCGTACTCGTCCCCACGCCTGGCAAAGTCGGGCTCAATCACGAGCAGGTCGAGGTCGCTGTCCGGCCGAGCCTCCCCTCGAGCACGGGAGCCGAAGAGAATGATGTCCGCGTCCGGAGCCGCCGCATTGAGTCGGCGTCCAGCCTCCTTGATCAATGCCTCGTCGGTCAGTTTCATGGGTCCAGATCGTAGTTGCCGATCGCGACATGGCGCACGGGACCTTCGCGAAGGTCTAGGAAGCTCCGAGTAAATAGACCGACCAACGCATTTGACGTTAAGTTGCCGTAACCGTGTCAGAACAGTCTTCGCTCTGGACTCCGATAGCCCGCGCCGTCGCGCGTCGGTCCCGGACGCTCGAAGAGTGCCCGGGGACCATGGAGGACTTTTCGGCCACCTTGTCGGCCGTTGAAGTCCTCGGAAAGCTTTGCGCCTGCGCAGTCATCGGAGCGTTAGAGGATGCCGATGGAGGAAGAATTAGTCCCCGCAGCTACCGCTTGGCTCGCTCAAACGCCACTGGCGACTGGCTCACCGAGCTCGACGGGAGCCTTCGTGATGACTTTCGGCGATGGCCGGTGGGGACCGAATCGGCGAGCTGGATGGCTGGCCTCAGAAGATTTCTCTCCCAGGCCGCCAAGCGCCCTGACGCCAACCAGCTCGCGGAGATCGGGGGGCCTCTATTCGAGCTTCGCTCTCAATTGCTTCAGGACCCGCGTCCAATGAGCCGTCCGACCCCACTCTCACTTATGCGGTGGTGTGTCGATATCCGAAATAAGACCATCGGCCACGGATCCCTTGGCGGCAGTTTCTGGGAAAACAATGTCGATGCGTTGAGGAATGCATCTGACTACCTCTCGCGTCGACTCCCCCTAGATCCTGTGCAGTTGTTCCTGGTAGTGCCAGGCTCCGGAGGCGAGAATGTCGGTAGGCGCCTGTCCGGGAATGATCCAGCGGGCGTGGTCGACCCCAAGGGACTTGAGGTCGGTACCGCTGGCTGTTCACTCGGAGAGCATGTCTGGCCAATGCCTCCGCTCCTCTGGGTGCGCGAGGCCGACAATCAGACGTTCATCTCGAACGGATCGTGGCGGGAGAGTGATACCTCTGCGGAGTTTCTCTGTCACGCCATAGCGGCCACCGAAGGGGGGTCGAGTACCACCCGCCGACAACTTCCCGCTTATGCAAAGGCGCCCCATTCGAGCAACACGCCTAGCGAAACCGAGGGCACCAGTGAGTTCGATCTCGATGGGGCTGTTCCGAACAACCTGAGGCCAGCGGCCGACTCGTATGTCCGTCGTCCGGGAGTTGAAGCTGAACTGCGGGAGATTCTGTCGGACACGGCAAAGAGGCACCTTGTAAACATGAAGGGAATCGGGGGCATCGGAAAGACGAGCCTGATCATGCGCATGGCTCACGAGCTCATCGAAGATCAAGACTGTCCTTATGAACAGGTCGTCTGGGTGTCCTCTCGCGACGTGGATCTCACCCTCAAAGGGCCGAAAGCCGTCCGCAAGGGCCAAGACAACGTCGAGTCGGTCTGGAAGCTTTACGCCGAACTGTGGGAGAGCGACGACCAGGACTCCCGGGCAGACTTTGAGGCTGCCGTCGGAGCTGGAGGGACGTCAACGCTCCTGATCATGGACAACTTCGAGACGTTCTCCTCCGAAGAAGAGGCCTACGCGTATCTAGATACGGTGGTCCATCCACCGTCCAAGGTCGTGATCACGAGCCGACACGACTTCAAGGGCGACTATCAAGTGCAAGTTCGCGGGATGGAGCGGGATGAGGCTGCTGCGCTCATCCGCACCACGGCTCGGTCGGCGGGAAGGGAGGGTCTCGTTGACGACCAGGTAATCGCGCGGATCTTCGATCGCTGCGAAGGCCATCCCTACGCAATGAAACTTCTGGCCGCGAGCGTTGAGAGCAAGGTCGGGCTCGAGAACGTCCTCGGGAAGGTCTTCCGGGATGAGGGACTACTCGAAGCACTTTTTCGCGAGTCGGCCGCCGGCGTCGGTGAAGAGGCGGAATTCGTCTTCCTGCTGGCCAGCCGCTTTCCTAGGGGGGTGAGTGAGCTTGCCCTCCGAATCGCCGCCGAGCACGAAGACATCGACCTGAAAGCCGCGATCAGCGCTCTGCTGAAGCGCTCGCTGATCGAAGTCGACCCTAAGACCGGGCTTTACTCGATGCCAGCGATGGCCAGAGAGTTTGCGGCGCGACTCGGCACCGGCCACATCCAGGCGTTTGCAGTCGAGGACGCCGAGCGTTACGTCAAGAGCTGGAGGGGGCTCACCGAGGGAAGCGAACTCGTCGGCAGAGCGATGGAGTTGGCCGTCGCCGGAGGGGAGACAGTGCGCTCGGGCCGTCGGACGGTAGGGACCCTGTCGATCGTCGCCGAGTACAACAGTCGCGCCTGGGCCAGCGTCGCCCGAGCGATCGTCGCCGAACACGGAGATCCGAACGCAGTGGACGACGCCTACAAGCGAGCCGTCGAGGCCTCCCCCGACGCCTCTCACCTCTACTTCGAGTGGTCGGAGGTCGTTCGGGATACCGACCATGCGATTCAGCTGAAGGTTCAGGCGGTCACCTCCGATCCGGCCAATTTCGTCCTCGCAAGCCGCGTAGCGCGCGTCCTAAATTCACTGAAAGCGCGCGACCGTGATCAGTACCCGAAAGTAAAATGGGTCTCCCTCATGGAACCGGTGGCCCGAATCCTTGAGGCCAATCTGGACAGGCTCGATGCTGCCGACTGCAGCAGCCTCGCGTGGCTCTATCTCAACCTTGGCAACCCTTCGCGAGCCAAGCACGTCGTGACCAGGGGTCTCACGGTCGATGACCAAAATCCGGCAATCCAGAAGCTAGCCAAGACGCTGAACATCGAGGTGGCAGAGGTCGAACTCGACGCCGTGCGTTAGGACCTAGGGGCCACAGGCGGTCCGTCGAGTAACTGGTTGTCTCGTCGAGAGGTAGACGGACGCGGGACGGGTATGGCCCGGCATTCGCAGTCCTTCTCGGGCCTGCGCGGCCGTTTGGGTAGGCAGTTCGACCCCGACCGCTTACGGAATAGAATCTTGCAGGTGGCTTTCTCACTCCGATAAGCGAAGGAGCCGCGCCTCTGAAGTCTCTCCGGCCGGCGTCACTAGGGAGAGGTGAATCCGATCGATTCACAGCGCGTCGCCAGAGCACGGCCTTTGGGATCGTCCGGAAGGGCAAGGAGGCAGAAGCGTTCGGCGCGGGTGAGTGCGACGTAGGTAATGCGACGCTCCTCTTCGTCGATTTCGGAGCCTTCCTCGCCATCCAACACCGAGTGGATCAGCTGAAGCTGGTTCGAGCGATCGTTGCCGTGGTGCTTCTTCAGCACCACCATCACAGCCTCACGGTCCTCACCCTTCAAGGCGTGGACGGTCTGCGGTATCAGGTCGACCGCCGGAGGCGAAAAGGCCTCAGCTGCCTGGACATCCTTGTGTTTTGGGCTGCTGACGAGGACGCGGCTGGCGTCGTGGGATGGCTCGTCAGCCAAGGAGGCCACCGCCGCACGAAGGTGCTCTCGGGCATCGAGGATCCAACTGCGAAGGTCACCGTCGAGTCGAGGCAACGCGCCGATGAAGCGGCGTGCTGCGACGGCGACCCGCTCGCCTGTCTCCGGGTCCAGCTCGGCCGGGTTGCAATCGAAGCCCGTCCAGGCGATGAGCCCTTCCGCGCGGCCCAGGTGGAACCGGTCCAGACGCCCCGCCGACAGCGCCGCGGCCAGCTCTCCCACGAGTTGCGGTTTCGGCTTCAGCTGGACCAGCTCTTCCTGGCCGCCAAGCTTGATCCTCATCGCGTGGCTGCGGGCAAGTACGGCTGCCTCTGAGCAGGCAATCCCGAGCGCATCGAGTCGGGCGCGGTAATGAGTGACCGTGCTCTGTGGGTCCTCCGGTGGATAAAGAAAAAGCTCTGGCTCGATTTGGCAGTCGCGGTTCGGACCGACGGCGATGTCGGACTTCCGTCGACTGAAGTTCGCCGCAACATCGCACAGCTTCTGTGAGGAACGATGATTCTCGGAAAGAGAGACCATTTCCAGGCCGCTGTCGGAGGCAAGTCTGCGGCAGCCTTCTGCGCTAGCCCCTTGGTAAGCATAGATCGACTGTTCGAGGTCGCCGACCATGACCAGGGACCGGAGTCGCCCGCTTCGTCGGATCTCGTCAAGACAAGCGAGCTGTAGGTCCGAGGTGTCCTGTGCCTCGTCGATTAACAGCTCATCGAAGCGGCCGCCCAAGGCCACTGCGGCGCGCGGATGCTCGCGGAGGATCCGCAAGGCAATCCACATAGCATCGTCGCTGCTAAGGATGCCCTGCCCACGAAACAAAGCCCGCTTGCGGGCGTAGACTTGGGTCTCGACCTTTGCCAGGACCTCCTCGTGTTTGCTCGCGGCCCATCTGTCGGGACGGTAGAACCTGAGCTTGCCGTCGGGTAAGACCCGGAACTGGTCGAGTCGGTAGTGGCGAGCATGGTTCCCTTCGAAAGGGATGTCGGGCCAGTCGCCCATCCAGAGGCGAATCGGCTTTTCCGCACCGAGGAGGTGAGCGAACGGATGGACGACGAAGCGCAGGAGGAGCCGGTGCAGCGTGCCGTTGTAGTGGCGCGCCTCGAAGTAGAGGTGATGGTCGACGGCAAGCATCGTCGCCATCCGGTCGACGCCGACATTGGTGTAGGAGCATGCGGCCACCTTGTTCCCGGCGTTCATCAGGCGGGCGATGCGAGCGACCGCGGTGCGCGTCTTCCCCGAGCCGGGACAGGCTAGAAGGAACTGATCGCGGTCGGCTTCGACGACCCTCCTCTGGTCGCCCGTGAGGGTTGGGCTCACTGCCCGACGACCGGGCTGCCGGCCTGCGCTACGTCGTCGGCATCATCCGCGTCCGCCTCGACGGGGGTGGTGAAAATCCCGTCCTGCTGGGACCATTCGATCGCCCGTTCGAGATATCCCGGGGCCTCGAAGGTGTTCCCGTCGTCGGCCAGGAGCTCCGCGAGGGCCTGCGCGAACGGACCTTTTTCGCGGCCGATGGCGTTCAAGATCTTGCTAGCTGCCGCATCGTCTCCGAGCCCCTCGAGTGCGCCGGGTAGCTTCGCAGCGACTCTCGGCTTGACGGGACGGAGCGCCTCGATCATCAGCGGCCTGTTCGCCGCTATCCGAGCAAGGTCCCACTCCAGCGTCTGCGAGGCAAAGAAGGCTTCAGCGTTCTGGCTTCCCTGCACCCGATTTTTCAAGAGCGCTGCCCTTGCCGAAAGGGCCTCGTCCCCACCGACCGCCGCCTCGACCTCCTGGTCGTCCTTAGGATCAGCGTCTGAGATCACGGCAAGTCGGTAAGGCAACCCGCCGTCGGCGAACAGGTCGGTGAAGGGCGCAAATGCGACGCCGCCAATGTTGATCACTGATACTCCGGCAGGGGCCAGATCCATCCCGGCGCGCCGGGCGAGCTCGGGCACGAGCAACTGCTCTGCGATCCCCTCAACCAGAATTACCCCGCGTGCGAAGAACAGCGAGGCCTTGGTCACGTCGAGGAAGCGCCGCAGATATGCGAGCTGTTCGGACTCGAGGCCGAACGCAGCAGGAAGACGGCCGACCGGCGCCGCCGAGCCCGTCGGCCGGGACATCACGGCGAGCCGCTCCACCTGGGCCGAGGAAGCGAAGCTCGGCGAATGTGAAGTGACGATGACCTGCGTAGCTCCGTCGGCACTGGCCTCGCCTTCGATGAACTTCATCAGGAGGTCCTGGAGCTGCGGGTGCAGGTGAGCCTCGGGCTCCTCGACCAGCATCACCCGCAGGAATGGATCTTCGTCGTCGGGCGCATCAGCGATAGCCGCGAGCAGGACCGCCATGTAGAGAAGGTTGTTGAACCCGAGGCCATTCTGCTCCATCTCCAAGGCGACCAGTTCGCCGATCTTCGCGCGTAAGGCCCCGACGATCCGCATGAAGATCGGGTCACCGAAGGCGAGGGTGCTCTTCTGGTCAAATCGGCCCCCGCCCGTCATTCCTCGCAGTCGTTGGTCGACCCGACCGCGTGCATTGGCGATCGAGGGGACCTTCCCCAGCGCCTCGTTGGATTCCTCTACCAACGCCTCGACCTTTTCGCGATCCTGGTGATTCTCCGGAGTCAACGACGCCAGAAGGCCGACCAATTTGTTGTCGCGGCCCGGACGAAGATCGGCTGCCGCGTCGCGCAGCGGGTGGAGATAGACGAAGCGGATCGCCTCCCGTGCATGGCGGTCGACATCTGGATTCTGCGAGTTGCCGCCGAACCAATCGACCCGTACGCGGCCATCGGCGCGGAGTTTGGCCTTGAGGCGGAGCTTGGCGACGCCCTCGCCCTCCTCGAGGGCAAGGCAGGTGAGCATCCGCGACTGCTCGGCACCGTCGAGACCCTCGAGGCGGACCTCCAACACCAGCTCGTCGCTCAATCTGGCGCCAGCTCCATCGTGCGCGAAGTCCTGTTCGCCGAGCCAGCAGCGTCCACGCGGCGGGTTATCGGGTTCGATGATGGTTCGCAGGGCGTCGATCAGATTGCTCTTTCCCGCGTTGTTCTCGCCGACGATCACGGCCAGTGGGGCCGGAAGACCGTAGGTCCCGTTCAGATTGCGATAGCCCTCGGCCGTCAGTGCGGTGATCTTCATCCGAGAAGACTGCTGTTGTTCGCGCTGTCAGCGTGGCGACGCGATCTCCGAGACATGAGGGTCTTCGACTCGTCTATGTCCCGAGGCCAGAGAATCCACATCCGTACCTACATAACACCAAATTGAAGAACGCTTCGCGTCTCACCGTCGGCGCGGCCAATCTCCGATCTCCAGCCGCCCGGTCGTCAGCGGAATGGGCGGGGATCACATGGCCCAATAGCTCGGCCGTCGCCCCCGGGGAGCCGGCGGTTGCCTCGGCGTCGTCCGGAACGCTGGCCAGAATCAAATCCGCCGAAAGTCACACCCCCTGACGAAGTGGAGGTCGGATGGCCCGCCAAGAGGAAATCAAGAGCTTGCTTCGCGAGATCGCGCCGCTCTTCAAGTCGATCGCATCCGATGCTCAGCGCGATGCGGGGGCTCTGGCGGAAACGGCTTGGGCCAAGACCCACCTGGTCCGCGATGCCTCGCTGAACCAAGTGACCGGGACCGCTCGTTGGCGGATGGTGGGGGATCGGATCGTGCTTCGACAGGGCGAGCTGCCAGAGGGCCTCGAACTCTCCACGACCGATGAGGAGCACAATCAGGGGCGCTACTACCTGCGCGCGCCGAAATTGGGAATCGTCCTTACGATCCGCCGCAAGCCCCATAAAAAGGACGATCAGCCCGAGCTACTTCAACTGCAGATCGAGGAGGCGCTCGAGTGCGCGCCTATCGACTACGGCGACAAAGTTGTGGTCTACCTCGCCGTCGGTGCGATCGGGACCGGACCGCAGTTCGACGTGGTCAACCGCGGTGAGGTCGTTCATACCTACCGACTGGCCGACCTGGTGGAAGAGGGGCAGACCGAGTTGTCGCGCGTACGTTCAGACGCGGGTTCGGTGCCTGCCCCGGGAGTACCCGAGCCGACGGTGCGCTCGGCTTTCGAGGAGGAGGTCGCAAAGGAGGACCCGACCAGCGCGGAGAACTAGTCGAGGTGGGAGAACCAGCGAATTTCAGGATGGTGCGCCTCGCCCGTGAAATGCGAGGTGAAAGTCAAGCCGGAGTGGCCCGGACGGCGGGGGTGCCGCAGTCGATTCTCAGCCGGATCGAGACCAACATGCAGCCTCCCGAGCCTGGGCAGATGGAGCGAATCGCCGATGCCCTCGAATTTCCACCCGGCTTCTTCACCGAGGCCGAGGCACCCGCGGCGGTGCCGCTGTTTCGAAAACGGGCCATCCGATCGGTGAACGCGACGCGCGTGATCCAAGCGCGCATCAATGTGGCGGTCCTCGCCGCCCGTAGGATCCTCGACGCTGGCATCGTCATCGACACGCCGCTCTCTTTTCCGGAACCCGGCGAGATCCCGCCCGACCACCCGATCGAGGCCAGCAGGATCATGCGGGCGGCCTGGCGGTTGCCCAATGGCCGCATCGACAACGTAACCAGAGCTATCGAGGCGGCGGGAGGCATCGTCCTCCATGTCGACTTCGGGACCGATGCGGCGAGTGCCGCCTTCGTCTCGACCCTCGTCGATCCTCGACTCTGGTTCCTTGTCAATACCCGCGAGACGGCCGGGGACAGGGTCCGCCTGAGCCTCGCCCACGAGCTCGGCCACGCCGTCCTCCACAGGTTCCTGCCAGTCGAGGACGAGCGGCGGATCGAGTCCGAGGCGTACGCCTTCGCCACCGCGCTGATGCTCCCGGCTGATGAGTTCGATCTGAACGTTCCTGCTGACCTCACCCTGCGTCGCGCACGCGACCTGAAACGCAGTTACTGGATCTCAATCCAGGCGATCATCCGTGCCGCGCGTGACCGGGGATTGATCGACGGCGATCGCTACGTCAGCCTGTGCAAGCAGATCTCGGCCCGTGGCTGGCGCCGCGAGGAGCCCGAGCCGGTCGACGTGGAGCAGCCCTCGGTGTGGACTAACGGGCTCGGCATCCACCGACACCGACACGGCTACGGCGACGAGGATCTCGCGAAGATAGCCAGACTCAACCCGGCCGACCTGGCGGGTTTGTTCCCGACCGATTTTTCCCCCCGTTTCCGCATGCTCGCTAGCAGGCGCCCCGCCTCCGCGCCGCCACCCCCCCTCCACGCCGATTCGCCGCTGCGCCTCGTGTAGGCGGTCCAAAGGGCACGCGAGATCTCGTCGCGAGCGCGGAGTAACTCCGGTGATCGAGAAAGCGAAGGGTGGCCCCGCATGGACCAATTCGACGCGAGCTTCCGCCTCAGGCTGGTCCGGCCCGATGCGACCTAGTCGTCGACGGCCACCCGGATGGCCGAGAAGCTTTCGCCGACAGCATGGGTGTAGCGCGCAAGCATCGTCTCGACCCGGTGCCCGGCGATCTCTGCCAAATCAGCGTCGTTGACGCCAGCTCCCCGAAGGTGAGTGACGTAGGAGTGGTGGCACTCGTGGGGGCGGATGTCCACGCCGGAAGCCTGCTGGGTCGGCTTCCAGACGTCGCGGTAGAAGTTCCGCTCGCGCCACATCCGGCCGCCCGGTGTCGAGAAGATCAGCTCGCAGCCGGAGCCGTCCAGGTTGATCTGGGCTTCGAGCATCCAGGCGAGGGTCGCGGGGACGGGGACGACCCGGCCGGCGTCCTCCTCGCCGTGGTCGGTCTTGGTCCCCTCGAGGATCACTCCCTCGTGGGCGGTTCGGCGGACCTGGAGCGTCTGGCCGTCGAAGTCCTCGGCCCGTAGCGGCAGCACCTCCCCCAGTCTCATGCCGGTGTCGGTAAAGGTCCGGACCAACGCCTCATAGCGACCTGCCGCCTTCGCGAAGCGGTGCATCTGCTCGAAGCTGAAGACACGGATCGGCCTCCGCCGTTTCTGCGCCCTCGGGTCGCTCGCGCGGATGCGGACGCCCTTGAACGGATTGAGATCGCAGACTTCGTCGGTGATCGCGTCCTCGGCCATCGCCGAGAGCGAGCGGAGAATGCCGACCGCACCCGTGGTGGCGCGACCTTCGGTCTTCAGCATGTGGTCGACCAAGACCAGGGCGTGGCGGCGACGCAGCTCCCGCATCGGCCACTCCCCCAACGCGATGCCCTCGACCTCAACCTCGGTGACCCGACTGATCCGATGCTCGTTCGTCGCGTTGGTCCGTTCCGACCGCGGGTGGCGCTCGGTCCACGTCTCGAAGTAGGCACCGAGGGTGTCGGGACGATCCGAGAGCCCGTAGGCCTCGTCGATCGCCCGCTGCGCGTCGGCCTTACGGTTGAAGGTGCCCTTGCCCTCGCGCCTCACACGGCCGCGTCCCGATGTCTCGCGAGGAAGTCCTCGACGTCGGCGGGGTCGATCCGTCGGGACGCACCAAGCTTGTAGCTCGGAAGTTGACCCCGGCGGATCCAGTTGCGGATCGTCCGGTCTGAGACCGAGAGGTAGGCGGCGAGGGTGCGCTCCGTGAAGAAGATCGGACCGGGAGCTTTGGATCTCATGCATACCCTGTCCAGCGAAAGCGGCTTTTGTATCGGGCCGGTTCCTAAATCTTTGGAGTCGGCTTCGAAAAGACCGAAGGTCAAGGCTCTCCCGCCCCCTCCTAAGAGCGGCCCCCGCACGGCGAAGCCGTGCCACAATCGGCCGCCCGGGGGGGCGGTCGACGGCACAGTTTTGACAGTTCGCCGCTTGCGGACGTTGTCAGCCGGGAGGGTGCGGCCCAGGCACTGAACCGGAGGATCGCTCCTATGTCAAGAACACCTCTGAGAGACGACGGTGTTTCGGGGATCTCCCGATCAAGATGTAAGAGTGCAAAAGAGCAGCGATCCCGGCCTGCCAGGAGGCCGACCCGCCCCGAGGTCGATGTCTATCCCGCTAGGCCGTAATGCTTGCGGGTGTCGCTGAAGAGGGTGCTGAGCAAGCGTCGATTCAAGGGGCTTAGGAGGCGGGCAGCCGGTCGCGGCTCAGCGGCGATGGTCCAGACGAACCGACAGGATGAAGCCGACGTTGGCTCAACGACGTAGTCCTCCGCAAAGCGCCTGAACACGGGGGAATTCGTTTCTTCGATGAAGAAGGAATGCTGGCGGCCCTTGTCCCACCGGAAGAAGCGCTCTTTCACGACATTGGTGCCACCGAAGACTCGGGCGACCCTCGTCGTCCCACACCCATACGGCCTCTGGGACGTCCAAGTCGCGTCCTTGACGATCCGGCACCAAACAAGCGGGTGCTCCGCCGTCAGATCCCCCCAGACCTCTGCGGCCGGGCGCTCGATCTCGAACCCCGCCTGCAGTCGCAAGGGTGCCTCCTCGAAGAAGCTTGCGTCAACGGGGCTGCATCTAAACGACGGTCCGCGCACTTCGGCGGAGTTTAGTGCCCATGCCCGTACCTGAATGCGATCCGAGGTCATCAACCGGATATGAAATGGATCGCGATTCCTGCAGCGCCCTCCAGACCGCCCGGACCAGATGCCGTTTGAGGCAACGGAACGCCTCCTTGTTGGACTTCCCCTCGGCCCGCTACCTGTCGAGATAGGCACGGGCCGGCGGATGGACGCGGGCCTGCGTCAGCACTACCTGGTGGAGCGCCGCGTTCAGTTTGCGATTGCCCATCCGGGAGAGCCGATGGCGCCGCACCCGCCCCGAGGAGACCTCGATCGGCGCACAGCCGGCGTGGCGGGCGAGCTGGGCGTCGGTGGCGAAGCGGGCGCCGCCGGTCTCGACTAGGAGACGGGCGGCGATCAGGTCGCCGACGCCGGGGACCGCGAGCAGTCCGGGCGCGAGCGGTCGGATCAGGGTCGCGATCTCGGCGCGCAGCGCCAGCTCGGCGCGGGTGATCTCGCCGATCCGGCCCAGGAGCTCGCGACAGATCCGCACCTGCACTCCACTCCCGTAGGCGCCGAGACGCTGGGAGAGGCCGCGTCTGACCGGCTCGCGGTTCAGGGTCCGTGCGAAGGGCTCCAGGTCGGGGTCGAGTTCGTGCAGATGCCAGCGCAGCCGCGAGACGACGGCCGTGCGCTCGGAGACGAGGTCCTCGCGATGGTCGACCAGCAGCTTCAACTCGCGCAGGTCGGGCCGGTGGGTGGCGCGCGGGAGGTTTGGCTCGCGTAGCGGCGCGCGAGCGATCGCGAGAGCATCGATCGAGTCCGACTTGCCGTAGGTACGGGCCGATTTCCGGGTGCCGACCATCAGGCGGGTGCCGACCCGCAGGACCAGCTCGGCACGGGTCAGGAGGAAGCGCTCGAGGCGGCCGGAGACGTTGCGCACGTCCTCCAGGGCGAAGCGCAGCTCCTCGTTGCCAGCGAGCCGGTGGGCCCAGCTGAGCAGGAGCTCGGCCCCGGCGTCGGTCGCGGGGACGGTCATCTCGTCGAGGAACTCGCCGCTCGAGTCCTTCACCGCCGCCGCGGTGTGGGTGTCTTTGTGGGGATCGATGCCGATCGTGATCACTGCTGGTCGCCTCCGTCTCGGTTGTCTTCGAATGCGGAGCGGCGGCAGACAGAACCGGGGTTTGGCTCGGGCAGGCTCCTATCAGGTCACGCCGTCGTTCCTCGGGCGCGGCGGGCGACACGATCCAATCGGCCAGCCCTCGAAAGGCGGCGAGATAGTGCGGGGTCAGCCCGCCGCGCCGAGGACGCTAGGCCGGTGGCTGGACGTGACCGCCACCGCGCTCGGAGGCATGGAACCACCCGGTTCGTAGTGTGTCGGCTTCCGTGGTTGGTCTTTGGGGATGGCCTGAGGTGACTTGCTCTTACCTCTCTCGATGGTCTTCGTCGGCCTTTTCTTTGTCCTGCCTTGGGGATTCGTTGACTTCGCTTTCCGGAGTGGGTCGGTGACTTTGGCCTTGTCTCTTCTTGGTTGAGCTGTTCCTGGATCTGTCTCATCTGCGTCAGAGATCGCTCCCGCACCGCGGCTGCGCCGGCCATGGGCCGGCGCCGAGGACGAAGGCGCCGGACGGCTCCGGTCCCGGCACCCAGTCGATCCCGTCGAGCAACTCGCCGGGCGCCACTGCCATTGCCCCTGCCAGCCGGATCAGCGTGTCGATGCGGCAGAGCCGCCCGGCGCGCTCCAATTTCCCGACCTCCGTGCGGTGGAGCCCGGCCCGCGCCGCCAACTGCTCCTGCGAGAGGCCTTCTCGGCGACGGACCCGGCGCAGGTTCTCACCGAAGCGCTCCGCGACGGTTTCTGCGCCGGCCCTACTCATCGCCGCCACTCTCGACCTCGATCATCTGGCCGACTCCCGCGAACCTCCCAGACGATCCCGTCGAGAAGCTCGCACGGCGAGACACCGAGCCCACCCGCAAGCTTGATCAAGGTGTCGATCCGTGGCAGCCGCTCACCCCACTCGATCCCGGTCATCTGGGTCCGGTGGATCTCCGCGTTGTCAGCCAAGGCCTCCTGGCTCATGTCGAGTCGGCGCCGCGTCCGCCTGATCCGCGGACCGATGATGCTTGCGACCTGCTTTGCCGAGGCGTCCATTAGCCGAGGACCGACAGGAGCGCGTGGTGGGCGTCGTGGACGGCGACGACTCGGTCGTAGCCGTTCGCCTCGTCATACCCTTCGGCGGCCCGGCAGAGCCAGGAGCGAGCCGCCTCGTCGGGCACCCCGATCTCACCGCGATGGAGCGCCACCAGCAAACGCCCGAACGCATCGGCCTCCTCGATCGCGGCTTTCCGGTCGGGTGGCCGCAAGGCAGCTTCCAGGTCTTCCTCGATACCGGCGAGCCAGCCGTTCAACTCACTGCGGAGAATCTCCGTCTGCGATACCGGGAGATCAACGGGCACGACCCGCGGGTCGGCCGTAGGGTTCTGATCAGCCATGAGGAGCTCTGCCTCCTTGTGGTCAGGCCCTCGGTTGGTGTTACCGCACCGCCGGGGGCCGCTTATGTTTCGTCAAGCGAGCGTAGCAGGAATATATGGCGAACCATAAACGCGTAAAAGCCTTTCGAGACCAGCCTCAGCCCGCCCTCGGCGCGGCGATTCGCGAGCTGCGACAGAAGCGCGAACGGACGCTGAAGGAGCTGGCGACGGAGGCCGGTGTCACCTGGGGCACGCTCGGAGTTATCGAGCGTGGGGAGGCAAACCCGACCTGGGGCACCGTGCGTGCCATCGCTGGCGCACTCGACGTATCGATCGGCGAGCTGGCAAAGCTCGCCGAGAAGCACGAGAAGACCGGCCGAGGGTCATCCAGATGAGACACGGATGCGACTCCGACTCGCCGGAACGCCCCGGAATCGAAGGGCACCCTCGGGAACGCTGATCAAACGCCGGGCCGATGGTTTGGCTCTAGAAGGGAGCACAGCGGCAAGCCACGGAACCCAGCGGAATGCGCCCGACTGGATTCGAACCAGTGACCTTCGGTTTCGTAGACCGACGCTCTATCCGGCTGAGCTACGGGCGCGTGTCCTGGGAAGTGGCGTGTTGGGGTGGCCGCTTCGCGGGAGCGGGAGATTCTAGCTGCGGACGACCATTGCGGCCCAGCGGCCCGTGTTGTGGGCGACCTGGACCTCGATGTCGAAGGTGGTCGAGACAGCGGGGCTGGTGAGGACGGCGGCGATCTCGCCCGATGCGACGATGGCGCCGTCGCGGATGAGGAGGGCATGGGTGGTGGAGGCCGGGATCTCCTCGAGGTGGTGGGTGACGGTGACCGTCGGCAGGTGGGCGTTGGCTTCGGCCATGGCGTCGAGGCTCGCGATGAGGCGCTCGCGGCTCGGCAGGTCGAGGCCGGTCGTCGGCTCGTCGAGCAGCAGGAGGTCGGGCTCGTCCATAAGGGACCGGGCGAGCAACAACCGCTGGCGCTCTCCTTGGGAGCAGTCTTCGAAGTTGCGCTCGCGCAGCACCTCGACGCCGATTTCGCCCATCAGGCGATCGGCCCTCGTGCGGTCGTCGCCGGTGATCCGGTCGTGCAGCAGGGCGATGCTTCCGGTCGCTCCCGTCAGCACGACCTCGAAGCCGGTGTAGCGGCCGCGGATTTTTCGCGACAGGCCCGGCTCCAGGCTCCCGATCGATTCGCGCAGCTTGCGCATGTCGACCGCCCCGAGCGTCTCCCCCAGCACCTCGACCGTTCCGTCGGACGGATGCGAGACCGCCGCCGCCAGGTTCAGCAACGTCGTCTTCCCCGCGCCGTTCGGTCCCAACACGACCCAGTGCTGGCCGGGCTCAACCGTCCAGTCGACGTCGTGCAGCAGCACGGCGCGGCGTTCCTCGGCGGCGACCCAGCGCCACACGGTCACCTCCGACATCCGGATCGCGGCCACCTGATCTCCTGCCGCGCTCAGGAAGCTGAGTCTTTGAGTCGAACGTTCCAGTCGACCGTCGCGGTGGCGACGACGTCGCCCTCGCCGTCGGTCATCTCGACCTCGACCGAGAAGTCGACGCGCCCATCTTTGTCGAGCGTCGCGAGGGCCTCGTCGGCGGGCATGGTGAGCCGCGCCTTCGCCTCGACCGCGCCGCGCGCGACTTTGACGTAGGCGATCTCGGCGCTACGCGCGAGCGGGGTCACGTCGCCCATCCGGATCGCGAAGGCGCCGACAAAGGCCGCCCCGCTCGCCGTCTCGGCGACCCCGAAGAGCGCCCCGGCGTGCTGGCTGCCGACGTGGTTGTGAAGCTCGGGCCGATCCGGCAGGACCGCCGTCGCCGTACCCTCCGCCATCTCCGTCACCTCGATGCCCATGTGGGAGATGTAGGGCACGGCGATCGCCATCCCCTTGGCGATCGCGTCAAAGTCGATGTCCATTTCGGGACCTTACCGGCCGTTGAACTCTGCATGCCCCGGCCCGCCATGCTCGAGAAAGGTGCGGACGGCGTTCTGCAGGTCCTCGGTGGCGAAGAGGTCGGCCGCCTCGGTCCGCACGACGTCGTCCGCCGCGGGCAGGCCGCCTTCGCGGAAGCGGCGCAGGATGCGCTTCGTCATCGCGTGCGCCTTGGTCGGGCCGGCGGCGAGCTCCTCGACGAGGGCACGGGTGCGCGCCTCGAACTCGTCCTCGGGATAGATCTCGTTGACGACGCCCCAGCGCTCCATCTCCTCCGCGCCGAAGATCCCGCCGCTCATCACGAACTGGCGCGCGCGCCCGGAGCCGGCCCGCTCGGCGAGCCGCTGAGTCCCGCCCATCGACGGCGTCAGGCCGACCACTTTCTCGACCAGGCCGAACTTGGCCTTCGGCGAGGCGACGATGAGATCGCAGGCGAGCGCCACCTCGAAGGCGGCGGTGAGGGTAAGCGCGTGGGCGGCGAAGACGACCGGGCAGGGCAGCTCTTCCAGGCCGTCGATGATCTGCAGCAGGCCGGTCCACAGCTCCGAGCCCTGCTCGGGGGTGAGGCCGGCGAAGACGTTGACGTCGACCCCGCCGGAGACGGCGCGGCCCGCGGCGTTGATGAGGACGGCGCGCGGCGGCTCGTTCGTCAGGCCGAGCACGGCCGCGCCCAGGTCGTCAATCATCGCCTGGTCGAAGAGGTTCAGCGGCGGCCTGTCGAAGGTGAGGACGGTGAGGCCGCCGGGGTCTGCCTCGACCCGGACGACCGGCGTGCGGTCGTTCATGCGATCAGCCTATCCACGGCGGGCCGCCCAGCGCGTTCGCAGAAATGTCCGGATAGCGGCAAGAAGTGCGAACGCCACTCGGGTGGCGCGCGCCCGCGACGCGGCTAAGGGACCCGGTGGACCTCGAAGAGGTTCGTGCCCAGTTCCTGGTCGGGCAGGCCGGCGAGGATGCCGATCAGCTCGCCGGAATGGGCGACGCCGTGCACCGCGGCGATCGCGCCGCAGTCGTCGAGCAGCCCGCGGATGTCCTCTTTGGGTGGGCCCTGCACCGCGGTCACGCCGAAGAGGAGCGCCAGCCGGCGCACGGTCTCCAGCCGCGGGGAGATCGCCAGCACCGGCACGTTCGGCCGGTGGGCGGAGACGATGCGGGCGGTGCGGCCGCTCGTCGTCGGCACGACCAGCGCTTTCAGCCCCAGCCGGTAGACCGCGCCGACGGCGCTCTGGGCGACCGAGTCGGCTACGTCCTGGGTCGCCTGGTCGGTGCGGCTGAAGAGCCACTCGCCGTAGCGCAGGTCGGGCTCGGTGGTGCGGGCGATCTGATCCATCACGCGGACCGCCTCGATCGGGTTGTCGCCGACCGCGGTCTCCTCGGAGAGCATCACCGCGTCGGTGCCGTCGTAGATCGCGTTGGCGACGTCGGTCACCTCGGCGCGGGTCGGGCGGCGCGCGGTCACCATCGAGGCGAGCATCTGGGTCGCGGTGACGACCGGCTTCGACATCCGCCCCGCGGTGCGGATCAGGCGCTTCTGCAGGATCGGCACCTCGGCCAGCGGCACTTCGATGCCGAGGTCGCCGCGCGCGACCATGATGCCGCCGGTCGCCGCCGCCACGATCTCCTCGACGTTCCGCGCCGCCTGCGCGCGCTCGATCTTCGCGATCAGCGGGATGTCGGAGCCGAGGCTGCGCACGCGCTCCTCGACCGGCACCAGGTCGGCCGCGGTGGAGACGAACGAGACGGCGAGCAGGTCGATCCCCTCCTTCACCGCGAAGTCGACCCAGGTGAGGTCGCGCTCGGTCGCGGCGGGGAGTTCGGTGGCGCCACCGGGGATGTTCATCCCCTTATGTGAGCTGAGGGTGCCGCCGACCTCGACCTCGGCGTCGACCCCGTCGCTGATCTGGTCCCCCACCCGCAGGCGGATCGCGCCGTCGGCGAGGTAGACGATCTCGTTCTCCTGCAGGCGGGTGATGCCGGACCAGGAGACGGGGATCGTCTCGCGGTCGCCCTCGAGCTCGCGCGTCGTCAGCGTCACGTGCATGCCGGTCTCGAGCTCGGCGTAATCGTCGCGGATCGAGCCGATGCGGAGCTTCGGGCCGGGCAGGTCGCCGAGGATCGCCACCTGGCGGCCGAGCGTGTCGGCGGCCTTGCGGATCGTCTCGATCGTCTGCGCCTGTTTGTCGGGGCCGGCGTGGGAGAAGTTCAGGCGGAAGACGTCGGCGCCCGCCGCGATCAGCTGCTCGAGCACGCCGAGGTCCCAGGAGGCCGGGCCGACGGTGGCGATGATCTTGGTGCGCCGGTCGAGATGGGCGCTGGGCTTGGCGAGCGGGAAGGAAGACATTGCCGCCCCAGAGTAGTCATAGGGGCGCGCGAAGCGTGAACGGGAGGTGATCGGGTTCGCCGATCGGGGGGAGCGCCTGGCGTGCAGGCATTGGTGTGTGAGATGACTCCGGTTGACCATGACACCGATCCCTGTAGCCTTCCGGTCATGGCGACCTCACCTGATGTAGTCGGGAACCGCCGCGACGGGGAGCAGGGAGGGGCCGAGGCGCAGGGTCCGCTCTTCCCGGAGCTCGTCGGCGCCGCGCCCCCCTCCCCCGCCGGGCCGATCGATGACGCCGACCTGGCGACGCTCGCTCCGGCGCCCAACATCGACCTGCCGAAGCTCGCCCAGACCGCGCGCTTCTCCATGCGCCAGATCGAGTTCGTCTTCAAGGGGCGCCGCGAACTCGGCGAAGTGTTCCGGATGCACGGCGTCGTCCCCGGCGGTCCCGTCATCACCAGCCACCCGGACCACGTCAAATCCCTCTTCACCGCCAAGCCCGAGCAGGCGCCGTCGCTGACCGGCGAATCGCCGCTGCGGCCGATCCTCGGTCCCAACTCGGTGCTGACCGCGGTCGGGCCGCGCCACATGCGCCAGCGCAAACTGCTGCTGCCGCCCTTCCACGGCGAGGCGATCGACCAGTACGTCGAGATGATCGCCGAGGCGGCCGAGCGGGAGATCGACAAGTGGCCGGTCGGCGAGGCGATGGCGCTGGCGCCGCGGATGCAGGCGATCACGCTCGACGTGATCATGGCCGGGATCTTCGGCGTCGAGGGCAAGCCCGCGCCGGGCACGCCGGAGGCGGCGCTGCGCCGGGAGGTCCGCCGGGCCGTCAACGCCTCGACCTTGCCGGGCGCACAGCTGACCGAGCTGTTGCACGTCGGGCGCGAGGAGGCGATGGGGCCGCTGAAGTTCGGCCTCGCGATGCTCGACCGGCCGGTCTACGCGGTGATCCGCGAGCGGCGCCGGGCCACCGACCTCGGAGGTAGGCGCGACATCCTCTCGCTACTCCTGCAGGCGCGGACCGAGGAGGGCGAGACGATGGACGACAAAGAACTCCGCGACGAGCTCCTCACCCTCGTCCTCGCCGGCCACGAGACCACGGCCAACTCGTTGTCCTGGGCCTGGGAGCGCCTCACCCGCAACCCGGAGCCGCACGCGGCGCTGGTCGAAGCGGTCCGCCGCGACGAGGGAGCCGAGGAGCGCGTCGAGGCCACGATCACCGAGACCATGCGCAACCGCCCCGTCATCCCGATCATCGGCCGCCGCATCACGGTCCCCTGGCGCCTCGGCGACTACGGCGTCGAGCCCGGCACCGCGATCGCGATGTCGATCCTCCTCGTCCACCACCGCGAGGACGTCTATCCCGACCCCTTCGCCTTCCGCCCCGAGCGCTGGCTCGGCCGCAAGCCCGGCACCTACGACTGGATCCCCTTCGGCGGAGGCATCCGCCGCTGCCTCGGCGCCGCCCTGGCGATGGCCGAGCAACGCGTCGTCCTCACCACCATGGCCCGCCGCCTCGACCTGGTCCCCGACCGCGAGGCCCCCGAGCGCGCCATGCACCGCAACGTGACGATGATCCCATCCCGCGGCGCCCGAGTCGTCATCGCCGCAAAGCACTGACGGCCGACGCCTGCTCGACGAGCGTCTCCCGGTAGCTCTGACGGGTCCGTCACCTGCAGGCACTACGGTCGCGTGGACTCGATCCATTCGAGCATGACATCGAGCTGTTCGGCCCAGAACAAGCTCAGGCCGGCACCTTGCGCCTGTTTCAGTTTGTTCAGCTTGAACACACCCGTGATCACGCCTGCCGGAACTACCTGATTCGTCCCGAACTCTTTCAGCCAGGTGGTCGCCTTGACTGCGGTGTCATTATTCAGACGCTTGATTGAGTTCGTTGCGGAATTACTGACCTTGCACTCGATCGCCATCGTTCGCCCGTCCCACAGGCCCACGAGAAAATCGGCCTTCCGGCTCCCGAATTCGGACTCGCGGCAGAACTCCCCTTCGTCCGGTGCTTGGCCGATCGTCGAAACCTTCCGTGCCGGCACTTCACTGAATTCGATCTCGACCAAGGCGTCAGCAACAGCATCCTCCTGAAGCGTCTTGCCTTCATTGCGTCTGAGAGTCCCGAGCCGCTGAGTCGCCATGAGCGTGGCCGACGCCAACGACGCGGCCTCCCGCTCGGCAGGCTCGGGCTCACGTTCCTCCCGCACCCACGGGAAGCGCCCACGGTCAATAGCTAAAAGGATCGCGTCCACAACTCGCTGCGCCATCTCTGGGTCGCCTTTGAGTTTGCTCGGGGCAAGGCTTGCTTCTTCGGCAAGCACCTTCAGGTCGTCCTCCGAGATCGGGGGACCAGCGAGGTACCGGAGCGCCAAGATCAGGCTCTTGCTTTCTAAAACCCTTGGATCTGGTGGCGACATCTGGGTCAGATCAACCGTCGCCTCCAGCAGTTCGTCAACGTCAGCTTTGTAGTCGCTGAAGTTTTCGCCGTACTGCTCCAAGGGCTCTTGCAGGCGCTCCCTCCGAAACGTCGCAATCGCGGCCTGACGGTCCGCCTCTAGCTGTTCATCTGACCAGATTGGGGGCGGAACTGGGCTCATGACTCGGCCTTGGCCACGTTTGGGATCAAGATCCGCTCGAACTCTCGTGGCTCGAACTTCGTCAACCCCCCGGCGTAGGTGCGTCCCTGTCCAATATGGATCGACGACCGGACCGCGCTCGCCAAGCGCTCCAGCACGAACTCACTCAATGGTTGGCGCGGGTAGAAACCATGAGCGATGTTGATGTGTCGAGCGCCCGCGAGGTTCCGGACGATCGCAGGAGGGCGGCGAGCCATGTAGGTGGCTAGGATCGGAGCGGGCTCGCGTAGGCCGACCGACCACCATGCTGGCCGATGGCTCGCAATATACCCCTGATCGACACCCTGCCTTTTCGCCTTCCGAATGAACCGCTCGACCGGACGGCGTTCCTCCGCCGTCAGAACATCGAGATCAGTCGGAAGATTGACAACCGCACGGAGACGATCGGGGCTCGCGAGTTCGTCGCCGGCCGCGAACAACTCTCGAGCCCGAGTCACCGAGTGAAACAAGACGCCCTGCGGGAGATCGACGTTCTCGGGGTCGATCACCCAGACGCGGTTCGCACCGGTGGCGGTGCCCCGGTGAACCCGGCAGATCTCGCCAAGCTCGATGTAGCCCTCGGGGATCTTCCGAGCGGTTCGTAGAAGGGGCGACCAGCGCTTTGCCTCGGCCAAGCGCTCTCGGGAGACCCGTTGGCCCCCTTTGAGACCGCTCAGATCGGAGACCTTTTTGACCCGGCGCAACCGAATCGATGACGGCCTCGCTCCAATCTCAAAGCAGGTGATCGCACCGGTGGTCTGGGCGTCCTCGAACGGTTCCGCCTCGGGAGCGATGACGTGGATCGCCTCGCCTCCGAGCTGACCGAGCACGAGCTCCCTCATGAGAGAGCCGTAGTTCACGTCGAGCCACTCCGATGACGTGATGAACACCCCACGATCACCAAGGCGAGCACCGATCGCAGTCGCCAGGACGAAGTAGAGGTGCAGACCGGAGAGCTGGCTTACTGACAATCCCTGTTCGCGACCCGTCGCGGTTAGCCACCGCTTCCATTTCGCATCGATGTTGTGGTGGCGGACGTAGGGGGGGTTGCCAATGTAGAGCGACCTTCCCTCGATCTCGGGCGCTCGATAGCTGCGGTAGTCAGAGAGATGCACCCGCGCCCGACTCCCGAGTCCGGCGGCAGCGAGATTGGCGCGGCTGATCAGAGCCGCAACGGGATCCAGCTCGACTGCCTCGACGGTGGCCTGAGGAATCACGCGACCAGCAGACAGAGCGAAGCGAGCTGAGCCCGAGCCTGGGTCGATGATCCGATCCGGTCGCGGCCCGTCGAGCGCCCAAGCGACCATCGCATCGACGATCTGGGGCGGAGTGTAGGTCGCTCCGCTGCTTCGCCGCTCGACCGGCGAGTAGATCTCGCAGAAATCCGCGCCAAGAGGGTCGAAGCCCTCACCGATTAACCCTCGCAATTCGGACAGACGGGACCGAGTAGGTGCAATCGGGTTCGTGCTCGCCAGAAGATCGACCTCGGCTTGAGACACCGGCGACACAGACTCCGCCTCGAGCGCTACTGCCTCTCCGATCAGTCGTCGAAGATTGTCTGGCTTGTCAGATTGCATCGCCGGGCGAGCCTATTGGCCGGAGTCGACGAATCGACTACCTGCTGCATCGCCTTGTGCTCGCTGGTGCGCCTTCGGCTGGGTGGAGGAATCATTCCCTTCGGTCGAGGACGTGCCGCCGAGCGCGCAGTGGCAGAGTGGATTTTCCCGGCCTTGCTCTCAAACGGATCAGGAGAACAAAAGGTCGAACTCGCTCAGATCTGGGAACGGATTCGAAATCTGCATGCCTAGCGCTTCAGCACGAGACGAGGAGCGACGGGGTAGGCGTCTCGGTTCTCTCAGGACAGGGCAAGGACCAATGCGAGGGCTTCGTCCACTCCTCGCATCTCGCTCGCGTTCAGGTGTCCCTCGAAATCATCCAGTCGACGCACGTCCAGCGCTCGCAATTGCTCCACCATCACCCGCGTTGGTTGACCGGCGATGTCAATCTCGGGACGGAAGCTCGCCGGCCGCACGCTTCGAGAGGTAGGAGCGACAAGCACCGTAGAAAGCCCGAGAAGCTCGTCCGCCTGGACGAGCACGGCATACCGAGGCCCGTGCTGCTCGTGGCCACCGCGCTGAGGTAAGCGCACGCGGTAGATGTCGCCCCGAGTCACTCAGGCCACTCGGCGGCGAGTGCGTCCATGTCAGCCATCACTCGCCTGCGCGCCGCGCGATCGACGCGATCGTCCGCGAGTTCCGCAACCTCCGCCGCAAGCCCCGACCGCCTCCGCTCGCGCTCAGCCGTCTCGGTGATCGCCTGGCGGGCTGCCTCCGCGCGGGTGAGCCCGCGCTTGCGAGCGATGTCCTCCAAAGCACGCCAACCGTCGTCCCCAAGACGTAGTGAAAGCGGATGGGAGGTGGAAGCCACCAAGGCAGTGTAGCGCGTTATGCACTACATCCAGAGCGGGCACGCCGTAGGGGTTCGACCTACCTCGAACCCGCCCGAACGGAGAGGGAGGGATTCGAACCCTCGAGAGAGCTTGCGCCCCCTACTCGCTTAGCAGGCGAGTGCCTTCAGCCACTCGGCCACCTCTCCGGACACCGCGGGCCGGGGACCCGGTCCGCGAGGGACGGATTGTAGGTACTGGGACGGGAGCGCGGGGATAAGGTGGGACGGGTGTCCTCGCCGCCCCAGCAGTCGCACCAGCGCTACGAGTCGATCTTCGCCGAGATCGAGGCGCCTTTCGCCTTCGTCGACCTTGATGCGATGTGGGCGAACGCGGACCAGCTGCTGGACCGGGCGGGGCGCAAGCCGATCCGGGTGGCGACGAAGTCGTTGCGGTGTCGTGCGCTGATCGAGGAGATTCTGGGACGGGACGCGCGCTTCTCAGGCCTGATGACCTACACGCTGCCCGAGACCCTCTGGCTCGCCGAACACGGGCACGAGGACCTGCTGCTCGCCTACCCCACCGCCGACACCTCGGCGCTGCGGGAGCTGGCGCTGCGCTCGGCCGCCGACCCGGAACGGGCGCCGCTGGTGATGATCGACTGCGTCGAGCACCTGGAAGCGATCGAGGCGGTGCTCGGCGCCGACGCGCCGCCGATCCGCGTCTGCATCGACATCGACGCGAGCTGGTGGGCCCTCGGCGGTCGGGTGAAAATCGGGCCGAAGCGCTCGCCCGTCCACACGGTCGAGCAGGCGGTCGCGCTGGCGCGGGAGATCGAACACCGGCCGCAGATCGAACTCGACGCGGTGATGGCCTACGAGGGGCAGATCGCCGGGGTCGGCGACGAACCGCCGGGACGGCGGATGCGCGCGGCGGCGATCCGCTTCATGCAGCGGCGCTCGGCGAAGGAGCTGGCGGAGCGGCGCGCGGCGATCGTCAGCGCGATCGGCGAGTTCTGCGAGCTGCCGATCGTCAACGGCGGCGGCACCGGCAGCCTCGAGACGACCGGCGCCGAGGAGGCGGTGACCGAGGTGACCGCGGGCTCCGGCTTCTACGCCCCCACCCTGTTCGACAGCTACAGCCGCTTCACGCCGACCCCGGCGGCCGGGTACGCGCTGCCGATCGTCCGCCGACCGGGTCCCGGCGTGGTCACCGCGCTCGGGGGTGGCTACCTTGCGTCCGGCGCCGGCGACGCCGCCCGCCTGCCGACCCCGTGGCTGCCCGAGGGACTGAAGCTCGATCCCGAGGAGGGCGCCGGCGAGGTCCAGACCCCCCTGCTCGGCCCCCCGGCCGACGACCTGGAGATCGGCGATCGCGTCTACATGCGTCACACCAAGGCAGGCGAGCTATGCGAGCGCTTCGACGCCCTCCATCTGGTCGAAGGCGACCGCATCGTCGACGTCGTCCCCACCTATAGGGGCGAAGGCAAGACCTTCCTCTGATGTTGATGGGCCGAAAAGGTGTCCTATATCGTGGTTTTTCGGCCCATCAACCGAGGACCCGTTCGACGTAGGGGTTGGTGAAGATGCGGGTCGGGTCCAGGGTGTCGCGGGCGGACTGGAACTCGGACCAGCGCGGGTAGCGCGGGGCCAGGGTCGCTGCCGTCTGGAAATGGCGCTTGCCCCAGTGGGGGCGGCCGCCGTAGTCGTTCATGATCGACTCGACCGCCTCGAAGTACGGCCGCCACTCCATGCCCCGGTACTGGTGGACGGCGACGTAGGCGGTGTCGCGTTCGTGGGCGGCGCTGAGGGACGCGTCGTCGCCCGCCGCCACCCGCACCTCGATCGGGAAGAAGACCGGGTACCGGTTCGCCCGCACCCACTCGACCACCCGCCGCACCGCGGTCGGCCCGTCGGCGCGCGGCACCGCGTACTCCATCTCGGTGAACCGGACGTTGCGCTGGTTGACGAAGATCCGATCGCTGCGGTCCTGGTTGTTCGTCCCGGTCGCGACCAGGCCCGCGAACCTCGCCAGCGCCGGGATCGTCCTCGGCATCGCCTTGCCGGTCGCCGCCATCACCTCGAGCGCCCAATTCTCCAGCAGCACGTCGTTGAGCAGGGCGACGACGCGGCTCTTCGGCTTCCGCGCCTCCGGCGTGCGATTGCGCTCCAGCACCAGCGCCCGGTCGGAGTAGGGGAAGGTGAAGAGCTCGAAGTGGTCGTTGCGCTCGGCGTACTCGTCGAAGCGGTCGAGCACGTCGGCGAGCTGGTGCGCCGAGTCCTCGCGCCGCAGGGTGAACGACGGGAAGCAGCGGATCGTCACCGCGCTGATCGCCCCCAGCGCGCCGATGCCGATCCGCGCCGCGCGCATCAGCTCCGGATCGCCGGCCGCGGTCAGCTCGCGCACGGTGCCGTCGGCGAGCACCATCTCCAGCGCCTCGACCCGCGCCGAGATGTTGCCGAACCCCGCGCCGGTCCCATGGGTGCCGGTCGAGATCGCCCCCGCCATCGTCTGCGCGTCGATGTCCCCCATGTTCTCGAGCCCCAAGCCGAGCTCCGCCAGTTCCTGATTGAGGTCGCGCAGGACCGTCCCGGCGCCGACCTTGACCAGGCCGCTCGCGCGGTCGACGTCGAGCACCCCGCGCAGCGCGTCGAGGCGCACCATCGTCGCCTCGGTCATCGCTGCTTCGGTGAAGGAATGGCCCGCGCCCGTGACCTTGAGCTTCTCCCCCGCGGCCGCCGCCGTCCCGACCGCCTCGGCGAGCTCCTCGCGCGAGCGGGGCGCGACGATCCGCGCCGGCCGACAGCGCTGGTCGCCCGCCCAGTTGGCCCAGTCCCCCTGCTTGGTAACCCCCGCCATGGCCCAATTATCGCGGCCCGCCGCGTCGAGTTCGCAGTAAACCGCGCATACCGCGGATAAGTGCGAACGCACCGGGCGACTAGGTCTCCGCCACCGCCGGCTCCGGGCCAAGCGCGCGGAAGGCGTAGAGGATCGTCGCCACCAGGAGGACGGCGATCGCGATGCTCGGCGCGCCGTCCCCGGTCACCCCGGCGATCGCCGCGCCCGCCACGCCGCCGAGCACCTGCGCCGCCGCCCACGCCATGTTCGTGACGGCGACCGCGTAGCCCTGGTGCAGACCGCTCGCGTCGGCGGCATCGGAGATCAGCGTCATCGCCGGCGCGAAGCAGAAACCGGAGCCGAGCGAGGTGAGGAGCAGGGCGAAGATCACCGTCGGCAGCGAGTCGGCGAAGGCGTAGACGACCATCGACACGGCGCAGATCGCCATCCCGAGGACGTAGGGCGCGCGCCGCCCGATCCGATCCGACATCCGCCCGGCGAGCGGAGCCAGCACCGACTCGATCGCGGCGCCGCCGATGAAGCCGACCGCGATCAGCGCGTGGCCGCCGCCGAGCTCGTCCACCCGCAGCGGCAGCAGCACGTCGATCGCGCCGAACATCAGCGACGGCGAGGAGACGAAGAGCGCCGCCTCGACCAGCGGGCGGTCGATGAGGCAGCCGAAGACCTCGCGCAGCGGCTGGTTTTCCCGCACCACGGTGTCGGGGAAGCGCGAGGCGACGAAGGCGAGCGCGAGGGAGACGACGAGGACGGCGCTGAAGACCGGCTCGGTGCCGATCGAACCGGCGAGCGCACCGAGTGCCGGGCCGAGCAGCGACCCCGCCACCGCGGTCCCGAGCGCCGTGCCGATCACCTGCCCGCGCTGGTCATCGGGATAGGCGTTGATGATCCAGGTGAGCGCGCCGGACCAGATCAGCGCGCCCGCGATCCCCTGGATGAAGCGCGCCGCGTCGAGCGGCCAGGGCGAATCGAGGATCCCGAAGAGGAAGCTGGCGAACCCCAGCCCGCAGAGCCCGACGATCACCGTCCGCCGCGGCCCGAAGCGACTGGCGACGTACCCGCCCGGCAGCGCCGCCGCCAGCGTCCCGGCCGCGTACGCCGCCGACAGGATCCCCGCCTGCGCCGTCGACATATGGAGGTCGTCGACGTATTCCGGCAACAGCGGCGCGATGGCCGTGAAGAAGGTGAGGTCGAGGAAGACCATCGCCGAGGCGAGCACGAGGAGACGACGCATGCCACCATCCAATCAACCTCATGGAGGGGTGGCAGAGCGGTTGAATGCGGCGGCCTTGAAAGCCGTTGGGCGTCTTACGGCGTCTCGTGGGTTCGAATCCCACCCCCTCCGTCCACTGAACCGCCAGGCGCCGACCGCGCCGACCTTCACTCAAGTGCGTGCAGGCCGGCGCCGGTGAGCATGTAGGCGGGGGAGGTGGCCATCGCGTCCGCGGCAACGAGGTCGACCAGCGCCGACCCCGCGATCTCCGGCGTCAACGGGTCGCCGAGGTTCTCCGTGTAAGCCTCCTCGGTCTGGCCGCCGCGAGCCGCATAGGCCCGGATCCCACTCCTGCCCACCTCGCCGAAGTGAGTCATCTTCGGGAGCACCGCGTTCACCGTGATCCCGAGCCCCAACCTCTGCGATTCGACCGCGGCGTAGGAGGCGATGAACCGTTGGGTGGCCTTCGCTCCGGCGTAACCGCCGCTGGCCGGCGATCCTTTGACCGCGGCCCCGCTGCTCACCACCACCACTCGGCTGCCCGGCGAAAGTGGTTTCAGCAGTGCCTCACGCAGCCAGGTGAACGCAATCCTCACATCGGTCTCCCAGTTGGTCGAGAACGTCTCCCAGGTCTGCTCCTGAAATGGAAGCATCACCGGGACGGCGCCGGCGACCAGGATGAGGGCCTGTGGTCGGTACCTCTCGATGAGGTTCGACGCAACGGTGGCGTCGGTCGCATCCCCGACCTCGGTCTCGATGCTCGGGTCCTCGGCGGCAAGCTCGGCGAGTGCCGAGCCCGTGCGGGCAACCGCGACCACCGGAGCGCCCATCGCGGCGAACGAAGTCGCGATCCCACGCCCCAGGCCCCGGCTCGCACCGACCACCATGGTGGTTTTTCCTGACATGTCACTCATGACCGGCACCGACGAGCCCGGCGTACTGACGCTCCAACGCCTTCGCCGCCCCGCCGCGCCAGTCGGCCGCCATCGACTCCGACATCGGATCGGGGAAGATCTCCTCCTCACCGTTCTCCAGCCCGCGGAAGACGGCCTGGGCGACTGATCCCGGCGATGCCTTCGGGATGTCGAGATCACGGGACATGGCGGTGTCGACCGGGCCGGTCAGAACCGCGTGGACCGTCACACCCCTTGGCGCCAGGAGGGCGCGCAGTCCCTGCGAGAGGGAGAACGTGGCCGCCTTCGAGATCGAGTAGGCCGGAATCACCGGCAAGGCGGCGAAGGCACTGACGGACAGCACGTTGACGATCGCTCCCCGGGAGTCGGCCAGGGCCGGCAGGAACGCCTCCGTCACTCCATACGTACCGTAGAGGTTGACAGCGAGGGTACGTTCGAGAACCGAACGATCGGTGAGATCATCGTACTCCGCGATGCCGGCGTTGTTGACGAGGACGTCGAGTGACTCCACACTTTCGGCTGCCGCGTCGATCTGGGCCGCGTCGGTCACATCCAGGAGCAAGGGAGTGACGCGACCATCGGGGTGGCTGAGTGGCCTACGGGTCCCGGCGTACACCCGTCGCGCACCCCGCTGCAATGCCTCGTCCACCAGCGCCTGGCCGATGCCGCGATTGGCCCCGGTTATCAGGACTGCTTTGTCTGCCAGTTCCATACATCCTCCTGAGAAAGCAATTGGTCGTTGAGGATGTAGACACCGAGGTGTCAGGTAACTGATCGCCGAACCTGGGCGACGTCAGGCACCGGGAGGAGCGACGGTCCGCGGCGGCGCGCCCGTCCAGGAGGCGCACCGCCGCGAAG
>JBOGYZ010000016.1:0-18238 GCA_050697015.1 Solirubrobacterales bacterium
CAGGCTGTGACCGCCATGAGACGCCCGGGACCGATCTCGGACGGGCGGGACGGCCGGAAGGACGGCGTCCCACGGACCACCGCGCGCGATCACTAGGTTTCCTCGCGCGTGTTCGCCTCGATCCCCAGCCCCTCGCAGCCCGGCTTCGGCATCGGGCCGTTCGAGATCCACGCCTACGGGCTGATGTATGCGTTCGCCGTGACCGCGGCGGTGCTGATCGTGCGGCGGCGCTGGGGCAAACTTGGCGGCGACCCCGAACTCCCGCTCCAGGTCGCGATCTGGGCCTTCCCCGCCGGCCTCCTCGGCGGCCGCCTCTACTTCGACATCACGAGCTTCAACGAAATGCCGCACACCTGGTGGGGGCCGTTCGCGGTCTGGGACGGCGGCCTCGGCATCTGGGGCGGCATCGCCGCAGGCGCGGCGGTCGGCATCTGGCGCGTCCACCGGGCGGGGGTGTCGGTCCCCGCCTTCATGGACTGCACCGCCCCGGCCCTGCTGGTCGCCCAGGCGATCGGCCGGGTCGGCAACTACTTCAACCAGGAGCTCTTCGGCGGGCCCACCTCCCTGCCGTGGGGCCTCCAGATCTCACCCGAACATCGCCCCGAGGGCTACCTCCACTACGCCACCTTCCAGCCGACCTTCCTCTACGAGATCATCTGGAACCTTGCCCTTGCCGCCTTCCTCGTCTGGCTCGGCCACCACAAAAAGATCCGCCCGCCCGGCCTCTTCGCCCTCTACGTGATGGGCTACTCGGCCTTCCGCATCTTCGAGGAGAGCCTCCGCGTCGACCCGGCCCACCACATCCTCGGCCAGCGCCTCAACTTCTGGGTCGCCATCGCCCTGACGTTGGTCGGCTTCGCCTGGTTCCTCTGGACCCAGCGCGACCGCCCGGGGGCCGACGATCCGCCTGTCGTTCAGCCTGCCGGGAATCCCGACCCCGCTGCGTCGCGGGGGTCCTGACCCCCTCCGAACGGCTTGTAACGAGGGCGGCGGAGCGAAAATCGGACGGCCGGAAAGGACGTCGCCCGAGTTTGAGAGAGGAGGGGGTCAGGACCCCGCACCTGCAACCCCTCCGTTACTCCCACTCGATAGTGGCCGGGGGCTTCGAAGAAATGTCCAGAGCGCAGCGGTTGACGCCGCGGATCTCGTTGATGATGCGGTTGGAGACGCGCTCGAGGAGGTCGTAGGGCAGGCGGGCCCAGTCGGCGGTCATCGCGTCGTCGGAGGTGACCGCGCGGATCACGATCGGATAGGCGTAGGTACGGCCGTCGCCCTGGACGCCGACCGAGCGGACCACCGGCAGGACGCAGAAGGACTGCCAGAGCTCGCGGTACATCTCGACCGCGCGGATCTCCTCCTGGAGGATTGCGTCGGCGGCGCGGAGGATGTCGAGGCGCTCGCGATTGACCTCCCCGCCGACGATGCGGATCGCCAGGCCGGGGCCCGGGAAGGGCTGGCGCCAGACCATCCGCTCGGGCAGGCCGAGCTCGACGCCGACCGCGCGGACCTCGTCCTTGAAGAGCATGCGCAGCGGCTCGACCAGGTCGAAGTCGAAGTCCTCCGGCAGGCCACCGACGTTGTGGTGAGACTTGATCGTCGCGGCATGGTCGGTGCCGCCCGACTCGATCACGTCCGAGTAGAGCGTGCCCTGGACGAGATAGCCGACGTCGTCGAGCTTGGAGGCCTCCTCCTCGAAGACGCGGATGAACTCCTCGCCGATGATCTTGCGCTTGCGCTCCGGCTCGTCCTCGCCGGCGAGCTTGGCGAGGAAGCGCTCTTCGGCGTCGACCGCGACCAGCGGGATGCCGAACTGAGAGAAGGTCTCGACCACCTGCTCGGTCTCGTTCAGCCGCATCATCCCGTGGTCGACGTAGATGCAGGTCAGCCGCTCCCCCACCGCCTTGTGGACGAGCAGCGCCGCGACCGAGGAGTCGACGCCGCCGGAGAGGCCGCAGATGACCTTCCCCTCACCGACCTGAGCGCGGATCTTCTCCACCTGTTCCTCGATCACCGAGGCCGCGCTCCACTGCTCGGTGCAGCCGGCGACATCGCGGAGGAAGCGGGTGAGGATCTCGGTCCCGTAGGGCGTGTGCACGACCTCAGGGTGGAATTGGATGCCGTAGAGCGCCCGGTCGGGCATCTCGTAGGCGGCCACCGGCGAGCTCGGCGAGGACGCCAGCGCAGTGAACCCCTCCGGCGCCTCGCGCACCACGTCGCGGTGGCTCATCCAGCAGTTCTGCTCCTCGGGCAGGCCGCCGAGCAGCCTGCCGCCGCCGTCGGTCAGAGTCAGTTCGGTCCGCCCGAACTCCCCCGCCTCGGCGCCTTCGACCTTGCCGCCCAGGCCCAGCGCCATCGCCTGCATGCCGTAACAGATGCCCAGCATCGGGATGTCGAGGTCGAGCAGCTGGGTCGGGAAGGCGGGCGCCCCCTCCTCATAGACCGAGGCCGGCCCGCCGGAGAGCACCAGCGCCTTCGGCTTGCGCGCCCGGATCCGCTCGATGTCGGCATTCGCCGGCAGCAGCTCGGCGAAGACGCCGCATTCGCGGATCCGCCGCGCGATCAGCTGCGAGTACTGGCCGCCGAAGTCGAGGACCAGAACCTCCTCCGTGGCTTGGACCTCGTCGGCGGGCAGTACGCCGCCCGCCTCGACCTGCTCCGCGGGGACGACGACCCGTTGATCGTCAGCGGATGCGGTGACCAACGGGTCGTTCATCGTGTGCTCCTAGTCGTCGGAGACGGCGACGCCGGCGGACACCGCTGCCCGGCCGTTGGACCCCATCCCTACGTGCTGCTCGTTCTGCAGCTTCTTGCCCTCGCTCATCAGCGCCGGGGCGACCATCACCTCGGCCCGCTGGAAGCTGCGGATGTCCTCGTAGCCACAGGTGGCCATCGAGGTTTTCAGCGCTCCCATCAGGTTGAAGGTGCCGTCGTTCTCCTTCGCCGGGCCGAGCAGGATCTGCTCCATCGTCCCGTCCTGCTTGGTCGAGACGCGGGTGCCGCGGGGCAATGACGGATGGAACGTCGCCATCCCCCAGTGGAAGCCGCGACCCGGTGCCTCCTTGGCACGGGCGAGCGGCGAGCCGATCATCACCGCGTCGGCGCCCATCGCGATCGCCTTGGAGACGTCGCCACCGGTGCGCATGCCGCCGTCGGCGATCACGTTCACGTACTCGCCGGTCTCCAGCATGTGCTGGGCGCGGGCGGCCGCCACGTCGGCGATCGCCGTCGCCTGCGGGACGCCGATCCCGAGCACGCCACGGGTGGTGCAGGCCGCGCCCGGGCCGACCCCGACCAGGACCCCGACCGCACCGGTCCGCATCAGGTGCAGGCCGGTCGAGTAGGAGGCGCAGCCGCCGACGATCGTCGGCACCGGCACTTCGGCGATGAACTCCTTCAGGTTCAGCGGCTCGACCGTGGTCGAGACGTGCTCGGCCGAGATCACCGTGCCCTGAACGACGAGGATGTCGAGACCAGCCTCGATCGCGGCCTCGTAGTACGTACGCACTTTCTGCGGCGTCAGCGAGCCGCAGACGACAGCGCCGGTCGCCTTGATTTCCTCGACCCGCTTGGCGATCAGCTCCGGCTTGACCGGCTCTGAGTAGATCTCCTGCATGAGCCGCGTCGCTTCGTGCTTGGGCGCGGCGGAGATCGCCTCGAGGCGCTCTTCGGCATTCTCGAAGCGGCTCCAGATGCCCTCGAGATTGAGGACGCCGAGTCCGCCAAGCTTGTTGGTCAGTGCCGCGGTCTGAGGGCTGACCACGCCGTCCATGGCGGAGGCGAGCAGCGGTAGCTCGAATCGGTAGGGACCGAGGGTCCAGGTGATGTCGATGTCGTCAGGGTCCCGCGTGCGGCGCGAAGGAACGATCGCTACGTCGTCGAATCCATATGCGCGTCGCCCTTTCTTTCCGCGGCCGATTTCGATTTCCAAAGTGTGACCTCCAGGGCTGGCGTTGAACTAACCAGCCTACACTTCGGCCGGGACCTCCAAATCGTGCACGGAGACGCCGCCCAGCAGTCGCTCGACCTGGTTGCGGTCGACGAACCCGGCGCCGAAGTGCTGGGTCGACTCCGCGCCGCACGCGACCCCGTAGGCGAGGCACTCCTCCTCGCTCCGCCCCTCGTAGCGCGCGGCCACGTATCCAGCGACGAACGCGTCGCCCGAGCCGACCGTGGAGACCGGCTCCAGCGCCTCGGTGTGGACCTCGAGCAGGCGCCGCTCGGAGCCCTCGCCGACCGTCGCGACGCACCCCTCCGGACGGGTGATCGCCGCCTGCTCGGCGCCGAGCCGGACGATCTCCAGGAGTCCCGTGGCAAGGTCGGTCCCGTCGGCGAACTCCTGTCCGACCAGCTCCTCGGCCTCGGTCTCGTTCGGCGTCACCATCGCCGCGCCCCCACGGGTCCCAGCCAGCATCGCCTCGCCCTCGGCGTCGAGCACGCACGGCACGCCGCGCCGGCGCAGAGCGTCGATCAGGCGCGCGTAGAGGTCGTCCCCGGCACCCGGCGGCAGCGATCCCGCCAGCACGCAGAGCTTCGCCCCGCCCGCCAGGTAGCCGATCCGGTCGAAGAGGCGTTTCGTCTCCTCGGCGGAGACCGCCGGGCCGCGCTCGTTGATCTCGGTCTGCTCGCCCGACGTCGGGTCGATCACGGCCAGGTTGATCCGCGTCTCGGCGGCGATCTCGATGAAGTCGGTGAGCACCGACTCTTCGTGCAGCTGTTCGAGGACGCGGGTCCCCGAGGGGCCGCCGACGAAGCCGGTGGCGATCACCGGGCGGCCGAGCAACGCCAGCGCCCGCGCCACGTTGATGCCCTTGCCGCCCGCGACCGTGCGCGACTCCACCGCGCGATGGCGGCGCCCCAATCTGAAGTTCGGTACCGCGACGGTGCGATCGATCGCCGCGTTCAGCGTCACCGTGAGGATCACTTCTGCTCTACCCGCTTTCCCCGTCGGATTCGGCGGATGGACCGCCCGAGAAGAATCGCCATACCCAGTATCGCGCACACCGCGATCGCCAGGGGGACGGGATGTTCGCCGATGAAGCCACGGGCCTTGTCAAAGGCACTGGCAGCGGGGATCGAGCGGCTCGCGACGAGCGGGACCCTGCCCGCGCGCAGGCCGTCGATGCTCACCGTCGCGTTGCCGAGGCGGGCGCCCCGGCGGATCGGGCCGGTCACCTTGCCGGGCGCGTCGATGTCGACTTCGACCTTCTGGCCGTCCCGCATCGCGACCTTCAGCGAGTGGCCGACGAACAGCGGCAGTGTGCCACCGGAATAGCGGATCGAGGCACTGGCGAGTTCGTCTCCCTTATGGAGTGCCTGGCGCCGGTGGTACTGACGGAAGCCCCATTCGAGCAGTTCGAGGTTGTCGGAGAAGCGGGTTTCGTCGGTCGGCGCGTCGACCGCCACCGAGATCAGCTGGATCCCGCGTTTCTCCCCCGAGCCGACCAGCACGTACCCCGCCTTCCAGGTGTGGCCGGTCTTCACCCCGGTCACCCACGGCGCCATCTCGAGCAGCTCGTTGATCGTCTTGATCTTGCGCGGCGGGTGCACGCTCTTCAGCGTGTGTTCCCGCGCGTCGGCGATCTTCGCGAAGGCCGGGATCTTCTCCAGTTCCATCGTCAGCGTCGCGAGGTCCAGGGCGCTCGAGTAGTTCTTCTTCGCGTCGAGCCCGACCGGGTTCGCGTAGTGGGTGTTGGTGAGGCCGAGGGCCGCGGCGTACTTGTTCATCTCGACGACGAACTTCTTCACCGAACCCGCCGAGTCGATCGCCAGCGTGTGGGCGGCGTCCCCCGCGCTCAGCAGGATCAGCCCGTAGAGCAGGTCTTCGACACTGATCTTCTGCCCCGTCCGCAGGCCCATCACCGACTCGCCGTATTCGTATTCGTAGGGCTGCGCCTCGACGATCTTCGACGGCGGCAGGTCCTTCATCGCCACGTAGGCGGTCATCAGCTTCGTCGTCGAGGCGACCAGCCGCCGTTCTTCGCCCGCGTGCGAGGTCAGCACCTCGCCGGTGCGCCCGTCGATCAGCGCCCAGGACTTGGCGAGGACGTGCGGTCCCTTGGTCTCATGCTTGTGGTGTTTGGCGCCCTTGTCGTGGGACGGTTCCGCACCCCAGGCGGTCGCGGCCAACGCGAGCGCGGCGAGCAGGACCCCCAGAAGCGCGCCGATCCGGCGCCGGGTCACTTCTGCAGTTTGAGGACTTCGCCCGCGACCAGGATCTGCGGGTCGACTTCAGGGTTCAGCGCCTGCAGTTCGGCAACCGGCACGCCGGTCTTGTGGGCGATCGACGTCAGCGTGTCGCCGCTCTGCACTTCGTAGGTCTTCGCCTTCGTCCGCGGCTTCTTCTGCTGTTTCTGTCTGTGGGTCTGGGACTTCTGGCCGCTGCCCTTGTTGTTGGAGTCGGAGTGCAGGTCGGTGTTCGAGGCGACCACGACGATCGCGACGATCGCCGCCGCGATGGCGGCGAGCGCGATGAATCTGGCTATCCAGCTTCGCTTCTTCTTCATGGTCCGGGTGCCCGTGGCCTGAACCAGGCTTTCGTCGGGGAGCGGCATCCTAGCGGCGAAAGGGGCGATTACCAGCCGCTTTGGTCAGCCGTTGGATATCTCCCAGAGAGTCGAGCGCAATTCCTCGGCCGCCGCGGCGGGATCGGGGGCGCCCGCGATGCCGCGTGAGGAGGAGACGATCGCTCCCGCCGGACCGGGCGCGAAGGCCGCGCCGAGGAGCTTCGGATCGCCGCCCTGGGCGCCGACGCCGGGCAGCAGGAAGACCGAGCGCGGCATCAGCTCGCGCAGGTGGGCGATGTGCTCGGGCTCGGTGGCGCCGACGACGGCGCCGAGGCCGCTGAGGCTGGATTCGCCGAGCAGCCGCCCGGAGAGCGCGTCGACCAGCGAGGCGAGCCGCTCGTGCAGCGGCGTGTCCGAGCTGGGGACGTCCATGAAGTCCGCGGCGCCCGGATTGCTGGTCCGGACGAGGACGAACATCCCCGCCCCGGCCTCCTCGCAGGCGGCGACCAGCGGCTCGAGCGCGTCGCGACCGAGCAGCGGGTTGGCGGTGAAGGCATCGACGCCGAGGCCCGGCACCTCGCCCCAGGGCGTCGGCGTCGAGCCGACCAGCGCCTGCGCATAGGCGGCGGCGGTGACCGGCACGTCCCCGCGCTTGCCGTCGGCGAGGAAGATCAGGCCCGCCTCACGGGCCGCCTCACGGGCCTCGGCGAGCGCCTCCCAGCCCGGTGGGCCGAGCCGTTCGAAGCAGGCGAGCTGTGGCTTCACCGCGACGCAATGGGGTCCCACGCGCGCGATCAGCTCGCGGCAGTGGGCGGCGACGGCGCGTCCCGCCAGGACCGCGGGAGAGGCCTCGCCATCGGACTCGACCACGATCCCCGGCGATAACTTCGCGGGATCGGGGTCGAGCCCGAGGCAAACCTGACTACGGCGCTCTTCGACGAGCGCCGTCAGCCGGTCAGCGAACAGCGTCAGTCTCAGCCCTTGACTTTGGTCTTCAGGGCGGAACCGGCGGAGAAGCGCGGCACTTTGCCACCCGGGATCGTGATCCGCTCGCCCGTGCGGGGGTTCACGCCCTGGCGCGGTCCACGCTCGGCCACGTGGAATTTGCCGAAGCCGGTGAAGCTGACCTCGTCGCCGGCCGCCAGCGCGCCGGTGATCGCATCGAGGACCGCATCGACGGCATCGCTTGCCGCTTTTTTGCTGCCCAGACGGTCGTCGCCTGACAGTTGGTCCAGAAACTCAGCCTTGGTCACGTGGGGATTCCTCCTCGGGGATTGAAGTCGAGGCGCAATCTAACAATCCCGGTCGGCGGGAAACCGCGCGGGGAGCCAAAAGAGGCCCTGAGCAGTCAGTTATCCGTCGAGTCGAAAAGAGGGCGGGACAAGCGTTGTTCCGGCGGACGGGCGGGGTCCCGGCCTCTGCGGCCGTCGGAGTTGCGTCCCGGGGACGTGAGGGGTCCGTGAAACATCCCGCACAGGGGCGACACGAACTCCGGACTTCAGTGAGCCTTCTGTATGAAAGTGACGCTCCGTAGAGGTTGAGTTCGCAGTTCTCCGCGCTATGCGCGGGAAAGTGCGAACTCACCGGGCCGGTGCATGAGGAAGACGCGCGGAAGGGTGACGTTCCCGGCATCTCTGTGACGCGGTCGGACTTCCGTCACGGTTCCGAGCTCCTCCCGCGACGCCTGCGTCGCTCCCCGTCACGAACCCTCATCGCTCCCCGCGATCCCGGCCGTCTCGGCCACGGCCACAGCCTGCCAGGGCCGTGGACGGGACGGCCCTTCCCTTTCCCGGGCGCCGGCTTCATGAGGCCCCGTCCCTTCCCCGGGCGCCAGCCTCCGGAGCCCCGTCCTCAAGTCCCGCTGATCGACAGCTCGGAGACGAGCAGCGGCGGGGTCGAGACGGAGCCCCCGAAAGGCACCCAACGCGCCTCGGAGCCGGCCGCGACGACCGCGCGGAGCATCGCCACCAGCTCGCCCGCGATCGTGAACTCGCGGACCGGCTCGGCCAGGGCGCCTTCGCGGATGATCCGGCCGGACGCGCCGACCGAGAAGACGCCGGTGACCGGGTTGACTCCCGAGTGGAGCCCGGCGACGTCGGTGACGAAGATCCCCTCCCCCGCCTGGTCAAGCAGCTCCGCGGTCGAGAGGTCGCCGGCGGCGACGACCAGATTCGAGGCCGAGACCGACGGCAACGAGCGGTAGCCCGCCCGCGAGGCGGAGCCGGTCGAGCTCGTCCCCTCGCGGTTGGCGGTGTAGGTGTCGTAGAGGAAGGTGCGCAAGGCGCCGTCCTCGATCAGAGCGGTGCGGCGGCGCGGCACGCCCTCGCCGTCGAAGGGGGCCGAGGCGGCGCCGGCCGGGTCGCGGCCGTCGTCGTGGAGGGCGAAATGGCCCGAGGCGACGTCGTCGCCGAGGCGGCCCGCGAAGGGCGAGCGGCCGCGCTGCACGGCGCGGGCGCCGAGCGCGCCGCCGATCAGGCCGGCGAAGCTGGCGGCGACGGTCGGGTCGAGGACGACAGGGCAGGAGCGCGAGGCGGGCTTGCCGGCGCCGATCATCGAGACCGCGCGCTCCGCCCCCTCGGTGCCGATCGCCTCCGGGTCGAGGTCCTCGGGGCCGCGGGCGAGGCCGAAGCCGAGGCCGGTCTCGCGGCTGCCCTCGCCCTCGGCGAGGGCCTGCAGGTAGGCGAAGCAGTTGGCGCTCTCATAAGAGGCGGCGATGCCGGTGGAGGAGGCGATCGCGACCTGCTCGGTCGAATCGGCGTAGACGGCGGTCTCGACCCCGGCGACGCGGGCGTCGGCGGCGAGCGCGACGCGCTCGACGGTCAGCGCGATGTCGGCGACCTGGCCCGCGTCCCACGCGGCGACGCTGGGGCTGTCGAGGCCTGCGAGGGCCTCGATCTGGGCGGGCGCGGGGGGCGCCGCGAACTCGTCCTCGTCGGCGACCGCCGCCATCTCGGCGGCGCGCGCGGCGAGGGCCGCCACGCCTCCGTCGGAGAGATCGGTGCCGTAGGCATAACCGACGCGGTGGCCGTCCCAGGCGCGGATGCCGATCCCGGTCTGCGTCGCGGCGGTGAGGCTCTCCACCTCGCCGCCGTGGACGCGCACCTCGCGACCGGTGTCGCGCGACGCGTAGGCCTCGGCGGCAGACGCCCCGGCCCCGAGAGCGGCCTCGACGGCGCGGCTCGCGGCCGGACTCAGCTCGACGCTTGGCAGGTGGTCGCTCATAGCTGGGTCCCTCCCACCGTCATCTTGCCCACTCGGACGTGACCCTGGCCGGTCCCGACCGGGACTTTCTGGCCGCCCTTGCCGCAGATCCCGGTCTTCATGAAGAAGTCGTCGCCGACCGCGTCGATCGCCGCCAAGGCGTCCAGGCAGTTGCCGATCAGCGTCGCGCCGGTGCACGGCGCGGTCACCTTGCCGTCCTCGATCAGGTAGCCCTCGGAGACGCCGAAGACGAAGTCGCCGGTCGCCGGGTCGACCTGGCCGCCACCGAAGCTCACCGCGTAGAAGCCGTTCTTGACCTCCTCGATCATCGCCTGGGGAGTGGACTCGCCGGGCGCGATGTAGGTGTTGGTCATCCGCGGCAGTGGCAGGTGGCGGAAGCTCTCGCGGCGGCCGTTGCCGGTCGAGGCGACGCCGTCTTTTTCGGCCCCGAGGTGGTCGTAGAGGTAGGAGATCAGGCGGCCGTCCTCGATCACCTTGGTCTGCTGGGTCGGCTGCCCCTCGTCGTCGATGGCGTCCGAGCCCCACTCGTTGGGGAGGCGGCCATCGTCGTAGGCATTCAGGAGCGGCTGGGCGACCTGCTCGCCGAGCTTGCCGATGTAGACCGAGGCGCCCTTGTGGATGTGGTCGATCTCGAGGCCGTGGCCGGTCATCTCGTGGAAGAGGACGCCGCCGAAGCCGCCGCCGACCACGACCGGCATCGACCCGGAGGGCGCCGGGCGGCCGCCGAGCAAGGTCAGCGCCTTCTGGGCGGCCTGCTCGGCGATCAGGCCGGGGTCGTCTTCGAGCAGCTCGAAGCCGCGGTGCGCGCCGAGCGTCTCGGCGCCGGTCTCGACCTTGTCGCCGCGGCGGGCGACGGTCTGGACGCCGATCCGGGTGCGGGTGCGGTCGTCGCCCGTGAAGAGGCCGTCGGAGTTGGCGATCGTGACGACGCGGCGCGCCTCGGCGTAGGAGGCGGTCAGCTGGGCGATCTCGTCGCCTATGCCGCGGCCGCGCTGGTCGAGCTCCCGCAGGAGCTCCGCCTTGCGGGCGGCGGGGACCGAGTCGGGGGCGACGGCGATCGGCACCGGGACCACCGCGCGAGGGGTGAGCGGGCGCGGCTCCGTACGGCCGGAGCGGAGCGCCGAGGCGGCCTCGTCGGCGGCCCGTTCGAGCTCCGCCGGCTCGAGCCCGTCGACGTGGGCGAAGTAGGTGGTGGCGCCGTCGACGACGCGGACTCCGGTGCCCTCCTCGGCGCCCGACTGGACCGACTCGATGCGGGACTCGTCGATCGCCAGCGACATGCCGCCGCGCCGTTCGGCGAAGACCTCGGCGAAGCGCCCGCCGTTGGCGAGGGCTCGCGAGAGGACGCGGGCGGCGACCTCCTGATCGAGCAGCTCGGTCACGAACGCCCCTTCCTCTTCGTCGTCGCGGTGAGGTCGATGACGGTGCCGGCGGCGACGAACAGCTCGGCGCCGGCGGTCGAGTCGGCCGGCAGCTCGGTGGCGCGACCGCCCGCGTAGTAGAGGCGGGCGAAGGGCTTGCGCGAGATGCGGCGCCGGCGCATGTAGGCGGCGGCCTCGTCGGCGTAGCCGGAGACGCGGTCGAGCAGGACCCGGTGCGGCTTCGGCGGCATCAGTCGGTCCCCCCTGCCAGCTCGCGGAGCGCGCTGCGCATGTCGAAGAAGGTGAGCGAGGAGAGCGTGAAGCGCTCGGTCACGACGACGGCGGCGAAGCCGTGGGCGCGCAGCGCGAAGACCTCCCCCGCCTGGGTGGCGACGTGGACCTGCTCGACCGGCTCCTCGCCGGCGGCGTCCGCGACCCGCAGCAGGTTGACCGCCTCATCGGCCCATCCCGCCGCCTCGCCGGAGGCCGCGAGCACGGTCCCGTCCCCGGCCAGGATCGCCCCGCCGCGCAGGTCCGGTGACATCTCGGTGAGAAAGGCGAGCGTCGCCTCGGCGTCCGCCGGTGCGGGGGCTGTTGCGGCGGCGTCAGGCACTTAGGCGAAGATACCGACCGTGCCACTCGCCCGAGCATCCTGGCTCATCACCGTCGCCGTCTGCCTCATCGCCGCGATCCTCTTCGCGATCAGTGGCTACACCGGCTACACGATCACCCTGTGCGCCGTCGGCGCCGCCGCCGCGGTGAACCTGCTGCCCCCGGCCTGATCCCGCCAGCTGTTCCTTATGCCGGTATAGCGGCCATAAGGAACAGCTAACTCGCGAGGTGGGCGGCAGCGAGGCGGGCGGCGCGGCCGCGGTGGCTGATCGCGTTCTTCTCCGCCGGCGAGAGCTCCGACATCGTCCGCTCGTCATCGGTGTCGTCGGGGACGAAGATCGGGTCGTAGCCGAAGCCGCCGCTGCCGCGGCGCTCGCGCAGGAGGCGGCCTTCGCAGTTCGCTTCGAAGACGTGCTCGGTGCCGTCGCCGTCGACCAGGGCGATGACGCAGACGTAGGCGGCGCGGCGCTCGCCACCGGCGGCGTCGACCTCGTGCAGGAGCTTGTCGAGGTTGTCCCCATCGCTCGCGCCCTCGCCGGCGTAACGCGCCGAGTAGATCCCCGGCGCGCCATCGAGGTCGAACGATTCGATCCCCGAGTCGTCAGCCAGCACCGGCCCGCCGAGCGCCGCGTGGGCGGCGCGCGCCTTGATCAGCGCGTTGGCCTCGAAGCTGTCGCCGTCCTCGACCGGGGACTCGTAGCCCTCCGGCAGCGGCTCGAGGTCCACCCCCGGCAGCAGTTCGCGCATCTCCCCCAACTTGTGGAGGTTCGAGGTGGCGAGGATCACCGCGGCGCCCGCATCGCTACGGCCGGTCGGGCGCGACCCGGTCCTGCATCTCGCGCAGGCGGTTGATGCCGCCCTCGGCGAGGCCGAGCAACTCGTCCAGCGAGGCGCGCGAGAGCGGGGTGCGCTCGGCGGTCGCCTGCACCTCGACCAGGCCGCCGTCGCCGGTCATCACCACGTTGGCGTCGACCTCGGCGCGCGAGTCCTCGTTGTAGTCGAGATCGCAGAGCGGGCGGCCGTCGACCATGCCGACGCTGACCGCGGCGATCGAGCCGGTCAGCGGCATCGTCTCGATCAGCTTGCGGTCGACCAGATTCTGGAACGCCAGCTTCAGCGCCACATAGCCGCCGGTGATCGACGCGCACCGGGTCCCGCCGTCGGCTTCGAGGACATCGCAGTCCACGTAGACGCTCCGTTCGCCCAACGCCTTGAAGTCGCAGACCACCCGCAGGCTCCGCCCGATCAGCCGCTGGATCTCCACCCCGCGGCCGTCCTGCTTGCCCTTCGAGATGTCGCGCTGCTTGCGGTCGCCGGTCGAGGCGGGCAGCATCGCGTACTCGGCAGTGACCCACCCTTTGCCGCGCCCCATCATCCAGCGCGGCACCTGCTCGGAGACCGAGGCGGTGCAGATCACCCGCGTCCGCCCCACCGAGATCAGCGCCGACCCATCGGCGCTTTCGACGAACCCGGGGTCGATCGTCACCGGTCGGATGTCGGCAGGGGCGCGGTCGTAGCTGCGTGAGGCGGTCATCGCCGGCGATCCTTTCACGCGGGCCGGGCGTGCGCGCGAAAGCCGAGCTGGCGCCTTCCTCTCGCTGCCCGAGAAGAAAGCGCCAATCGCTCATTTGAACGCGACCTTGTCGACGGCCTCCTTGATCTTGTTGATGATCACGTCGGCCAACTCGGTGCCTTGTTTGCCGTTGAACCCCTTCATCGCAGCGACCATGCCGACCATCAGCAGCGAGACCAGCAGGATCAGGCCGACGTACTCGACCGTCCCCTGACCGCGCTCCCCGGCTAGGGCGTGGATCGCCTTCACCCGTCGGCTGACGGCGAGATTGACCCGCCACAGGGCGGCATGGGCGTAGCCCAGCACTGCGTAGAACATCGCTCTCCCTTTCCTCGGTTGTCGAGGGCGATGCAAAGGAGAAAATGCGCGCCGAACAAGACGCGCGAGTGCCAATTTAGTGACGGCTAGGGAAAGCTTCTGGAAAGGGTGGTGTGGAAGTCGGTGCCGGTGAGGGGCAGGGCTTCCCCGCCGGGGAAGATGGCTTCGAGGTCGCCGGTCCAGGCGCGCTTGCCGTGGGGACCGCGCTTCAGGGTCGCGGAGCCGACGAAGGGCTTCGGCGGCTCGACCTTGCCGAAGCTGACCTGGGGGTCGGAGGTGAAGCTCGAGCGTGGGCCGAGGGCGTAGTCGTAGCTCAGCAGGCCGATCCGCCCGACCGTCCCGAAGCGTTCCGCGTAGAAGCCGGTCTTGCCCGCCCGCCGAGCGACGAAGAGGAGGCCGCCGGTGCCGGCTTTGTTTTCTGCCGAGAGGGTCATGCGCGTCTTCGCGGGAGGCAGCTCGGCGGCCGGGTCTTCGACCAGCGGGTTGGTCCCGCCCGCGACCAGCGGGCACTGTTCGGTCGGCGGCAGGACGACCTCGCCCTTGATGCGGTGCGCGTGGCCGGAGGTGTAGCCGCCCTGGCCTTCGAAGTCGACGGTGCCGGTGAAGTAGCCGGGGATCGTCGCCGCGCCGGTCGTCCCACCGAAGCAGTCGGGCGGCAGGCCGCGCACCGCTTCCGCGGTCGGGTGGAACTTCAGGTCGACCTTGCCGAACTGGTGGAAGTTGGCGTGGATGCCGTTCGGGCCGACGGTGCCGCGGGCGACGTAGGTGGTCGAGGAGCCCGAGTGCGGCGTGCTGCTCTTGTGGGTGACCCCGATCGTCACCGTCGCCGCCCGCGCCGAGACCAGCAGGAGATAGCCGTTCGTCCCCATGAACTGGAGGCGCGGTTCGACTTCGACCGGGTGACGAGGCGGCTGCCCCGCCGATGCCCCGCCGGAGTCGGCAAGCGCCTCGGAGGCGAGCGCTCCGCCACCGATCGCCGCCAGCGCCACGACCACGAAGAGCGAGTTCGCAGTAATGACCGCATAGCGACCGAAAGTGCGAACGCGCCTCATTTGATCTGCTTCGCCCTCGCGTAGAGCTTCGCCACGTCCTTGCCGAAGTACGGGCCGAAGTTGGTGAACGGGTCGCTCGAGTAGCCGTAGGTGGTGACGCTGTTGACGACGTTGCCTTCGATCGTCCAGCCGCCGCCGGAGCCGCCGGCGCTGTCGTCGCAGCTGATCGCCAGGTCGAGCGGGCCCGGTTCGAAAAGCGAGCCGAAGTCATGGCCGATGAAGCTCGTTTCGCGGCAGACCTGCAGGGTGCCGCCGTTGAACGGTTTTTCGACCGGATAGCCGTAGACGTCGAAGGTCTGGTCCGGCGAGAGCCCGGTCTTCAGCCGATCGGCGCCGACCGCCGCCGCCAGGGTCTGGCCTTTTTCGTTGCGCCCGACGACCGCCGCGCCGACGTCGAAGTTCTCGTTTTCGTGCGCATGCCAGGCGGGGGTCGTCCCCAGCCAGTGGGCGGTGAAGGTGCCGAAGGGCCGTTCGCCGTGGTGGTAGCCGGGGACGAAGACCCACTTACGATCCGCCCAGATGCCCTGGTCGTAGACGCAGTGGCCCGCGGTGATGACGACGCTCTCGTTCGGCGAGACGACCGAGGTGCCCGAGCAGCGACCGAAGCCGATCCCGGCGCCTTCGGAGATGAAGATCACCCCGTTGACCCGGTATTGCGGCGCGGTCGGGTCGTCGATCGTTTCCGAGGTCGAGGTGAGGACCGGGTCGAGCGCCGAGCCGTGGGCCGGCGGCGTCCCTTCGATCGGCCGCGCCGCGCGCATCCGTTCCGGCGTCCAGAAGTGGCGCGCCTGCGCCGCGTGCTCGGCGAAGGAAACCGACGGGACGGACGCCCCGGCCACGGGCGCGAGGAGGGCCGCGATGGCGAGCGCACCGGCAAGGACGACGTGGATCGAAGGGTGCGGAAAGCGCATCGGAACGGGCACTCAAGCAGAACGACAGGCGTCGAGTCGGATTCTCACGCCGTGGAAGACCGGCTCGTACCCGACTCTGGCACGGATAACCTGCCGCGATGCGCGTCCTCGTCGTCACCAACCTCGTGCCCGACGCGGCGACGCCCCAACGCGGCCGCTGGGTGCGCGATCAGGTCGCCGCGATCCGCGTCCGCGGCATCGAGGTCGAGGAATTCGGCTTCCCCCGCGGTCGCTCCAACTACCTGCCCGCGACCCGACGCCTGCGCGCGCTGCTGCGGAGCGAGCGCTTCGACCTCGTCCACGCCCACTACGGCCTCGCCGGCTGGGTCGCCCGCGCCGCCGGCGCCCGCCCACTCCTCGTCACCTTCCACGGGACCGACGTCCGCCACCCGGTCGTCGGGCCGATGTCGCGGCGGCTCGCCTGGCAGGCCGACATGGCCGCCGCCGTCTCCCGCTCCCTCTTCGCCGAGGAGAATGGTCGCCCCGGCCTGCCGCCGGTCCCCGGCTCCGCCGTCCTCCCCTGCGGCCCGGCGCTCGACCGCTTCGCCCCCGCCCCCCGCGCCGCCGCCCGCGAGGCGCTCGGCCTCGACCCCGCAGGCCGTTACCTCCTCTTCCCCGCCGACCCCGCCCGCCCGGAGAAGCGCCACGACCGCGCCGCGGCGCTCGCCGTCGCCGCGGAGGCGACGCTCCTCACCGGCGGCTCGATCGAGCCCGAGGCCATGAGCACCTGGATGAATGCCGCCGACGCCGTCCTCGTCACCTCCGACTACGAGGGCTTCGGCATGGCGGCGATCGAGGCGCTCGCCTGCGACGTGCCCGTCCTCTCCACCCCGGTCGGCGTCGCGCCCTACCTCCTGGCGGGGATCGAGGGCTGCCTCTGCGCCCCCTTCGACGCCGAGAAATGGGCCGCCGCGGCCCGCCCGCACCTCGCCGCGAGCGACCCTCGCGTGGCCGGATCGGCCCGTGCCGAGACCCTCGCCGCGGGGCCGATGGCGGAGCGCGTGATCGAGGTCTATCGGCACCTGACCACCGGCGCGGGTTAGATTTGGCGCTTGGCGGCGATGCGGACGTTCAGATGAGCGACGAGCACTCGGCAGCGGCAGGCGGGGTCAGCGCGCGGATCGGCGAGGCCGAGCGCACGCTCGCGGCTGCTGCCGAGGCGGCCGCCGCGGCCGAAAAACGCGCCGAAGCCGAGATCCATGCGCTTGAGGCCGACCTCGAGAAATATCGGGCCGCCGAGGACCGCGATCTGAAAGCGCTGGAACTCCGCCACGAGGAAGAGCTGCAGAAGGAGCGCGAGGCTAAGGAGCGCGCGATCGCCGCCGCCGAAGAGCGGCTGGGCGAGATCGAAACGCAGACCGACGCCGCCGAGGAGCGGATCGCCGCCGCCGAGCGCCGCGCCGAGGAAGCCGAGAAGGCGGTAGCCGCCGAGAGCGCCCGCGCCCGCGAAGGCGCCGCCGCCTGGCTGCGCGAGCGGATCGACCAGATCCGGCGCGAGGGCGGCGAGAAATAGCCGCGGTCTCCGAGTACGACGTCGTCGTCATCGGCGGCGGCGCCGCCGGCCTCTGGACCGCACTGCGCGCCGCCGAGCAAGGCGGCCGCGTCTGTGTCGTCTCGCGCACGCCGCTGTCACAGAGCGCCAGCTTCTGGGCCCAGGGCGGGCTCGCCGCGGCGCTCGAACCGGGCGACTCGCCGGAGCGCCACGCCGAGGACACGATCGCCGCCGGACGGGGCCTCTGCCGCCCCGCCGCGGTGATGGCGCTGGTCGAAGAGGCGCCGGCCGCGGTCCGCGACCTGCAGGCGCGCGGCGTCGTCTTCGACCTCGATCACGAAGGGCGGCTGGCGCTCGGCCTCGAGGGCGGCCACTCGGCCCGCCGCATCGTCCACTCCGGCGGCAGCCAGACCGGCCGCGAGATCACCTCGAAGCTGGCGGCGATGGTCGCCAAGGACGAGCGGATCGAGGTCCGTGAGAACACCTCGGCGACGGCGCTCTGGTCCGACGGCGAGCGCTGCTTCGGGGTGATCACCGACGCCGGCGGGCTCGCCTCGCCCGCCACCGTGATCGCGACCGGCGGCGCCGCGGCGCTCTGGCGGCGGACGACGAACCCGCGCGGGGCGATCGGCGCCGGGCCGGTCTTCGGCGCGGCGGCGGGGGCCGACCTCGCCGACCTCGAGTTCTGCCAGTTCCACCCGACCGCGCTCGCCCTTCCCGACACCCCCTTCGACGGCGCGCTGATCACCGAGGCGATCCGCGGCGAGGGAGCCAAGCTGCTCGGCGCCGACGGCGAGCGCTTCACCGACGAGCTCGCCCCCCGCGACGCGGTCAGCGCGGCGGTCCTCGCCAGGATGCGCGAGGAGGGCAGCGCTTTCGTCCGCCTCGACCTGCGGGCGATCGACCCGGCCCGCTTCCCCAATGTCTTCGCCTCCCTCACCGAGGCGGGCCTCGACCCGACGGCCGAGCCGGTCCCGGTCTCCCCAGCCGCCCATTACACAATGGGCGGGATCGCGACCGACCTCGACGGGCGCTCCTCGCTCCCCGGCCTCTACGCCGTCGGCGAGTGCTCCTGCACCGGCCTCCACGGCGCCAATCGACTCGCCTCGAACTCGCTCAGCGAGTGCTTCGTCTTCGGCGGTCGCGCGGCGCGGGCGGCGCTCGCCGAGACCGCCCCGGCGACGCGCCCGGAGG
>JBOGYZ010000017.1:0-17736 GCA_050697015.1 Solirubrobacterales bacterium
GTCCACGGCCACAGCCTGCCAGGGCCGTGGACGAGACGGCCTCATCCCTTGCCGGGCGTCAGCTTCCCCGGCCCATCCCTTCCAGGTCGGGGAGTTCCTGGACCGACCGCCTAAGCGGCGGCTTTGGCGGCGAGCTGGCCGCAGGCGGCGTCGATGTCGCGGCCGCGGGTGAGGCGCACGGTGGCGGGGACGCGGTGCTCGGCGAGGATCGCGCGGAAGGTCTCGATCCGCTCCGGCGAGGAGCCGTCGTAGGCGCCGGTCGGGTTGTACGGGATCAGGTTGATCTTGTAGATCCGCGGGTCGAGCAGGGCGGCGAGTTCGCGCGCGTGCTCGGGCTGGTCGTTGACGCCGTCGAGCATCACGTACTCGACGAAGACCTTGCGCCGGCGCTTCGCCCGGTACCGATCGCAGGCCGCGAGCACCTCCGACAGCGGATAGCGGTCGTTGACCGGCATCAGCTGCGAACGCAGGTCGTCATTGGGCGCGTGCAGGGACAGCGCCAGGCCGATCGGCATTTCGTATTCGGCGATGCGGTCGATCCCCGGCACCCAACCCACGGTCGAGATCGCGGTGCGGCGGTTGGTGACACCGAGGTCGGGGAGGCGGTCGCAGGCGGCGAGCACGTTGTCGATGTTCATCGTCGGCTCCCCCATCCCCATGAAGACGACGTGGTCGATCGGTTCGACCCGGCGAAAGTGGAGCGCCTGGTCGAGGATCTCGTCGGCGGTGAGGTTGCGACCGAACTTCATCTTCCCGGTGGCGCAGAAGGTGCAGGTGAGCGGGCAGCCCGACTGCGAGGACACGCAGACCGAGCGCCGGCCGTCGCGATAACGCATCAGCACCGCCTCGAGCGGCCGGCCGTCACCGGTGTCGAAGAGCGTCTTCACGGTACCGTCGTCGGAGCGCGCCTCGGCCCGCACCGACAGCGTCGAAAGCGGCAGATCCGCCTCCAGCCGCCCCCGTAGTCCCGCGGGCAGATTCGTCATCTCCTCATAGTTCCCCACCCCGCGCGCGACCCACTCCCAGACCTGGGATCCCCGGTACTTCGGCTCGCCCGCCGCGGCGAGAACCTCGTTGAGACGCTGCGTATCCATCCCACGAGAGTAGAGATCGCCCGTCACAAACACGTGACCACGGTTTCGGTCCCCTATGGGGGCCCAAATCCACGCAGCGCGATCTGAACGTCGTGCTTTCGGTCACCGCGGACGGGCGGCGCCGGTGAAGGTAGAGAGATAATCGCTAAGAGCCAGGCCCTCGGCCAGTGATCGCCTATCCGTGGAGCTTCTCGCCGCGCTCGAGCATGGCGATGAATTTGGCGAGGCGGCGGGCGCGGGTCTCAGGCTTTTTCGCGTCTTGGAGGCGGTAGAGGATCGCGTAGCGGTTGGTGCCGTCGAGATCGGCGAAGAAGGCGGCGGCGGCCGGGTTGGCGTCGAGCTCACGCTGGAGGTCGTCGGGGACCGCGGCGGTGCGGGCGCCCTCGTAAGCCGCCTCCCAGCGGCCGTCGGCCTTCGCTGCGGCGACCTCGGCGGCGCCCGCGGGACGGAGGGCGCCGGCGGCCTCCAGGGCTTCGGCCTTCTCGCGGTTGATCTTCGACCAGCGGCCGCGGGGACGGCGGGGCGTGAAGCGCTGGAGGAAATGGGTGTCGTCGAGGCCGCGCTTCTGGCTGTCGATCCAGCCGAAGCAGAGGGCCAGCTCGAGGGCCTCGGCGTAGGTGACGCTCGGCTCCGGCGCGCCTTTCTTGGCGATCTTCAGCCAGAGGCCTGGCGAGGAGCCGGCGTTGCCCTCCATCCACAGCTCGAGGTCGGCCGGCGTGGCGAAGAGCACGACCTCGAGCTCTTCGGCCACGCCGCGCCCCGACTCAGAGTCCCGCCGCGTCGGCGAGAAGATCGACCTGGTCGGGGTCGCTGGACGACGGGAAGAGGATCAGCTCGTCGCAGCCCGCGCCCTCGAACGCCGCCAGGTAGCCCTGCACCGTCGCCGCGTCCTTGGCGGCGGACCCGGCGATGTAGCCCGCCGTCTCCTCACCGAGGAAGCCGTAGTAGTGATTGAGGTAACGGCTGGCGTCGCCCTCCGGGTCATCGCCGAGCGCGAAGTAGGCGAGCGCCATGCCGACCGGCTCGCCGTCGCGCCCCGCCGCCGACCAGGCCTCCTTGACCTTCCCCAGCGCTTCGGCGAACTGATCCGGCGGCAGGCCGCCCGCGATCCAGCCGGCGCTGTCGTACTTCGCGGCGCGGTCGTATGAGGCCTGGACGCCGCCGCCGACCACCAGCCGCGGCGGCGCGGTCGCCGGGCCGATCGTGTCATCGGCCCAGGCCTCGGTGAGGCGGGACAGGATCTGATCGATGTCTTCGCCGCGGCTGCCCATGTCGGCGCCGATCGCGGCAAAATCGTCGCCGCGACCCCCGATTCCGACCCCCAGCGTCAACCGGCCGCCAGAGAGTGCGTTGAGGCTCAGCGTCTGCTTCGCCAGCAGCGCGCCGTTGAGCCGCAGCGGTGCCAGCAGCACCGCGGTGACGAGGCCGATCCGCTCGGTGACCGCGGCGGCGGCGCTCAGCGCGATCAGCGGTTCGTAGTTGGGGTAGGTGACGCGGTCGATCGTGCCGAGGCTGGAAAAGCCGCGTTTCTCGGCCCGTCGCGCCCACTCGACCAACTGCTCGCCCGTGGTTCCCGGCACCGCGTTCGGAAGCCCGATTGCAATGTCCATCCTGTGACCCCCCGGAGTAGTCAGAAATTGGTTGCCTCGGACACTAGACCACCGGGAAAATCGGCCTGCCCCGGATCGGCGAGTGACCCGTCAGCCGGGCAGTTCGGCCTCGAGGCGCGCCAGGGCGGCGCGGGCGAGGTCGAAGGTGCGGCGGTCGCCGGTCAGGCGCCAGCGGGCGTTGGCGGCCATGACGACGGCGTAGAGCTCGAAGGCGTAGCGGTCGGGATCGGCGATCCCGGCCGCCGTCGCCTGGCGGACGAGCTCCGCCATCCAGGCGTCGAGCGAGGCGGCGATCGCGTCGCGAACCGGTCCGGGCCGGTCGTCGAACTCGCTTGCGGTGGCGCCCCAGAAACAGCCGCCGGGGAAGCTGTAGAGGTAGTCGAGGTAGTGCTCGGCCATGGCGCGAAGGCGGGGCGCGCCGTCGGGGACGGCACTCGCCGGCTGGAGCACCATCGCGACGAAGCGGTCGCGAGCGGCGCCGACCGTCGCCAGCTGCAGGTCCTGCTTGGAGCCGAAGTGGCGGAAGAGGCCGCTCTTGCTCATCCGCAGGTCGCTCGCGAGGCGGCCGATCGTCAGGCCCTCCAGCCCCTCGACCGAGGCGAGGTCGACGGCGCGGTCGAGGATCGCGGCCCGCGTCTGCTCCCCCTTCGTCGCACTTGCGTTGGCCACCGCCAGAGATTATAAAAGCACGAACGTTCGTATTCAAAGCAGGAGGGGGAACGCATGGCACCTGATTACGCGGTGAAGAAGATCGATGACATGGACGCGGCGCTGTTCGGCAGCTTCAAACGAGCGCGGGCGGAGCTGGGGGTCGAGTCGTTCGGGATGCAGGTGATCGACCTGCCGCCGTCCTTCGACGGCTACCCGAGCCACGACCACACGCACGACGATCAGGAGGAGGTCTACGTGGCGCTGCGCGGCGGCGGCGAGCTAGAGGTCGAAGGCGAGAAGATGCCGCTCGACGAAGACCACATGGTGCGGGTCGGTCCGCTGGCGAAGCGCAAGGTGGTGTCGGGCCCGGAGGGGATCCGGATGCTGATCGTCGGCGGCATCCCGGGCGCGGCCTACTCGGCGCCGGCGACGACCGAGATCGGCGGGCCCGACCCGAAAGCGCCCGCCCGCCCTTAGCGGTCCCACGCGCGCGGCTGGAAGCCGGGGCAGCTCGCCACCGGGATGCGGGGGTAGCGTGGGAACTCCGGTTCGGTGCGGGATCGCTCGCAGAGGGAGAAGACCGAGCCGCGCGTATTGGGGACGAGCCGCTGGTGGCGGCAGGAGTCGCAGAGGCCGACGGGCGGGCGCGGCGGGCGCGGGGCGTTCATCGCGGCGCCCGCTCCACCCGCCTCGCCACTCCGCGCTGCACCCTCCGCACGGCGAGCACGTGCATGCGCGTGCCGATCACCAGCGCCCGGTAGGCGCGCCCCTTGACACCGGGGAACTCGGCGCGCGTCTCGGCGATGAGGCGCGTCCGCACCCCGCCCAGCGGTTCGAGGCGGAAGACCAGCGCGTAATCGGAGAAGTGATGGGAGCCGCGCAGGACCAGGAGCCGCTCCGGCGCCAGCGCGGCGACATGGAAGCCGGGGACGGTCGAGCCGACCTCGAGCGGCCGTGGCCCACCCGCCTCGGTGTCGGCACAGCCGACCGCACGCGCATAGGTCGGCGCCCCCCGCCCCGCCGTGATCCCCTCGACCGTCCGCAGCAGTGCGGGCCAGGCGACGGCGGGCGTCGCGTCCAGCTCGATCGCGTGCTCGTCGACCCAGGGAAGATCGGAAGCGGACCCACTCTCCCCCGTGCCGCTCGGGACCGCGCCACTCATTTCCGCGTCAGCGAGCGCACCCCGCCCGCCTCGCTCCAGAAGTCGATCGCCAGTTCGTCCTTCGCCTCGGTGAGCCGGGTCACCGAGACCTCGCGCACGTCGGCGCGGTAGAGCTTCGAGTCGAGCCCGATCTGCTCGGGGTCGGCCCCCATCGCGTTGAAGATCTCGCGCTTGCGGACGGGATCCTCGATGTCCCGGGCGACCCCGGCAAGCTTTGCGTCGCCCTCCCAGTCGGGCGGATCGATCGAGCCGCTGTGCAGCGCGAAGCGAGGATCGCGGGCGAGGTCGGCACTCTTGCGCGAGCCCGGCATCGAGCCGAACCAGAGCTCGCCGTCGATGAACTTCGCCTCGATGCCGCTGACCCGCGGCGAGCCGTCGGCGCGCAGCGTCGCCAGCGTCTTATGGACGTGCGCGTCGAGCAAAGCGCGCGCATGGCGCGCAAGCTCCGGCGCAATTTGCTCGATTTCTCCCCAACTCGACACTGCCCCGACGGTACACCGACCCGGTCCCGCCTCGTCGCCGGCTAGCTTTGGGAGGGTGATGCGCTCCGCCACCCTGTTCGACGCCGACGCCGCCTCCTACACCGGCACGGTCGAGGTCCTCGGGATCATCTTCCGCGCCGAAGACGACGGGTACGCGGTGCTGGAGGTGCGGGAGGCCGACAGCGGCGAGGGCTTCGCGCTGGTCGGGCCGGTCGCCCACCTCGGTCCGGGCGACCGCGCCGAAGTGAGCGGCGAGTGGCAGACCCACTCGCGCTACGGCCGCCAGCTGCGCGCCCAGGGCGCCCTGCCGCTCGACCCGGCCGACCGCGAGGGCCAGGTCGCCTACCTCTCCACCCTGCGCCACATCGGCAAGAAACGGGCCGAACGGCTGGTCGACGAGCACGGCGAGGAGATCATGCAGGTGATCGCCGCCGATCCGCAGCGGACCTTCCAGGCGCTGAAGGGCGTCAGCGTCGACCAGGCCGCGGCGGCGACCCAGTCCTGGCACGAGAGCCGCGCCGTGCGCGAGCTCCACGTCCAGCTCGCGCCCCACGGCCTCGCCCACCTGGCCGCGCCGATCCACGCCCGTTATGCCGAGCGCTCGCTGGTGATCCTGCACGAGGACCCCTACCGACTGACCGAGGTCGAGGGGGTCGGCTTCGCCCGCGCCGACAAGATCGCGCTCGCCGCCGACGTGCCGCCGGAGTCCGATAAGCGGGCGCAGGCGGCGGCCGTCTACGTCCTGCGCGAGGCCGAAAACGGCGGCAACAGCTTCCTCCCGCTGGAGGAGCTGGCGGCGCGCACGGCGAAGCTGATCGGCCTCGTCCCCGACCCGGCGGTGCTGGAGAGCGCCCGCGGGCTGGTCAATGACGACGGCCGTGTCTACCGCGAGCTGACCTTGGAGAGCGAGCGGGCGGTGGCCGCGACGCTGGCGCGGCGGCTGGCGGCGCCGGCGCACCTCGACCACGACTCGGGCGAAAGCGACCCCGAGGGTGAGATGACCGACGAGCAGTGGGCGGCGGTACGCGGCGCCTTCGATTCGCGGATCTCGGTGCTGACCGGCGGCCCCGGCGTCGGCAAGACCCGCTGCACGACCGCGATCGTCGCCGCCGCCGAAGTCGCCGGGGCGAAGATCGCCCTCTGCGCGCCGACCGGCCGCGCCGCCCGCCGCCTGCAGGAAACGACCGGGCACGAGGCCCAGACGATCCACCGGATGCTCGAATGGATCCCCGGCGGCGACCCGGGATACGGGCCGGGACGGCCGCTGCCGGTCGACCTCGCGATCGTCGACGAGTCCTCGATGCTGAACCTGCGTCTCGCCGAGGTGCTGCTCGAAGGGCTGGCCGAGACGACCCACATCGTATTCGTCGGGGACGCCGACCAGCTGCCGCCGATCGGCGCCGGCAAACCGTTCGAGGACCTGATCGAGTCGGGAGCGGCGCCGGTCGTCCGCCTCACCCAGATCTTCCGGCAGGCGGCGAAGTCGATGATCACCACCGCCGCCCACGAGATCAACCAGGGTCGCCCGCCCCACCTCGAGCCCGGCCCCGACCAGGAACGCGACTTCTTCTTCATCGAGCGGCCCTCGCCGGAGCGGGCGCTGGAGACCGTGGTCGAGGTGGTCGCCGAGCGGGCCGCGGAGAGCTTCGGCGTCGACCCGATCCGCGAGGTGCAGACGCTGGCGCCGATGTACCGCGGGCCGGTCGGGATCGACGCGCTGAACGAGCGCCTCCAGGCGCGCCTAAACCCCGATGGCAAGAAGGCGATCGGTGAGCGCTTCCGGATCGGCGACCGACTGATCCAGACGCGCAACTCGCACGAGCTGGGGCTGATGAACGGCTCGATCGTCTTCCTGCGCCGCGACGACCCCGACGAAGAATCGATCGTCGTCGACACCGACGAGGGCGGCACGCTGGTGATGCCGTACTCGGAGACGGCGACGCTGAAACTGGCCTACGCGATCTCCGTCCACAAGGCGCAGGGCTGCGAGGTGCCGGTGGTCGTCGCGGTCTGCCACCGCTCCCACACCCGGATGCTGACCCGGCCGCTCCTCTACACGGCGATCACGCGGGCACGGCGCGACTGTGTCCTGGTCGGCGATTCGGCGGCGCTGGCGGCCGCCGTGGGCCGGGGCGAGGGCAGCGGCCGCCACTCCGGCCTCGCCGAGCGACTGCGCGCCGCCTAGCGACCCCTTCACCTGCCGCGCCTCTCCGTATGGCAGGCTGATCGGTCGATGCCCGATCAGCGAAAAGAGCGAGCGGGCATCCCGTGGCTGGAGATCGGCCTGACCGTCGGCGGGATCGCGCTGCTGGCCGCCCTCGTCGTCGCGATCCCGGCTCTACGTCACGCCGCCGTCGCCGCTGTCCACGGCGAAACCTCGGAAGTCCGCCACCAGATCAAGTCGCTCGGCGCGGGCGGCCCGTTGATCATCACCGGCCTCGCCGTCATCCACTCAGTGGTGCCCTATCCGGCCGAGATCGTGAACGCCGCGGCCGGCTTCGCCTACGGCTTCTGGGGCGGCCTCGGGATCGTCTGCGTCGGCTGGATGATCTCGGCGCTCATCTGTTACTGGTTCGGCACCGGCGTGGCGCGGCCGCTGCTCGACCGCTGGTTCGGCGCCGAGCGCTTCGCCAAATTCGAACGCATGGTCGGACGCGGCGGCGTCACCCTGCTGATCGCCCTGCGGCTGCTGCCGATCGTCCCCTTCAGCCTGATCTCCGCCGCCGCCGGCGCCGCCCGCGTCCCGTTCGGCCGTTACTGCTGGACGACCGCCGTCGGCTTCCTGCCGATCACCGCGCTGGCGGTCTACCTCGGCACCCGGCTGGAAGGGATCCGCTTCACCGACCCGGCGGTGCTCGGCGCGATCGCCGGAGTCTTCGTCCTGCTCATCGGCGCCAACTTCATCATCAGACGTTCGGGTGCGACCGACGACGGCGTCGGCGAGAACGCTACTTCTTCGCCCGGTGCCTCGGAGGAAGCTCCTTGACGCGGAAGTGGAAGACGGTCGGCTTCGCGGCGATGTTGCCGACCTGATCTTTGGCGCGGACCCGGACCGCGTGCTTGCCCTTCTTGAAGCGGTGCTTGAAATGAGCCGGGCAGATCCGCAGCGGTTCTTTGTCGAACTGGCAGTAGTAGGTCACCGGTGACTCGCTCGCCTTCAACCGGAAGCTGACGACGACGCTGCGCTTGCGCGTCTTCACGAGTTTCTTCGGGTGGTGGGCGAACCTGGCGACCGGCACCTTGGTGTCGACGCTGAAGCCGTAGACGCCACTCGAGCCGGTGCGCCCCTGCGCGTCCCTGCCGGTGACGACGAAGCCGTGGCCGCCGTCGGCGAGCTTCGCCGGCACCACGTAGGGCGAGGCGCAGGGCTGCGGCGTGCCGCCATCGATCTGGCAGGTGAAGGCGACCGGGCGGGTCGAGGTGAATTCGAAGGTCGGGCGGTTGTTGCTGGAAAGCGCACCGGGACCGTTGGTGATCTTCACGCTCGGCGCCCCCGCCTTTTCTTCTTCTTCGACCGATTCGACGACGTGGCTCGGCGGGTCTTCGACCGGCGCGCCGCCGACCGCTTTGATCGCCGCGAGCGCGTTCACCATTCCCGCGCCGACCGCGTCGGGCGAGGTGACGGTGGTGAATTTCGTCGCCGAGGTCTCAAGACTCGAGATGATCTTCGCCGGGGTCGCGAGCGGCGCCGTCTGGCGCATCAGGGCGGCGATCGTGGCGGCGTGCTCGGCCGCCTGCGAGCTGCCGCAGAAGTGCCAGCCGTCTTTGGCGAGGATGCCGAAGAAGGTGTTCGATGCGCAGTCGGTGGCGGTGATGTCGGGCTTTTGGATCACTTCCGGCGCACCCAGCGGAGCGGCGGGTATGGTGCTGGTGACCGGGCCGAAGTAGTGGGTGACCGGACCACGCGAGGAGTAGAACTCCGGCGCTTTCGGCGCCGTGCTGGATTCCTGGTAGTTGACCGCGCCGATCGTGGTCACGTAGGGCGAGCCGCGGTGTCCGTAGATCACCGGCCCGACGATGTCGCCGCCCGCGGATTTCGGATAATCGATTTCCGAGACCCCGCCCCCGTCCTCGGTGATCGAGACCTTGATCCGGGGATCGGCGGTCGCGCTCGCTTTCGGATTGCATTTCGCCCCGGCGCAGCGGGCGATCACCAGGCGGGCGGTCTGCGCGGTCGCGGCCGTGTTTTTCCACGACACGGCGACCACCGGCTTCTGGACCAGTTCGTTGCTGCCGGCGACGTCGGCGATCTGTTCTTCGCCTTTGGGCCCGGTCACGATCAGCGCCGCGAAGAGCGCCGTCTTCACCCCGAACCACGGTTCGGCCCACTGCAGGTTGACCGTCAGCGGGCTGTCGGCATCGACCGTGATCCCGAATTCGGTGTCGACACCGGCACCCGGTTCGAAGTCCATGCAGTCGGGTTCGTAGGGGCCTTTGCCTTCTTCGCCGAGCGCTCCGGAAAGCAGGGCTTCGAGCTGCGCGTTGCAAGTCGGCGCGCCGCGGAATTTCGGTGCTTCCCAGGAGGCGATTTCATCGCCCGCCGCGTTGAAGAGATTGTCGTTGCCGGCCGCGGAGAAATAGAGGACCCCCTTTTCGGTGGCCCGGCGGATCGCGTCGGCGACCGGCCCGTCCTGGAAGTCGGGTTCGGTCGGGAAGGCGAGGTCATCGACGATCACGTCCGCCCCGGCACCGCCCTGGCTGACCGGCGCGGCCAGCTTTTCGATGTTCTCGGCGTAGGAGATTTCGGACGGTTCGCCGGTGGCGAAGGCGAGCCTCGCGTGCGGCGCCATATCGTGGACGGCCTGCAGCATCGCCCGGCCCTCGTCGGTGGGCGGGGATTCCGGGCTGATCGGCTCTTCGGCGATCACGTTCACCGGCAGCTGCTGGCCGCTGCAAGTGCTCGCGTGACCGGGCAGGTCGTTGGTGACTTCGTCTTCGTGGGCTTTGGTCGGGATCGGCGCGCCGGTAGAGGTGGTCGTCGCCTCGTTGTAGGAGTCTGAGAGGACGCCGATCGTCTGCCCCGCCCCGCGGGCGCCGAACGCGCCCCGAGCGGCGGCGACGTTCAGCTGCTGCACCCCTTGGGAGATCACCGAGCCGCCTTCGCAGAGGCCGTTGGAGGAGGTAGCGGCGGTATCGGCGCCGCCGAGCGCGGCGACTTCTGGCGCCAGCGACGGGGTTACGGCGACGACCCCGGGGATCGCGGCGAGCGCGGGCAGATCGGCGGGGGCGACCGAGAGCGCCAGGGTCTGGTAGCGGCTGCTGACGGTCAGGACCTTGGCGCCGATCGCCTTCACCTTTTCGACTGCGGCGGCCGCCCCGGACTCGAAGCGCGCTTCGACGACGACCCGGCCGCCATCGCGGACGAGGCCGCCTTCGCTTTCGCGCGGCAGGCCGAGCGCTTCCGCCTGCCCGGCGAGCGAGCGCGAGCGCACCGCGGGGGTCGCCAGCGCTTCGAGTTCCGGCGAGAGCGCCGAAGAGCTCGTCAAGTTCCCGACCGGCGCCTCGGCCCCCGCCATCGAGGGCACGAGCAGGCCGAGCGCGAGCAGCACCACGGCGAGTGGGGCGAGGGCTAGGGATGACGTCGCGCGCCTGGACCTACCGGGCATCTAGGAGACCGTATCGACCTCCCCGGCAGGTCCTTTAGCGCGCGCCCGGCCTGGGCGCCCGCGTGCGTCAGCGGTGGTTTCGGCGCTTGCTCTTGTGGTGCTGCTTGTGCTTCGGGGCGACCTTCACGACCCGGAACTTGAAGGTGGCCGGCTTGCTGACGGTGCCCGCCGGATCGACCGCCTTGGCCGCGACGACGTGCTTGCCGACCTTGAAGGCGGCCCAGAAGTTCGCCTTGCAGGACTTGAACTTGCCCTTGTTGTCGATCTTGCAGCGGAAGGTCGATTTCGCGACGCTGGACTTCAGCCCGAAGCCGAGCTTGACCGAGCTCTTGCGGGTCTTCACCACTGCCTTCGGGTGCCTGGCGAACGTCACCACCGGCAGCGTCGGCGTTGCTCTTTCGACCGCGAACTTCGCCGTCGCGCTGCCGCTGCGCCCGGCGACGTCGGTCGCCGTCACCTTGAATTCGTGGTTGCCGTCGGCCAGCGGCGCCGGCGGCACGAAGGGCGAGGTGCATTGCGTCGCCGAGGCGCCGTCGACGGAGCAGGTGAAGCTCGCCCGCCGGTTCGCCGCGAAGGCGATCGAGGGCTGCCTCTGGTCGCTCTTGGCGGCGGGCGGGGCCGTGATCGTCACCGTCGGCGGCAGGGCCAAGGCGGCAACGGCCGAGTCGGCGTCGAGGAGGCCTGCGCCGATCGCAGTCGAGGCGAAGAAGCCGGTCGCGACGCTGCCGACCGGCCGTGCCGTCGCTTCGAGGTCGGCACGCACCTGGGCGTTGCTCGCGCCCGGGTTGGCGGAGCGGATCAGCGCCGCGATCGCCGCCGCGTGCGGGGCCGCCGCCGAGGTGCCGCAGAAGTGGAAGCCGCCTTCGCTGAAGCCGAAGAAGAACGTGGTCGAGCCACAGTCGCTGGCGGTCACGTTCGGCTTCGCGATCACCTGTTCGCCGATCGACGGCGCCGGCGTCGTCCCGGCCACCGGGCCGAAGAGGTGGACCACCGGGCCGCGCGAGGAGTAGAACTCCGGTTCTTCGTTGGTGCCGACGTTGATCGCCGCCACGCTGACCGCCGAGGCCGCGGCGGTGTGGCCGAAGATGGTCGGGCCGACGACGTCGCCGTCTTTCGATTCGGGGTATTCCGATTCGGTGACGCCGCCGCCGTTGTTGAAGATCGCGACCTTGAGGCGCGGCGTGCCGTCGTCGCCGCCGACCGTCCCTTCGTACGGTTTCACGCCCGGTTCGATTTCTTCTTCGGCGCGTTCTTCGCCGCAGGCGACGTCACAGCGGGCGATCACGACCTGCATCTTTTCTTCGTTGCCTTCCCCGGTTTCTTCTTTGATGCCCCCTTCGTAGGGAATGAACTCGTAGGGCTGCTGGCGGCCCGGTTCGGTGTTCGGCGTATTGAAGGCGCGGCCTTTGAGTTCGCCTTCTTCGTTCAGCACGAACATGTCGAGGTCGGTCGTCACCCCGTCCCAGGGCTGCGCCCACTGCAGGTCGACGTAGAGCGGCGCGCCTTCTTCCAGCGTCACGCCCCAGGTGTTGTCTTCTTTCCCGGGTTCCGGGTTGAAGTTCATGCAGGTTTCGTACTCCGCGGGCAGCGCCGCCGGGCATTCCATTTCCCGGAATTCCGGCGCTTCGATCGACCCGATGTTCAGCCCTTCGGCGTTCTTCAGGTTGTCGTTGCCGGCCGAGGAGAAGTAGTTGGCGCCGCCGGCGACAACTTCGTTCACCGCGTCGGCGATCGGGCCGTCCTGGAAGAACGGCTCGTTGAAATAGGCGACGTCGTCGGCGATCACCCGCGCGCCTTCGTTGTAGAGGTCGCGGATGCCTTTGGCGAAGGCGAGTTCGCCGTTGAAGGCGGAGGCGAAGTCGATGTCCGCGCCTGGCGCGAGGTCGTGGACGATCTGCGCCATGCCGCGTCCCTCGTCGGCGCTTTCTTCGCCCGGTTCCGGCGGGTTTTCCGGTTCCTCGCCGGGTTCCGGGTAGGCGCCGGGGATGAAGGGCGTGACGACCTTGACGGCCCGTTCGAAGCCGCACGGGTTGCCGGGGCCCGGCAGGTCCCCGGTGGCGACGTCGCCCGGTTCGGAGGCCGGCGCGCCCTTCCACTGGTTGAAGGAGTCGGAGAGGATGCCGACGGTGACGCCGGAGCCGTCGACGCCGAAGTCGTTGCGGGCGCGGGCGGCCTCGAGCTGACGATCGCCCTCACTGACCACCGCGCCCTGGGGGCAGGTGGCGGCGGCGGAGGTGAACGGGGTGATCACTTCCTGCACCCCCTCCACACCGGGCACGGCGGCGAGCCGGCGCAGCTGACTCGGCAGCGCCGCGACCGCCACCGTCTGGTATTCCGGGCTGACCGTGATCACGTTGGCACCGGCCGCCTTGAGCGCTTCGGTGCTCGCCGCCGCGCCGCTGCCGAAGCGGACGTTCACGACGACGCGGTTCCCGTGCCGCAGCAGGCTGCCCGCGCCCGACGGGGTGAGGCCGACCCGGCGCGACTGCCTGGCCGGACCGAGCGAGCGCACCTGAGGCGAAGAAAGCACGACGAGTCGCGGCGAGAGAGGCGACGCCTGGACAGCGCTCGCGACGGGCGGGGCGGCGGCGAAGGCGATGAGGACAAGGGAGAAGAAAAGCATCTTCTTGCCGGGCATTACCGGATATTAGGCACGCCGCGCGAGGAATTCCAAGTAAATGGACTCAGGCGTACGAAGAGCGCCGCAGCCAGACCACCAAGATCACCAATGAGAGCACCATGCTGCCGCCGCCGATCAACCAGAAGTCGGCCGCGTTGTTGATATTTCGCACCATCCAGCCGAAATTCTGGCCGAAGAAGCCGACCACGAAGGAGAGCGGCAGGAAGATCGTCGCCACGACGGTCAGCTGCTTGCTGATTTCGTTGAGGCGGTTGGAGTTGACCGAGAGGTAGGCGTCGCGGCTGCCGATCAGCAGGTCGCGGTAGGAGTCGATCTGGTCGGAGATGCGGATCGCGTGGTCGTAGACGTCGCGGAAGTAGTTGCGCGAGTCGGCCTGCAGCCCCGGTACTTCGAGGATGTCGTCGATGTGGCGGGCGAGCATGTCGCGTTGCGGCGTGGCTACCCGGCCGAGCTGGACGAGGTCCCGGCGCAGTTCGGTCAGCGGCTGCAGGTGGTCTGGCGAGGGGTGGCTGAAGATCTCCTCGTCGAGATCTTCCAGCCGGTCTTCGAGGTTCTCGAGCAGTGGAAAGAAGGTGTCGGTGAGGGCGTCGATGACGCGGTAGACGACGAACTGCTCGGAGCTCGGCGGCACCGCGTCGAGCCGCTTGCGGACTTCGTCGAGGGCGCTGCAGTCGCCGTCGTGGACGGTGACGAGGTAGCCACCGCTGATGAAGGCGTGGACCTCTTCCAGGCGCACCCCGGTGCCACTGTCGGGGTCCTGCACCCCGTAGTAGACGAGGAACATGTAGTCGCCGAAATCCTCGAGCTTCGGCCGCTGGCCTTTCTTCCGCAGGTCCTCCAGCGCGAGCGGGTGGAAGTGGAAGAGATCGTCGAGCGTGTCGACGTCGTCATTGCTCGGGGCGTCTAGATCTAGCCAGAAATACTCGTCGCGGTCCAGCATGGCGGCGAGTGCGCCGCGGTCGATACGGTCGAGAAAGCGCACAACCTGAGGCTAGATGCGGTCGCGGACGGGGTGCGCGGCGCGCGTTTGGGCCGAAAAATCACGTCCGAACGCCCGCGATCCTGCTACGGTCCCGCCTGAAAGGGCCGGTACGTACCGGCCGTAAGTTTGTGTCTAGCGCTCGCATGTCGTTGCCATTCAGCATCGTCAGCGTTTGCAGCACACGATGTGGAGGCAATGCATGCCTACTGGAACCGTAAAGTGGTTTAGCGACGACAAGGGCTACGGGTTCATCACGCCCGATGACGGCTCGAAGGACGTCTTCGTGCATCACAGCGCCATCCTGGGTGAGGGCTTCAAGTCCCTGACCGAGGGCAGCAAAGTGAGCTACGAGTCCGAGGAAGGCCCGAAGGGTCCCGCCGCGGCCAGCGTTCAGCAGACTTCGTAGAGCGCTAGCTCATAGACAGTCTGGGAAGCCCGCCACCTGGCGGGCTTCGTCTTGTCTGGGGCCCCGTTCCGCCCGCACCGTCGCCTCGCTACTCTCCCCCGCTCCCAATCACCTGAGGTTCCCTCCTTCTTATGACTGCAACACGTAACGACCTGCGCAACTGCGCGATCATCGCCCACGTCGACCACGGCAAGACGACGCTCGTCGACGCCATGCTCTGGCAGACCGGGACCTTCCGCAAAGGCCAGGACGTGGCCGAGCGCGTGATGGACTCGATGGACCTGGAGAAGGAGAAGGGGATCACGATCACCGCCAAGAACACGGCGGTCCAGCACGGCAAGGTCAAGTTCAACATCGTCGACACGCCGGGCCACGCCGACTTCGGCGGCGAGGTGGAGCGGGCGCTGACCATGGTCGACGGAGCGCTGCTTCTGGTCGACGCGTCGGAGGGACCGCTGCCGCAGACGCGCTTCGTCCTGCGCAAGGCGCTCGAACGGCGGCTGCCGATCATCCTCGTGATCAACAAGGTCGACCGCCCCGACGCGCGGATCTCCGAGGTCGTCGACGAGGTCTATGAGCTGTTCATCGACCTCGATGCCGACTCCGACCAGATCGACTTCCCGATCGTCTACACCAACGCCAAAGCGGGTTGGGCGGCGCTCGAGGAGGGTGTCGAGGGCACCGACCTGATGCCGCTGCTCGACCTGATGCTGGAGCGGATCCCGGCGCCCGTGTACGACGAGGGCGCGCCGCTCCAGGCGCACGTGACCAACCTCGGCGCCTCCCCTTATCTGGGGCGGCTGGCGGTCTGCCGGGTGCGGCAGGGGACGATCCGCAACGGGCAGCAGATCGCCTGGTGCCGCGCCGACGGCACCGTCAAACGGGCGGCCGTGTCGGAGCTGTTCGTCACCGAAGGACTTGAACGCGTCACCGCCGAGGAGGCCGGGCCGGGCGAAATCATCGCCGTGGCCGGGATCGAAGAGGTGACGATCGGCGAGACGCTGGCCGACCCGGAGAACCCGCAGGCGCTGCCGGTGATCACGGTCGACGAGCCGTCGCTGTCGCTGGTGCTGGGGATCAACACCTCGCCGATGGCCGGACAAGGCGGCGGCACCAAACTGACCGCCCGCCAGATCCGCACGCGGCTCGACCAGGAGCTGGTCGGCAACGTCTCGATCCGGGTCCTCGATACCGAGCGTCCCGACGCCTGGGAGGTCCAGGGCCGAGGCGAGCTCCAGCTGGTCGTGCTGCTCGAGATCATGCGGCGTGAGGGGTACGAGATGACCGCCGGGCAGCCGCGTGTCGTGACCCGGGAAATCGACGGCAAGGTGCACGAGCCGGTGGAGCGGCTGGCGATCGACGTACCCGAGGAACACGTCGGCGCGGTGACGCAGATGTTGGCCGGGCGCAAAGGGCGGCTCGAGCAGATGGTCAACCACTCGACCGGCTGGGTGCGGATGGACTACCTGGTGCCGGCGCGTGGGCTGATCGGCTTCCGCACGGAGTTCCTCACCGAGACCCGCGGCAGCGGCATCCTCCACCACGTCTTCGACCGCTGGGAGCCCTGGGCGGGAGAGCTGCGTACGCGGCAGACCGGCTCGCTGGTGGCGGACCGCCGCGGCCAGACCGCCGCTTACTCGCTCTTCGGCCTGCAGGAGCGTGGGACGCTCTTCATCGGCTCCGGTGAGGACGTCTACGAGGGGATGATCATCGGCGAGAACGCGCGCGCCGACGACCTCGACGTCAATCCGACCAAAGCCAAGCAGCAGACCAACATGCGGGCCTCGAGCGCCGACGTCCTGGTCCGCCTGGCGCCGGCGACCCGCCTCACCCTGGAAGCCTCGCTCGAGTTCCTACGCGAGGACGAGTGCGTCGAAGTGACCCCCGACGCGGTCCGTCTGCGCAAGCTGATCCTCGACAAAGTCCCCCGCCTCAAGGCCTCCAAGCGCGGCAACTCAGCGCCGCGCTAGGCCCCCGGCGAGCACCGCCACTCCGAGCGCGGTCGACCTAGCGTCCGGCCCCGGGAGCGCGGTCGACCTATGGTCCGGCCACCGTAGCGCGGTCGACCTATGGTCCGATATCCGGACGCTAAGTCGACCGCTGTCGTGGCCCCGGACGCTAGGTCGACCGCGCTTGGCGGCGGCTGAGCAGGCGGGCGACTTTGGTCGCGATTGCTTCCGGTTCTCGACGAAACTGGTGTTCGCTGATCCGGATCATCTCGATGTCGGCAAGGACGAAGTCGATGTCGCGGTCGTGGTCCCGCTCGAATGCGTCCCGGGTGCCGTGCGTCTCCCACGTGTCGAGTTCGATGCCGAAGTGGACCTCGGGCCAGTAGACGTCGATCTCATGGCCGAGCTCGTTCCAACCGGTGGCTGGCCGCGGCAAGCCTGACTCGACCAAATGTTCGACGACTCGTCGCTCGAAGTCGGAACGGGACCAGATCGGTCGCTCATAGATGGCCAGCGCATAACGCAGGCGCCTGGCGCCGTGATGTCCGCGGTTGCGTTCGATCACCTCATAGATCGCCTCAAGGTCGAGCAGCTCTAGGGTTTCGGCGCGGGCCAAGACCCGGCGGAGCTGATCGCTCCTCAACTTCCACGCGAGGTCAAGGAGCGTTCGCGCCACGGACGTGACCGGGATTCGATCGACCAACGCTCGGTCCGCCTCCTCGAGATTCCGCGCCCGGTGCCGCACCACTCCCTTCGGTGGCCGATGGTGTCGGGGCACGATGTACGTCACCTCGAACGGCGCCGGCGACCCCGGCCACAGCCCCCAGAACCACCCGGCCGAGTAGTAGCTGAGCAACGCCCCCGGCCCGACGGCGAGCACCGCTGCCAAGCATTTCCCACGCTGTGAGAGGTCCGTATTCCCCACCGCATAGACACCGCGATAGACCCGATGCAACCGACCGGAATTGACGGCACGGATTACTGCTTGGTGAGAAAAACCGAGCCGCTGTTCCAACTGTCGGATAGATACGACGCCGTGCTGACTCTGTGCAAGCCGCGCCAGAGCCCGATCTCGCTCCCCCAGGCGCGGTCGTCCTTTGGTCCTCCCACCGTCGGCCGGTCGTCCTGAGGTCCGGTTTCCGGACGTCAGGAC
>JBOGYZ010000018.1:0-4880 GCA_050697015.1 Solirubrobacterales bacterium
GCATGGAGCACGCGATCGACGCCGACCCGCGCGACCTCTCCGGCGGCGAGCGCCAGCGCCTCGCTCTCGCGATCGCCCTCGCCGGCCGCCTCGACGGCGACGGCGTCCCCGGTCTGGTCGCCCTCGACGAGCCGACCCGCGGCATGGACCGCGGCCGCAAGGAGGACCTCCACGCGCTCGTCGACCGCCTCGCCGCGCAGGGCGCCGCCGTCGTCATCGCCACCCACGACGTCGAGTTCGCCGCCGAGTTCGCCGAGCGCGTGGTCCTGCTCGGCGACGGCGTGGTGATCGCCGACGGCCCGAGCGCCGAGATCCTCTCTGGCGGCTGGTACTTCGCCACCGAGGTCGCCCGCGTCCTCGACGTCCCCGGCGTCGTCACCCCCGAGCAGGGCGCCGCCCTTCTCGCCGCCCCAGCTTCCGAGCTTAGCGGCCATATATGGCCTAAAAGCTCGGAAGCACCAGGGGACCCGGGATGAGCTGGCAGCTGGTCAGCTTCCTGATCCTCGCCGGGGTCCTCCTGGCCGGCTTCGGCTGGTACGAGCGCTCGCGGCCGCCGGCGCAGGTCGTCGCTCTCGTCGCCGCGCTGGCCGCGCTGGCGATCGCCGGCCGCGTCGCCTTCGCTGCCTTTCCCAACGTCAAGCCGACCACCGACATCGTCATCTTCGCGGGCTACGCGCTCGGCCCGGCGGCGGGCTTCGCGGTCGGCGCCTTCTCGGCGCTGATCTCCAACTTCTGGTTCGGGCAGGGACCGTGGACCCCGTGGCAGATGGCGGCCTGGGGACTCTGCGGCATCCTCGGCGCGGCGCTGGCGCTCGGCACCCGCAACGTGGGGCGGTGGACGCTCGCCGCGGTCTGCGGCCTCGCCGCGGTCGGTTACGGCGCGATCCTCAACTTCTCGCTGATGGCGACCTACGGCAGCGGCAGCCTCTCCTGGGAGCGCTTCTGGCTGCTCGAGGGACGCGCGATCCCCTTTGAAGTGGCCCATGCAGGCGGCAACGTCGTACTTGCGCTTGCCGCGGGTCCCGCGATGATCAGGATGTTGATTCGATTCCGTGAACGTTTCGAATGGCGGCGGGGAGAGGTCGGGGCGGTGGCTCCCGGCGGCTCGTCCCCGGGCGCAACCATCGCCACCACCGGCCGCATCGCCACGGTCCTCGTCGCCGTCCTCCTGCTCGGCGCCTTCGCCTCGACCCGCGCCGAGGCCGCCACGTCGGGCGGCACCGAAGCCGCGGCAACCTGGCTCGAAGGTGTCCAGAACGAAGACGGCGGCTGGGGCGAAAAGCCCGGCGCCAAGTCGGCGCAGGAGATGACCGGCTGGGCGATGCTCGGCCTCGAGGCGGCCGGGGTCAACCCGCAGGACGTCACCGCCGGCGGCAGGTCTCCGGTCGACTTCCTCCAGGGCGCGATCGGCGAAGTCCAGAGCCCCGGCGACCTCGCCCGCACGATCCTCGCCTTGGAGGGCGCCGGGGTCGAACCGCGCGAATTCGGCGGCCGCAACCTGGTCGCGGCGCTGCTCGCCAAGCGGCGCAAGGACGGCTCGTACGAGGGCTGGCCGAACTCGACCGCCTACGCGGTGCTGGCGCTGCGCTCGGCCGGGATCGCCAACGTCTCCGACTCGGTCGAATGGCTGCGCGAAGTCCAGAACGAAGACGGCGGCTGGGGCGACACCGCGGGCGCGCCGAGCAACGCCGACGGGACCGGGGCGGTGCTGCAGGTGCTGACGCCCTCCGGGAAGCCGGCCAAGCGTGCGATCGGCTACCTGCGCCAGGTGCAGCAGCCGGGCGGCGGCTATCGGCTCGGCGGCAACGGCGCGTTGAACACGCAGTCGACGGCCTGGGCGGTCGAGGGACTGCTCGCCGCGGGGGCGAACCCGGCCGACTTTAAGCGCGGCGGCAAGTCCGCGCTCGAATATCTCGAAGACAACCAGGACGCCGACGGTCACTACCGCTACTCGTCGAAGAGCGACCAGACGCCGGTGTGGGTGACCGGCCAGGTGCTGGTCGCGGCGGCGAAGAAGTACCTGCCGCTGGAAGCGCCGGCGCGGGCGCCGCAGCCGAAGGTGACGCCGACCCCGACGCCCGCCCCGGAAATCGAACCGCTGCCGCTGCCCGAAGCAGGCGGCGTGACGCCGCTGCCGACCCCGACGCCCGAATTCCCAGAAGCCGGGTCCACGGGATCGAAGGCCCATCACGGCGGCGGCAAGAAGGGTGGGAACGGACCGGGAGGCGCGCCCGCCGGACCCGGGGCGACGCCGGGAGGCAAGGTCGGCGCGGCCCCGCCGGGGAACGTCCCGGAACCGTCGACGCCGATCGAAGAAGGGAACGGGGAAGCGTTCTCCACCGGCGTGCCCGCGGGCGGATCGGATTCGGACTCCGGCTCCGGCGGCTCGGTGCTCGGCTCGATCGTCGCCGGCCTGATCGCGGGCGGCATCCTCTTCGCGATCGGCTTCGGCCCCTACCGGCGCTGGAAAGCGACGCACTCGAAGGGCGGCCCGCCGACGAACGGCGGCCCCGCCGCGCCTGGCGCGGTGCCGCCCGCCGCCCCGGCAACCCCCGGCAGTCCGACCTACGCCGGCGGCGCTCCGTCCACCGGATGGCCGCCGCCCGCGCCCCCGGCGATCAACGGCACGACCCCACACGCCCCGGTCCCACAGCCTCCGCCGCCGCCTCGCCGCTACTCCTGAGCGACGAGTACCCTCGTCCCATGGACCTCGGCGGGGAAACCTGGGTCGAAGTGGCGCGCGCGGGGGCGGGGCGATGCTGACCCGCGCCGCGGCGATCGAGGCGATCGCCGGCGCCCACTTCGAAGTCGTCGTGATCGGCGGCGGGATCACCGGTGCCGGGGTCGCCCTGGACGCCGCCTCCCGCGGCTACTCGGTCGCCCTGCTGGAGCGCGACGATTACGCGGTCGGGACCTCGAGCCGCTCCTCGAAGATGGTCCACGGCGGCCTCCGCTACCTGCAGAACTTCGACCTCGGCCTCGTGCGCGAGGCGCTCCTGGAGCGCCGGCTGCTGGTCCAGCTCGCGCCGCACCTGGTCTACCCGACCCCGTTCCTGGTCGCCGCGCTCGGTGAGGAGAAGCGTGACCGCAAGGTCGGCATCGGCCTCAACATGTACGACGTGATGGCGACGACTCGCAGCGGCCGCGGTCGTCGCGAGAAGCGCGAGAAACGGGATAAATACAGCTCGCAGGTCCGCGAGGAGGAGCCCTATTGGTCCCCGGACCGCCACCGGACGATCGACCACGACGAGGTGCTGGGCCTGGTGCCCGCGCTCGCCTCGCGCGATCCGCACGACGCCTATCTCTTCTACGACTGCCAGACCGACGACGTGCGACTGGTGCTGACCGTGCTCGGCGAGGCCGAACGCTACGGCGCGGTGATGCTGAACGGCGCCGAGGTGGTCGAGGTCACAGGCGGGCAGGGACGCGCGGCGGGCGTCGCCTTCGTCGAGGCCGACTCGGGCGAGCGGATCGAGGTCCGGGCCGACCACGTGGTCAACGCGACCGGCGTCTGGGCCGACACGATCCGCCCCGAGGTGGTCGAGGAGGAGGACGTGCCGCGGATCGCGCCGAGCCGCGGGACCCACCTGCTCCTCGACGCCGCCGACCTGTCGATGGGCAGCGCGGCCTGCATCGTCCCGGCGGGCGAGGGGCGGATGATCTTCGCCCTGCCCTGGTACGGGCGGACGCTGATCGGCACCACCGACAACGATTTCGAGGGCGACACCCACCACCCGCGCCCGGCCGAGGCCGAAGTCGAGTACCTGCTCGACGCGGCGAACTCGTTCTTCGGCACGGCCTTCGGTCCGGGCGATCTGGTCGGCGCCTACGCCGGGGTGCGGCCGCTGATCTCGAGCGGCGACCCGCGCAAGTCGGTCGACATCTCGCGCAAGGAGGAGCTGTACGAGACGTCGTCGGGAATGCTGACGATCACCGGCGGAAAGCTCACGACTTATCGGCGGATGGCGAAACTGACCGTCGATCGGCTGGTCGAGCGCGAAGGGCGCAAGGCCCCCTGCCACACCGCCGAGATCCCGCTCGGGATGGAGGCGCGCCCGGCCGACCTCGAGGCGCCCGACGAGGTGGGGGAGGAGGCTCTGTCCCAGCTCTCCTTCCGTTACGGCCACGCGGCGCGGAAGGTGCTCGACCTGGCGCGGGAGCGGCCGGAGCCGGCGGCGCCGATCGTCCCCGGCCGTCCCGACCTCCTGGCCGAGGTGGTGGTGGCGGCGCGCCACGAGCAGGCCCGCTCGCTCGCCGACGTGCTGCTGCGGCGCACCCGGCTGGGGATCCTGGCGGCGCCCGCGCTGCGCGACCCGGAGGCGCGGCGGCCGATCGCGGCGGCGCTGGGCGGGGAGCTGGGCTGGTCGGACGCCCGGGTCGAGGCCGAGATCGCGGCCTGGGAGGACGTCGCGGCGGAGGAAGGGGTGGACCCCGCGCGTACCATCGGCGGTGCCGGAGCGGGCGGCGCGACGGCCGCCGATGCCGCAGGAGCCGGGGCCGCCGCGTCCTCAGTGGACCGCGTTGACTAAAGTCGCGGTCCGATGACCAAGACCGAGCTCGAATCCAAACATCTTTCTGACCTCCACCAGCTCGCCGCTGCGGCCGGCATCGAGCGCTTCCGGATGCTCTCGCGCGCCGAGCTGATCGAGCGCCTGAGCGACGGCAACGGCGACGAGGGTGGCTCCGCCGCGGGCGGATCCGACGCCGAGGAGGGTCGCGAGCGCCCGCGCCGTCGCCGTCGCCGCAGCTCGGCGGGCGGTCGTGAGCGCGAGGAGCGCACCGATGTCGAGGAAGAAGAGGAGGAGCAGCCCCGCGCGCGCACGAAACGCGCCGCGCCGGCCCCCCGCGATGCCGAGGATTCCCCCCGCGATGCCGAGGAT
>JBOGYZ010000019.1:0-40216 GCA_050697015.1 Solirubrobacterales bacterium
CAGCCTGCCAGGGCCGTGGCCGAGACGGCTGCGTCCCTTTCCCCGGGCGCCAGCTTCCCCCGCCTCAGTCGTCCTCGACCTGCGCCACCGCGATGGCCGCGATGCCCTCGCCGCGGCCGATCCAGCCCATGCCCTCGTTGGTGGTCGCCTTGATGCTGACCTTGGCCGAGGTCGCCTCGCCGAGGATCGTTTCCATCTGGGACTTGTAGGCGACGAGCTTCGGCGCCTCGCAGATGACCGTCACATCGACGTTCACCACCCGCCCGGCGATCGTGCCGATCGCGGTGCGCAGGAGGTCGATCGAGTCGGCGTCGCGCCACTGCTCCTCGGAGGGCGGGAAGAGCGTGCCGATGTCGCCGCCCCCGGCCGCGCCGAGGATCGCGTCGATCACCGCGTGGGTGACGGCGTCGGCGTCGGAGTGGCCGTCGAGGCCCTGCGGGTGCTCGATCTCCACCCCGCCGAGGACGAGCTTGCGCCCGTCGGCGAAGCGGTGGGAGTCGTAGCCGATGCCGATCATCGCGCGCGCCTCAACCGACGCGGGCGCCGAGCGGCTCGAGCCGGCGGCGGCGCCCCTCGAAGACGGCGATCTCCTCGACCCCGAGGTCGTCGAGGAAGGCGAGCGCGTCGTCGTAGCGGAAACCGATCTGCTCGGGCAGATGGGCGTCGGAGGAGAGCGCGAACGGCACCCCGGCCTCGACCACCAGCGCGGCGAACTCGCGCGCCGGGTAGAGTTCGCCGACCGGCTTGCGCAGTCCCGCGGTGGAGAGCTCGACCGCCGAGCCGCCCTCCACGATCGCTTCCACGGCGGGCTCGTAGTAGCGCCGCAGGTCGCCCTCCGGCAATGGCCTGTCGCGGCCCCAGACCTTCACCAGGTCCGGGTGGGCGAGGATGTCGAAGAGGCCGGAGCGGGCGCAGCGCTCGAAGTGGTCGAAGTACCGGGCCCAGATCTCCTCGGGACCGACGTCGGGGGCGGCCCAGACGTCGAAGCCGTCATGGTCGACCGCCGCGTCGCCCTCGCCGACGAAGTGGACCGAACCGACTACGTAGTCGAAGTCGCGCGCCTCCAGCATCGCCGCGGTGCGCCCCTCGGCGCCGGGCACGAAGTCGCACTCGACGCCCAGCCGCAGCGAGGTCGAGCGGACGAACTCGCAGTACTCGTCGAGATCGTCGTTCGCGTTCTCCAGCCACAGCGGATGGCGCCAGAGGTCGAGTGCCTGGCGGAAGCGGTAGACGTGCTCGGAGACGCCCAGCTCCTCGATTCCGCGCTCGGCCGCCGCGGCACGGTAGCGCTCGACGTTCTCGGCGGTGAAATAATGGTCGAAGGTGGTCCCGTCGTCGTCGGGACGGAGGTGGAGGTGGTAGTCGGTGAGCATTCGACAAGCCTAGACTTCGAAGGCAATGGCCCGTCAGCTGCTCACCCTCCTCGCGGGCTTCTTCGTCGGCGTCCTCGCCGCCTTGGCGCTCGGCGCCCACAACCTCGGCACCGCGCTCGGCGTCGGCCAGCTCACCTTCGCGGTGACGCTCGTCTACGTGCTGCTCAGCGACCGAGGAGAAGCTCGGCGACGCTCAGGTCGATAGGGGTCGTGACCTTGAGGTTGGGGAGGCCGGAGTCGTGGATCAGGACCGTCCCCCCGGCGGCCTCGATCAGCATCGCCTCGTCGGTGACGGAGTTCCCGGCCTTCAGCGCACTCCGCAGCGCCTCCGTGCGGAAGACCTGAGGCGTCTGCGCCGCCCAGAGCTCCGACCGATCAAGCGTGCCATCGATGATGCGCGTCGAGTTTCCGTTGCTATCCAACGGAAGCTCGACACGGACCTTCTTGACCGTGTCGGTGACCGGGGCGGCGGTGATCACGCCGTCCGCGTCGGGGTTAGCGACCAGCTCCGCGACGAGGTCGTCGAGGAGCTCCGGGGTCAGGAGCGGGCGCGCCGCGTCGTGGATCGCGACCAGCTCGGTGTCCACCGCGGCCAGGGCATTGGACACCGACTCCGCGCGGGTCGCACCGCCGTCGACCATCACGACGTCCTGGAGATCGTGCGCGTGACCCACGGGCACGGCGACGACGACTGTCGTCACCGACCCGCAGGCCAGGCAGGCATCGAGGGACCACGAGATCATCGGTCGCCCTCCAAGCGATACGAATGCCTTCGGGCCACCGGCCCCGAGGCGCTCCCCGGAGCCGGCGGCCGCGATGACTGCGGTCACCTCGATATTGGTGCCCTCAGGCAGAAGCCGTGGCGGCGAAGCGCTCCTCCAAGAGCCCGTCGAGGTATTCCTCGGCGCCGTCCTCGTCCTTGTCGAGGGCATACATGAACTCCGAGGCGAGGATCTTCTTCGCCCGGGTGTACATCTGCTTCTCACCGGTGGAGAGGCCCTTTTCCATCTCGCGGATGGCGAGGTTGCGAACGACCTCGGCCAGCTCGAACACGTCGCCGGTCTTGATCTTCTCGCGGTTGTACTTGAAGCGCCTGTTCCAGTTTTTCGGCATCTCGGAAACGTCGTCGGTGAGGACGGAGGTGACCTTCTTGATTTCCTCCTCGTCGATCACGCGGCGCAGGCCGGCCTTGCCGGCGTTTTCCGTGGGGACCATGACGGTGAGCTCGTTGTGAAGGATTTTGATCGTGAGGTACTCACGCTCACTGCCCATCAGCTCTCGCGTTTCCTTGGTCAAAACCAAGCCGGCCCCGTGGTGGGGGTAGACGACCTTGTCACCTATCTCGAAGTCGCAGACGTAAACGACGTCTTCCTCGAAGACCTCTTCCACGGTGGCCTCATCTAGCTCGGAAATAGGGGGCTCCTTTCGCTTGCGACGGCGCTTATCGCCGTCAACTCTGTAAGTACCTGTCCACCAGATCGACCTCCTGGAGCCTGCGCAGTCCCTCGCGGATGTCCTTGGCCCGACTGGGGCCGACTCCGTCGACGGCGGCGAGCTCGGAATCGGGGGCCGCGAGGACCTCCTCCAGCCCGCCCAGCTCGTGGGTGATCTTCTGGACGACAAGTTTGGGGATCCGCGGCACGCGGCCGAGTACCCGGTAGCCGCGCGGCGAGACCGAGAAGTCGACGGTGTTGATCTTGCGGTCGTAGCCGAGCAGCTCGGCGAGCCGCCCGAAGTCGAGGACGTCCTGGTGCGGGAGCCGCGAGAGCGCCTGCAGCATCGACGCCAGGCCCTCCTCGGAGTCCTCGACCGCGTAATCGCGGAGAAGTGCGGTCTTGTCGGCGGCGACGCCGACCATCGTCTCCTCGAGCTGCATCTCGATCAGCCGGCCCTCGGTGCCGAGCTCGACGATGTAGCGCTCGACCTCGACCGCCATCCGCGTCACCAGCTCGGCGCGCTGCAGCACGGTGAGAGCGTCGTGGAGGACGGTGCGGCCCTCGAACTCGAGCACGGTCAGCCGGGTCGACACCTCGTCGAGCCGCTGCCGGTACTTCTCCAGCGTCGCCAGGCCCTGGTTGGCCTTGGCGAGCACCGCGGGGATGTCCTGAAGGATGTACTTGGCGCCCTCGACGTAGAGCGAGACGACCTCGCGCCGCTGGGAGACGGCGATCACCAGCGCGTCGGTCTGTTTGCAGACGCGCTCAGCGGTGCGGTGCCGGGTGCCGGTCTCCGAGGAGAGGATCGTCGGGTCCGGCATCAGCTGGACGTTCGCCCAGGCGATTTTCGTGGCCTCGGCGTTGAGGACGATCGCGCCGTCCATCTTCGCCACCTGGTAGAGCATCGCGGGCGTGTAGTCGATATCCAGACGGATACCGCCGGAGAGCAGGTGGGAGATCTCGTCGAGCTCACCGACGACGATCAGCGCTCCGGTATGGGCGTGAACGATGTTGTCGATCCCCTCCCGGAGTGCTCCGCCGGGGGCAACAACGTCTAGCGCCCTGAGTAGCCGGGGATCCTGACGTTCCGACAACTCATGAAGCGCATCCCCTGACAATGAGGCCATCCACCTAATTATGGCAAAAATGGCTCTGGAATGCGGTTCAGGGGTTCAAGGCCCCTTCCGCAGGGCCGCGGACGAAGCTCCAGGTGAGGATGGTACCGACTGCCAGCATCCCGACCAGGAGCCAGGTTGAGCCGGCCAGCGAGCCGGCAAACCCATGCCCAGAGCCGAGCAGGGCATGGAAGATGGCCCCCATGCCGGCCAGAGCCACGGCGCCAGCGACGCAACGGTCCATCGAGAGGACCCCGGAAGCGATCCCGACCTTGTCCCCCGGCATCGCCGCCATCGCCGCGGTCGACATCGGCGCGTAGACGAGTCCCAGGGCCAGGCCGAAGAGCAGATAGCCGACGAGCAGCACGCCGTAGGAGGTGGTCGAGTCGATCTGGGTCAGGACGATCAGGCCGACGAGCCCGAGCGCCATGCCGAAGGTCATCAGCCGCCGGACCCCGAACTTCGTGATCAGCCGGCCGGAGAAGGGCGAGACGCAGACCATCGGCGCGGTGATCGGCAGCACCATCAGGCCGCAGACGATCGGCGAGTGGCCGCGGACGATCTGCAGGTACTGGGGTTGGAAGTAGATCACCGCCCAGAAGGCGCCGACGAGGAAGAAGGCGGCGGCGCTGGCGCCGAGGTAGGGACCGTTGCGGAAGAGGTCGAAGTCGACGATCGGTTTGCGCACGCGGTGCTCGATCCGCCAGAAGAGCGCGAGCGAGGCGAGTCCCACCACCGCCAGCGCGATGGTCGGTCCCCCACCCCAGGCGCGCGCCTGGACCAGCGCCAGCACCACCGCGGTCAGCCCGAGGCTGAGCGCCCCGAGGCCGGGCCAGTCGACGTGGTGCCCGGCGCCGGGGTCGCTCGACTCGGGCGCGGCTCGGATGAGGATCACTGCGCCGAGCGCGACCAGCGGCAGGTTGACCCAGAAGATGACCCGCCAGTCCAGTTCGACCAGGGCGCCGCCGACGAGCGGCCCGATCGCGAGCGCCGAGGAGGAGACCGCGGCCCAGACGCCGAGCGCCTTCGGCACCTCCTTGGCGGGGAAGACGTTGACGACGATCGCCAGCGAGAGCGCCAGCATCGGCGCACCACCGACGCCCTGGAGGATGCGCCCAAGGATCAGCACGTCCGGGTCGCCGGCGGTCGCGGAGACGACCGAGCCGAGGCCGAAGAACACCATCCCGGCGAGGAACACCCGCTTGCGGCCGAACATGTCGCCGAGCCGCCCGGCGGTGACGACGAGGACCGAGATCGTCAGCAGGTAGACGTTCAGCATCCACTGCAGCTGCTCGGCACTGGCGCCGATGTCGCCGCGGATGCTCGGCAGCGCCAACGAGACCACGGTCGAGTCGAGCATCAGGAGAAACAGCCCGAAGCAGGCGCCGACCAAAGTCCACCACTTGCCCGTCATGCCGGGCAGCCTACGTAGACGGCCGGATCGCGGAGTGCAGGCCGGGTGACTAGTGGGCGCTGCCGACGAGGTCGCGGTCGGGGTCGATGCCCCAGCGGCCGCCGACCTCGACCAGCTCCGGGCTGAGGGCCCAGCGGTCGGGCTGCTCTTCGCCCTCGAAGGTGGGGTTGGCGCCCTTCAGCGCCATGCGGCCGGTGTTGTCGCCGATCGCCCGGATCGTCCCGATGTCCTCGGCGGAGAGGCGCTGATCAGCCGGGATGGCGGCCAGCTCGGCGCGCTCGGACTCGATCGTCCGTGCCTCCGGGCCGACCTCCTGGATCAGGGTCGGGGCGACGCACTCGACCGCCGGGTGGGCGAGGTTCCACTGGCAGGAGAGGCCCATCGGGGTGAGGTCGGCGCGCTCGGCGAAGGGGCGCAGGCGGTCGAGCTTCTCCAGCCCGGCCTCGATCCAACCCGGCGGTCGGAAGCCGCGATGGTCGGTCTTCGACAGCTCCATGCCGGGGCGCAGGTCGTCCCAGAAGAGGCCGCCGTAATCGGCGACGCGGGTGATGACCTTGACCTCGTGGCGATCCGCCGCGTCGAGCACCAGCTCACCAGGCCAGGGCTCCATCGGGTTGAGGATGATCATCGCCCAGTCGATCTGCCCACCGAAGCGCTCGAGGCAGGAGATCAGGTCGAGGGTGAAGCCGTTGGCGGGGCCGGGCGCGACGCCGATCTTCGCCGTCAGGCCCGCATCGCGGAGTGCCGCCATCCCGTCCCAGACGACCTCGGAGGAATAGCCGATGCGGTCGGGGTTGTGGAGCAGCAGCAGGTCGAATTGCGAGGCGCCGACCCGCTCGAGGCTCTTCTCGGTCGCCATCCGCAGGTAGGGGGCGTAACCGTCAGGGCCGCGCAGGGCCGGGTCGGTGAAGCGTGGGAAGCCTTTCGGCCCGTTGCGCTCGCCTTCGTAGAAGTCGTGGCCGACGGCGCCGACCAGCGAGTAGTCCTCACGGGCGACGCCCTCCAGCGCCCGCCCGAGGACCGTGTCGGCCTCGCCCTGCCCGTAGGCGTCGGCGGTGAGGACCGTGTCGATCCCCTCCCCCGGGCGAAGCAGGGCGGTGAGGCGATCCTCCTCGATCGCCTCACCGAAGTGAAGGAACCGGCCGCCGCTCCAGGTGCCGATCGCGCTGCGGCCGGGTTCCCTCACTCGATGCTCTGAACTCAGTGCTCGGAGTCGCCGTCGCCCGGGTCGGCCTCGTGGCCGTGGACGCCGTCGCCCTCGGTTTTGGCACCGACGCCGACCTTGGGACGCTCCGCCTCGTCGAGCGGCGATTTGCTGCTCGGCGGGATGATCTCCAGCCGCAGCGGCTGGTCTTCCTCGTCGCCGGAGGCGTCGCGGGTGAACATCACGGTCGAGCCCGGGGTCATCGGACCGGCGCGCAGGACTTCGTCGGCGAGCGGGTCCTCGATGTAGCGCTGGATCGCCCTGCGCAACGGACGCGCACCCATCGACGGATCCCAGCCTTTCTCGACCAGGAAGTCCTTGACCTCCTCGGTCAGGTCGAGCTGGAGTTCGTGCTCGGCGACCTGCACGCGGACGCGGGCGATCATCAGGTCGATGATGACCTTGACCTCGTCCTTCGCGAGCTTGTGGAACACGATGACCTCGTCGATCCGGTTGAGGAACTCCGGCCGGAACACCTTCTTGAGGTCGCCCATGATCCGGTTCTTCATGTCGTCGTAGGACATCCCGGTCTCATCGTCGGAGACGGTGAAGCCGATCGAGGTGTTCTTCGAGATCTCGGCGGCGCCGATGTTCGAGGTCATGATCACGATCGCGTTGCGGAAGTCGACCGTGCGGCCCTGGCTGTCGGTCAAGCGCCCGTCCTCGAGAATCTGCAACAGGATGTTGAAGACGTCGGGGTGGGCCTTCTCGATCTCGTCCAGGAGCAGCACCGAGTACGGCTTGCGACGCACGGCCTCGGTCAGCTGACCGCCCTCGTCATAGCCGATGTAGCCCGGGGGCGAACCGACCAGACGGGAGACCGCGTGCTTCTCCATGTACTCGGACATGTCGATCCGGACCATCGCCTCCTCGTCGCCGAACAGGAAGTCGGCGAGCGTGCGGGCGAGCTCGGTCTTGCCGACCCCGGAGGGGCCGAGGAAGATGAACGAGCCGGCCGGCCGCTTCGGATCCTTGATCCCGGCACGGGAGCGACGGATCGCTTTCGAGACGGCGGTGATCGCGACCTCCTGGCCGATCACGCGCTTGTGGAGTTCCTCCTCCATGCGGATCAGCTTTTTGGTCTCGGCCTCGGTCAGTTTGAAGACCGGGATGCCGGTCCACATCGAGACGATGTCGGCGATCTCCTCCTCGCCGACGACCGGACGCTCGCCGTTCTCACCCTCGGCCCACTCGTCTTCGAGCTGGCGCTTGCGGGTGGTCAGCTGACGCTCCTGATCGCGCAGGTTGGCTGCTTTTTCGAACTCCTGCGCCTCGATCGCGGCCTCCTTTTCGCGCCGCGTCGTCTCGATTTCCTCCTCGAGATCGCGGTACACCGGCGGCGTGGACATGCTCTTGATGCGCAGTCGCGAGCCCGCCTCGTCGATCAGGTCGATCGCCTTGTCGGGCAGGAACCGGTCGGAGATGTAGCGATCGGCGAGTTCCGCGGCTGCTTCCAGCGCTTCGTCGTTGATCGTCACCTTGTGGTGCTGTTCGTAGCGCTCGCGCAGCCCCTCGAGGATGCGGACCGTGTCCTCCGGCGAGGGCTGGTCGACTCGGATCTGGGCGAAGCGACGCTCCAGCGCCGAGTCGCGCTCGAGGTACTTGCGGTACTCGTCGAGGGTCGTCGCGCCGATCGTCTGCAGCTCACCGCGGGCCAAGGCCGGCTTCAGGATCGAGGCGGCGTCGATCGCCCCCTCGGCGGCACCGGCGCCGACCAGGTTGTGGAGCTCGTCGATGAACAGGATGATGTCGCCCCGCTGGGTGATCTCTTTCATCACCTTCTTGAGGCGCTCCTCGAACTCACCGCGGTACTTCGAGCCGGCCACCAGGGCGGCCAGGTCGAGCGTGTAGATCTGTTTGTTCTTCAGCAGCTCCGGAACCTCGCCCGAGTTGATCTTCGCGGCGAGGCCCTCGACGACGGCGGTCTTGCCGACGCCCGGCTCACCCAACAGCACCGGGTTGTTCTTGGTGCGGCGGGAGAGGATCTGCATGATCCGCTCGATCTCGGTCTCGCGACCGATGACCGGATCGAGCTTGCCCTCCTCGGCGAGGCGGGTCAGGTTGCGCCCGAACTGGTCGAGCAGTTTGGAAGATTTTTTGCCCTCGCCCGAGCCACCCGAGCCCGAGCTGCCCTGGCGACGGCCGCCGGGACCGGAGAGCATCCGGATGACCTCGTTGCGGATCTTGTCGCTGTCGGCGTCGAAGTCCAGGAGGATGCGGGCGGCGACGCCCTCGTTCTCACGGACCAGGCCGAGCAGGATGTGCTCGGTGCCGATGTAGTTGTGGCCCAGGCTGAGCGCCTCGCGCAGCGCCAGCTCGAGCACCTTCTTGGCACGCGGAGTGAACGGAATCTGTCCCGAGGTGACCTCCTCGCCGGAGCCGACGATCCGGACCACCTGGGAGCGCACGCGTTCAACCGTGATGTCGAGGGACTCGAGGACGCGAGCGGCGAGACCCTCCTCCTCACGGAGGAGACCGAGAAGGATGTGCTCGGTACCGATGTAGTTGTGCTTGAGCGTCCGCGCCTCCTCCTGCGCTAGGACGACTACCTGACGAGCCCGCTCAGTGAATCGCTCGAACAAATCCAAAACCTCTTCTTGGTCGCACCGGGAAGAACCCGGGTTGAAGACGGCGACGCCTTGTCCTTCTTCGGATGACGCCGTTTCGTCCCCTAACTCTACCGGGCCCGTCAGTCCGGCTTCGTGTGCATCTCGCACGGTAGTTGCATGCTTTCTGAGGGAATCCGGCCGAAAGTTAGGGGAATTTTCGTTGAGTAGCCGGTTTAAGATCCCTGCGTGACCTCGTCCGGGCCCTTGGAGGCCTTCGCCAAAGCGCACGAATTGGGCTTCCGTGGAAGCGGATCGCTGCCTCCGCACGGCAATCTGCTGAACCGCGGCGGCCACGTCGAAGGTCTGGTCGAGGGATCGCTGCCGGGCGGGATCGACGGCTCGCTCGCCTATTACACCTACACGTATACGACGACCGACTCCGACGGGCACTCCGAGTCCCACACCCGCCGCTTCACGATCGTCGTCACCGCGGTGCCGCAGAGCATCGGCTTCATGCCCTCACTCGGCTTCGCCGGCGCCAAGAGCGAGATGACCGGGATCGGCGGCAGCCTCGAGGAAGTCGAGCGGGTCGACCTCGGCGGGCACGCCGGGCTGAAGGGGAGCCGCTGCTATCGCTACCGGGGCGCCAGCGAGATCTGGACCCGCCGCCTCTTCTCCCCCGGCCTGGTCGACTGGCTGGCGCGCTCCGAGGCCGACTTCGGCTTCGAGCTCGCCGACGGCGTGCTGACCACGAGCCGCGGCGGCCACCTGGCCGACGCCGGCGCGCTCACCGGGCTCTGCGAAGAGGCCGCCCACCTCACCGCGGCGATCGCCGCCGAGTCCGACGAGGACTCGAACACCGGCAGCGCGTCGGGCAACGCCGCCAAGGACCCGAAGCCGAGCGACCCGCGGATGGAGGGAGCGCTGCGCGCCATCGCGGTCGACCCGCCTGGGTCGATCGGCGCCGCCGAACCCGTCTTCCGACGCCACCTCGCGCGCTCGCCGGCGACCTTCATCCATGCCCTCTCCTACGCGGTCGCGATCACCCTGCTGCTGAACATCCCCGGGGCGGCCCTGCCGATCATCCTCGCCGTGCAGGGAGCCTGGGCCGCGCTCGCCGCGATCGAGCTCGGCCTGGTGGTCATCGTCGCCTTCTTCATCTACCGCAAAGACCTGCGCGCGTCGACGTCCAAGTACGCCGCCGAGGCGTTCTGGCGGAGCTACGCGAAGGCGCGCGGGCTGAAGCTCGAAGAACCGCTCCACTTCGCCGCCACCCACGCCGACGCGAAACTGCCGTTCCGGCCCGACCGGGTCCTGGCCGGTCCGCTGCCCGGCGGCGGCGAAGGCTGCTTCTGCATCCTGGGCGACGGCTCCAAACGCGCCGACCGGGTCGCCGTTGTCGCCGGTCCCGCCGGGCCGGTCGCCGAATCGGAGCTGGAGGCCGAACCGCAGGGTCTGACGACCAAGGACCTCGACACCTATCTCGAGCAGCTGGCGGGAGAGGACCGCGAGGCGCCGACGCGTGAGATTCCCCCGGAGCCGGCACCGGCCTGAAGGCGGAGCGTCGCGGATGTCTCACGCCGTCACGAAGAGCGTGAGAACCCCACGCTTCCGCGCGTGTTGTCCAACAGTCACGACCGCGCTGCATGCATTGACCCCCCCATAGGGTGGTGAATGCATGCAGGGCGTTTTCGGGCCCTCGTTTCCGGCCCGGAAAGCGCCCGGAAGTGCCCGGACCCTGCGGGAAACGTGGAGTTCCGGGCATCTTCGTCACCGATCCGGGCGGGCGTGCCTTCTCTCGCGCATCGCCCTCACGTAAGTCCGACATCCGCCCGTCCCTGCGCCGCCTCTCACACGTACCCCTCACGTCCTGGGCGTCTCATGGCGGTCACAGCCTGCCAGGACCGCCACGAGACGCCCGGAAGCAACTCGGACGGGCGGGGCCGGTCGGGACAACGCCCGTCCCGCCGCGGCTGGCTCAGGTCCGCATCGCCGGGAAGAGCAGCACTTCGCGCAGGCTCTCGGCCCCGGTGAACATCATCACCAGGCGGTCGATGCCGAGCCCGACGCCGCCGGTCGGCGGCATTCCCTGTTCGAGCGCCTCGACGAATGCCTCGTCATAGGGCTGCGCCTCGTCGTCGCCGCGGGCGATCTCGGCGGCCTGCTGCTCGAAGCGGCGGCGCTGCTCGTCGGGATCGTTCAGCTCGGTGAAGGAGTTGGCGATCTCGACCCCCCCGACGAAGGCCTCCCAGCGCTCGACCAGCCCCGGCTCGGTGCGGTGCGCCTTGGCGAAGGGCGACAGCTCCACCGGGTAGTCGAGGATGAAGGTTGGTTGGATCAGCCCCGGCTCGACGTCGCGGGAGAGCAGGCCGTCGACCAGCTTCCCCCAACCCTCGCTCGGGTCGGGCTCGGTGCCCATCGCCCTGGCGAGAGCCTCGCGGCTTGGATGCTCGGCGATGTCGATGCCGGAGCGCTCGAGGATCGCCTGGCGCAGAGTGATCCGCCGCCACGGCGGGGCGAAATCGATGGTGACGTCGCCGCGCTCGACCTTGGTCGTCCCCAGGGTTCGCTCGGCGACGTGGGCGACCATCCGCTCGAGGTCGTGCGCGGTCGTCTCGTAATCGGCGTAGGCCTCGTACCACTCGAGCATCGTGAACTCGGGGTTGTGCTTGTGGGACACGCCCTCGTTGCGGAAGTCCTTGCCGAGCTCGTAGACCTTGTCGATGCCGCCGACGATCAGCCGCTTGAGGTAGAGCTCGGTCGCGATCCGCAGGTAGAGATCGCGGTCGAGCGCGTTGTGGTGGGTCGTGAAGGGACGCGCCAGGGCGCCGCCGTAGAGCGGCTGCAGGACCGGCGTCTCGACCTCGATGAAGCCGTGCTCGTCGAGGAAGCGGCGCAGCTCCGTGATCGTCTTGGCCCGGGTCTGGAAGAGGCGGCGGCTCTCCTCGTTGGCGATCAGGTCCAGCTCGCGCCGGCGGAAGCGGGTCTCGGTGTCCTGCAGACCGTGGACCTTGTCGGGCGGCGGGCGCAGGCTCTTCGACAAGAGGCGCCAGTGGTCGATCGCCAGCGACAGCTCTCCCCCGCGCCGGGTCGCCATCGCGGTGCCCTCGACGCCGACGATGTCGCCGATGTCGAGGTCGACCAAGAGCGCGTAGGCCTCCGCGCCGAGTAGGTCCTCGCGGGCGTGCAGCTGGACCTGGCCGCTGCCGTCGCGGATGTCGATGAAGGCGTTCTTGCCGTGGCCGCGGCGCGCCGCGATCCGCCCAGCCACGCGATGGCGCGAGTCGGTTTCGGCCCCCGGCGGCAGCCCTCCGTGCTCGGCCCGCACCGCCGCGATCTCCTCGCGGTCGGAGAACTCGTGCGGGAACGGCTCGATCCCCGCGTCCCGAATCCGCCCGAGCTTCTCCCGCCGGTCGCGGAGGACGGCCGAAAGATCAGCCTGCTGGTCGGTGGGCCCGTCGCTCATCGGCGCGAGCCTAGCGGCCTTTACGGCTGCTCGATTTTGGTGATTTTCAGTTTTTTCTTGGCGCCGCGGGGCGGCTCGACGGTGACGATGTCGTTCCGCTTCTTGCCGAGCAGGGCCTTGCCGATCGGCGACTCATTGGAGAGTTTGTGCTCCAGCGGGTTCGCCTCGGTCGACCCGACGATCTGGAATTTCTGCGAGTCGCCGGTTTTCTGGTCTTTGACGTGGACGATCGAGCCGAAACCGACCTCGTCGGTGCCGATCGACTTCTCGTCGATGACCGTGGTGCGCCGCAACCGCTCCTCGAGCTGGGCGATCCGGGTCTCGAGCAGCGCCTGTTCGTTCTTGGCGTCGTCGTATTCGGCGTTCTCGGAGATGTCGCCGAATTCGCGCGCCTCTTTGATGCGCGCGGCGACCTCACGGCGTTTCGTCGTCGAGAGGAACTCGATTTCCTCTTTCAGCTTCTCGAGCCCCTCGGGGGTGATGACAGCCTGACGACTCACTTGCACAAACCTCGCTTTGCGTGGAAAGAGCCCCTGTGAAGGGACTCCGAGACCGAAGAAAATCCCCGGAAATGGGGCCCCCGCAAACGCTGAGCCCAGATCAGGGAGCGCGGAAGTATAGCGCGCCGCCTACCGCGGCAATTCGGCCTGGCTAGGCGGCCGGAACAGGCGTCCGCGCGGCCTCCACCAGCTCCCTTGCGCGGGCCAGGTCGGCGGTGCGCTGCAGTTCGTCGCGAACCTGCCTGGAAGCGCCGATACCTTCGAAGTACCACGGGTAGAACTTACGCAGATATCTTTGAGCGCGCTCCGTCCCCAGGTGCTCCTCGGCCCGGTCGATCACCCAGAGGAGCTCGCCGGCGATCTCGGCGCGGCTCGGCGGCGCGGCTCGGCGCCCGGTCAGTTCCTCGAAAACCCAGGGATTGCCGAGGCTGCCGCGGGCGATCATCACCGCGTCGGCGCCCGACTCCTCGTAGGCGCGACGGGCCGCCTCGGCGCTGGAGAGGCCGCCGGAGACGATCACCGGGACCTCCAGCCGGTCCGTCAGTTCACGGGTCAGCGCGTAGTCGGGCTGACCTTTGTGACCTTTGGTCGCGGCGCGCGGGTGGAAGCCGATCGCGGCGACGCCCGCCTCCTCGGCGAGGCGGATCGCCAGGTCGAAGCCGGAGCGGTCACCGGGCGAGATCCCCGAGCGCAGCTTCACCGTCACCGGCAGGCCGCTGCCCTCACGGGCGGCGACGGCGAGGGCCACCGCCAGGTCGGGGTCGCGCAGGAGCTGGGCCCCCGCCCCGGTCTTGCGCACCTTCGGCACCGGGCAGCCCATGTTGATGTCGATCAGGTCGGCGCCCGCGGCGGCGGCGGTCGCGGCGCCGGAGCGCATCACCTCGGCGTCGTGGCCGAAGAGCTGGATCGAGACCGGGTGCTCGTCGGGGTGCAGGACGAGGAGCTCGCGCAGCGTGCGCTCGTTCTTGTAGTGGAGGGCGAAGCTGGAGACCATCTCCGAGACCGCCAGCCCCGCCCCGTGCCGTTTGGCCTGCAGGCGCACGAACCAGTTGCCGATCCCGGCCAGCGGCGCCAACAGCACACGGTTGGCGATCGGCACGCCGCCGATCTCGAACGGGTCGGTCAGCTCAGGACGCGTTGCGCTCATGGATCAGCCGCAGGCCCTTCAGGGTGAGCAGATCGTCGACCTCGTCGATCGTCTCGGAGAAGGGGACGATCGCCGCCGCCAGGCCGCCGGTCGCGAGCAGCTTCGGGTTCGGCAGTTCGGTTTCGAAGCGCCGCACGATCCCGTCGATCATCCCGGCGAAACCGAAGATGAAGCCGGAGTTGATCGCCTCACGGGTCGAGTGGCCGATCGCCGTCTGCGGTTCGCCGAGGTCGATCCGGGTGATGCGGGCGGCGCGGTCGATCAGGGCGGTCAGCGCGATCTCCAGGCCCGGGCCGATCGCGCCGCCGAGGTAGGCGCCGTCGGCGGAGACCGCGTCGATGTTGATCCCGGTGCCGAAGTCGACGACCACACAGGCCTCGCCGAAACGCTCGTAGGCGGCGATCGCGTTCACCAAGCGGTCGGCACCGACCTCGAGCGGGTTGTCGATTCGGATCGGCATGCCGCTCTTCACGCCGGGGCCGACCGTCAGGCACGAGGCCTCCAGGTATCGCTCGGTCATCCGCTCGAACTGGGATCCGAGCGGTGGCACCACGGAGGAGACGACGACCGAGTCGATGTCGCCGAAGTTCATCTCGCTGAGATTGAAGAAGCCGGCGATGCGCTCGCCCAGCTCGTCACCGGTCGCGCCGGAGCGGGTCTGGAAGCGCCAGTGCTCGACCAGCTCCTCATTTTCGAACGCGCCCAGGTGGGTTTGGGTATTTCCGATGTCGACAGCGAGCAACATGCGCTTAGGATCGTTTCATGACCACCCGCCTATACGTCATCCCGGGCTCGCACGCAGCCAACACCGCAGTGCTGATGCTCGCCTACAAGGGCATCGACTACAAGCGCACCGACCTGATGCCGGTCGTCTCGAAGGCGGCCCTGCGCGTCGCCGGCTTCCCCGGAACGACCGTCCCGGCCCTGAAGATCGAGGGCGAGAAGATCCAGGGCTCGCGGCCGATCGCCCGCTACCTCGATCGCCTCCAGCCCGAGCCACCCCTCTTCCCTGCCGACCCGGACCTCCGCGCCGCGGTCGAGGACGCCGAGCGCTTCGGCGACGAGGAGCTCCAGCACCCACTGCGCCAGCTGCTCTGGTGGGCCTTCAAGCGCGACAAGGAGAATCTCCGCGGCTACTCGGAGGGCGCCCACATGGGGGTCCCGGTCGGCGTCGCGATCAAGACCGGCGGTCCGCTCGTCGCCCTCGCGGCCCACTTCAACGAAGCAACCGACGACAACACCCGCGCCGCCCTTGCGGCACTTCCCGACCTGCTCGACCGGGTCGACGCCTACATCGCCGACGGCACGATCGGCGGCACCGAGCCGAACGCCGCCGACTTCCAGATCGCCACCTCGATCGGCCTTGCGCTCACCCTCGACGATCTGAAACCGCTGATCGAGGCCCGCCCCGCGGCCACCCTGGCGGAACGGTTCGTCCCCGACTATCCCGGCCGCGTCCCGCCGATCTTCCCGCCGGCCTGGCTCCCGGCCGCGCCTGCCGCCGCCTAGGCGAGGGGGCCGCGCCGCTCGGCGCGCTGCTCGTCGTCCGGTAGGGCGGCGAGGGCGTCGGCGAGGACGGTGCCGTCGGGAAGGGTCAGGTTCGGGTCCAGCTCCAGGAGCGGGGCGAGGACGAAGCGGCGGTTGCGGACCTGGGGGTGCGGTAGGGAAAGGCGGTCGGTCGCCAACTCGAGGTCGCCGAGGAGAAGCAGGTCGACGTCGAGCGGGCGCGGGCTGTGGCGGGGCAGGTCGAACTGGCGGCCGCGCTCGGCCTCGACCGCCTTGCAGGCGTCGAGCAGCCCCTCGGGCTCGAGGGCGGTATTGATCCGGACCACGGCGTTCAGGAAGTCGGGCTGGTCGAGGATCTCGCCGACCGGCTCGGTCACGTAGGTCGAGGAGACGTCGAGGATCTGGACGCCCTCGGTCGGCAACAGAAGGAGCGCGGCCCGGAGGTGGCCCTCGGAGTCACCGACGTTCGAGCCCAGCCCGAGGTAACCGACCCGCTCAGGCACGGTCGCGCTCCCCGGCCCTAGTCCTCGGCGGGTTCGTCGTCGTCGACCGCCCGTTCCTGGGTGATCTCGACGGCGATCTCCTGGATCGCCAGCGGCAGCGGCGGCTCCGGCTTGGCGGCGCGGACGCGGACCGACTCGCAGCCGTAGCGCTCGATCAGCCGCTCGCCGACCACGTGGGCGAGCCGCTCCAGGGTGCGGTAGCTGCGCTCGGTGGCGACGAAGGTGACGATGTCGCAGACGTCGGCGTAGTTGACCGTGTCCTCGAGACGATCGGTGAACATCGCGTCGCAGTCGGGGACGTCGAAGGAGATGTCGAACTCGAGGCGCTGCCCGACCTCCTGCTCGGCGTCGCTCACTCCGTGGTGGGTGTAGATCGAGAGGCCGTGCAGCTCGATTTCGGCGCTCGACTCCACGCCACCGTTGCCCGCATCGGGATTCATCGAAGGCTCGGGTTCGGAAGACACGCCTTGAAAACTACCCAAGGCTCGGTGCGGGCCGTGGCCGGCGCGGATCCTCAGGCGTCGAAAACCGCGCTCGCCACTTTCAGCGCCTGGGACATCTCTCGCACGTCGTGGACGCGGAGGATCGCCGCGCCGGCGATCGCGGCGAGGATCGAGGTGGCGATCGTGCCGCCGAGGCGGTCATCGGCCTCGGAGCCGTCGGTGCGGCCGATGAAGCTCTTGCGCGAGGTGCCGAGGAGGATCGGGCGGCCGAGGGTCGCCAGCTCGGGGATGCCGCGGAGGAGTTCGAAATTGTGGCGGTCGGTCTTGCCGAAGCCGATGCCAGGGTCGAGCCAGATTCGCGATTCGTCGACCCCGGCGGCCACCGCCGCCTCCAGGCGGGCGGCGAGAAAGTCGCGCACCTCGGCGACCACGTCGCCGTACTCCGGGCTGACCTGCATCGTCCGCGGGTCGCCCGCCATGTGCATGAGGACGAGGCCTGCGCCGCGGTCGGCGACCAGCGAGGCCATCTCGGGATCGCCGCGCAGGGCGGTGACGTCGTTGACGATCGAGGCGCCCGCATCGAGCGCCGCTTCGGCGACCGTCGCCTTCGAGGTGTCGACCGAGATCGCCTCGGCGACGCCGGCCAACGCGGTGACCACCGGCTCGACCCGGCGCAGCTCCTCGTCGGCGGCGACCGGCGCGGCCCCGGGGCGGGTCGACTCGCCACCGACGTCGAGGATCGCCGCCCCCGCCCCGGCCAGCGCCCGCCCGTGCGCGATCGCCGTCGCCGGATCGAGGTAGAGCCCCCCGTCGGAGAACGAATCGGGCGTCACGTTGACGACCCCCATGAGTTTCACATCGGATACCGCCACGGGCGGCTCAGCGAAGGAGCTAGCTCGCGTCGCCGCCGGCGAAGCCGGGGCGGGGGCGGGTGACGGCGCGGGCGCCCTCGCGAGCGGCACGCTCGGGCTCGGGGGTCGGCTCGGCGGGCGGGGTCGACTCCTCGTCGTCGTGGAAGACTTCGTGATCCGGCTTGCCTTCGAGCAGGGCCACGAACTCGTCGGCCTCGATCGTCTCCCGCTCGAGCAGCAGTTTGGAGATTCGCTCGAGCTGCTCGGAGTTGTTGTTGAGAAGGGTCTTGGCGGTCTGGTGGGCGCTCTCGACGATGCGGCGGATCTCGTCATCGATCTCGCGGGCGATCTCGTCGGAGTAGTCGGGCTCGGCGGAGAACTCCCGGCCGAGGAACGGCTGGCCGCGATCGTGGCCGAAGACGCGCGGGCCGAGGCGCTCGCTCATGCCGAAGCGCATCACCATCTGCTTCGCCGACTCGGTCACCTTTTCGAGGTCGTTGGACGCCCCGGTGGTGATTTCGCCGAAGATGATCTCCTCGGCGGCGCGGCCGCCGAGGGTCATCGCCAAGGTGTCGGTCAGCTCCATGCGGGTGGTGAGGAACTTGTCCTCGGTAGGAAGGCTGATCGTGTAGCCGAGCGCCTGGCCGCGGCTGATGATCGAGATCTTGTGGACCGGATCGGTGTGCTCGAGCAGCTGCCCGACGATCGCGTGGCCGACCTCGTGGTAGGCGGTGATGAGCCGCTCCTTTTCCGACATGACCCGGGTCTTCTTCTCCGGCCCGGCGATCACGCGCATGATCCCCTCCTCGAGCTCGGTCATCGAGATCTCTCGGTTGCCCGTGCGCGCGGTCAGCAGCGCCGACTCGTTGATCAGGTTCGCGAGGTCGGCACCGGTGAAGCCCGGGGTCTGGCCGGCCAGCGTGTCGAGGTCGATGTGGCGGGCGAGCGGCTTGCCGCGGGTGTGCACTTCGAGGATGTGTTTGCGGCCTTTGCGGTCGGGCCGGTCGACGACCACCTGGCGGTCGAAGCGGCCGGGCCGCAGCAACGCCGGGTCGAGGATGTCGGGACGGTTGGTTGCGGCGATCAAGATGATGTTGTCCTTCATCTCGAAGCCGTCCATCTCGACCAGCAGCTGGTTCAGCGTCTGCTCGCGCTCGTCGTGACCGCCGCCCATGCCGGCGCCGCGATGACGGCCGACGGCGTCGATCTCGTCCATGAAGATGATGCAGGGCGAATTCTGCTTTGCCTGCTCGAAGAGGTCGCGGACGCGGCTGGCACCGACGCCGACGAACATCTCGACGAAGTCCGAGCCGGAGATCGAGAAGAACGGGACGCCCGCCTCGCCGGCGACGGCGCGGGCGAGCAGCGTCTTACCGGTGCCGGGAGGCCCATATAGCAGCACGCCCTTCGGGATCCGCGCGCCGAGCGCCTGGAACTTCTTCGGGTTCTCGAGGAATTCTTTGATCTCCTCGAGCTCCTGGACCGCCTCATCGACTCCCGCCACGTCGCGGAAGGTGATCTTCGGCGCGTCCACGGACATCCGTTTGGCTTTCGATTTGCCGAAGTTCATGACCCGGCTGCCGCCGCCCTGCATCTGGTTCATCAGGAAGATCCAGAAGCCGAAGAAGAGGATGAACGGAAGGATGTAGGTCAGCAGCGAGAGGATGCTCGAGCCGCCGGTCCCATGGACGGTGGTGTCGACTTCGTTTTCATCGAGCAGTTCGAGCAGCGAGTTCTCGGTGTTGGCCGGGTAGCCGGTCGAGAAGCTTTCGCCGTTGATCTTCTTGATGTCGAGCGACAGGTCCTTGTTGTTGACCGTGACCGATTCGACTTTGCCCTCGGCGATCAGCCCGGTTTTCGGATTGACGAGCTGGGTGTACGAGGGCGCCTTCGTCCCCGGATCGTTGGTGATCACCCGCTGGGCGATGAACGCCAGGATGACGACCAGGAGGATCGGAAATGCCGCGCTTTTGAAGAACCGTCTCAAGGGAAGAAAATGAGCGTACCAGGGCCGTTTCGTCGCTCAGTGCACCAACGCGGCTACGTAATCGAGGTTGCGGTACCGCTGCGCGTGGTCGAGGCCGTATCCGATCACGAACTCGTCGGGGATCTCGAACCCCACATACTTGGCCGGAAGGTCGACCCGGAGCCGCTCCGGCTTGGTCAGCAGCGAGCAGACCTCGAGCGAGGCGGGGTCCCGCGCGCCCAGATTCCGCATCAGGTACTGGAGGGTGAGGCCGGAGTCGATGATGTCCTCGACGATCAGCAAGTCGCGGCCCTGGACCGGGGCATCGAGGTCCTTGAGGATGCGGACGACGCCGGAGCTGTCGGTCTGCGAGCCGTAGCTGGAGACCGCCATGAAGTCGATCTCACAGGCGATGTCGATGTGGCGCATCAGGTCGGCGAGGAAAAGGACGGCGCCCTTCAGGACACCCACCATCACCAGGTCCCGGCCCTCGTAGTCGCGGGAGATCGCGGCACCGAGCTCGGCGATCCGCTTCTGGAGTTCCTCGCTGGAGACGAGGGTCTCGCCGATGGCCGGATCGTTCACCGGCCGCAGTCTAGATAGAGGCGCGCCCGACCGTCAGCCCTCCCGCTCGGCCCGCAGGATGCCGCCCTCGAGCACAGCGCGGACGCCGTCGCCGAGATCGAGCCGCGAGCCGCCCCGGGTCAGCCCGGCGACCTGATCGGCGAACCGGGCGGCGCCGGGGACCGGGCGCCCCGCGGCGGCGTCGGCAAGGCGTTGCAGGACGAGGCGGCGCAGCGCCGGAGGCAGTTCGGCGAAGCGGGCGTGGGCGATGCGACCGCGGGACGCGCCGAGGGAACCGTCGAGCTCCCCGGCGACGAGCCCGTCGAGCACCTCACCCTCGTCGCGCAACAGAGCCGCGGTGCGGAGGACGTTGGCGACGGCGGCCGGGTGGATCGCCTCGAGCTCCGGCAGCAGGCCGTGGCGCACCCGGTTACGGGCGTAGGACTCTTCCTCGTTGGTCGCGTCGTCGCGCCACCCCAGCCCGCGCTCCTCCAGATAAAGGGTGACCTCCGCCCGCGCCGTGCCGAGCAGCGGTCGGGCGAGGCGACCGTCGCGCTCCTTCATCCCCAGCAGCGCCCGCCGGCTCGGCGAGGAGGCGAGGCGATAAAGGATCGTCTCGACCTGATCGTCGGCGGTATGGCCGGTGACGATCGTCGCGTCGCGCGCCTCGGCGATCCCGGCGGCGGCGGCATAACGGACGTCGCGCGCCCAGGCCTGCAGGTTGCCGGGGCCCTCGGGTCGGACCGGCCGCTCCGTCACCAGCTCGACCCCGAGCCGCTCACATAAGGAGAGGCAGAAGTCGGCGTCGTCGTGGGCCTCCGGGCGCAGCCCGTAGTCGACGTGGAGGGCGAGGACCGCGACGGGGTCGCGGGAGCGCACCGCGAGGTCGAGCATGCAGACCGAGTCCCGCCCGCCGGAGAGCAGCACGACCAGGGAGCGCGGCGGCGCGAGCAGCCCCCCCGCCTCGACCCGGGCGAGCAGGTCGGGCGCGGGCGCCTCGCCCGCCACCGCGGTCAGCCCTCCGCCGGGCGGACGACGAAGAGCGCGGTCGGCACCGGGAAGCCTTTGAGCGAGACCTCGCCGATCGGGTCCAACCGCAGCGACGGCCGATCTCCGAGCATCGTCGCCACCCGGTCGGTGACCAGCACCTCTCCCGCCAGCGCCCGGTTCACGATCCGGTGGGCGAGGTTGACTGAATTGCCGAAATAATCGCCGTCGCGGTAGACCGCGTCGCCGCTGTGGATGCCGACTCGCGGCTGCGGCCTGCGGTCGAAGCGGCCGAGGAAGGCGACCGCCCACTCGGTCAGCGCCGCCGCGTCCGGGGACACCACCATCACCTCGTCGCCGATCGTCTTCACGATCGTCGCCTCGCGCGGCAGCGTCGCCTCGACCGTCTCGACGAAGTTCTCGACCACGTCGAGCGCCTCGATGTCCCCCTCCTCCTCGGTGAAGCGGGTGAAGCCGGTGAGGTCGATGAAGCAGAGCGTCACCGCGACGTGGCCGAGCTCCATTTCGGCGGTCGACTGCTCGCCGCCGGCCTCCATGTGGCCGACCACGTCCTGCTCGATGTAGTAGCCGAGATAACGGTTGTGGAGGTACTCGGTGAGCGGCGCCGCGAGCGGCATCACCCGCGCGGCGAGGTCCCCCATCGCCTCCGCCATCCGCAGCTCCGGCACGCCGTCGCGGATCAGCGGCTCGTGCACGTAGAGGTGGAAAAGGCGGACCTCGGCCTCGGCGATCCGCCGCACGCTCTGCACGTAGACGCGGATCAGCTGCAGGAAGGCGACCAGCGGGAAGCCCGCGGCGAGCACCTCGGCGCAGAGGCGGATCGCGGCGGCGTCGGCGACGCTGAGGTCGCGCTCCTGCCCGACCGGCGTCCCCATCATGGTGAGGATGCGTTCGATCAGCTCGACCTCGAGCCCGGTCTCGGCGGCGACGGTCTCGATCGAGAGCGCGGCCTCCTCGTCCTCGGCGAAGAGCTCCTCGGCGATGCCGAAGGCGAGCCGTCCCTCCCGTCCCGCCTCTTTCAGGTCCTCGAGCGAGTAGCCGCGGTCGCGCATCCTGGCGACGACCCGGGCCTGGGCGGCGGCGGCCGGCGTCCAGTAGCCGTCGCTCAAGGGGACGACGTCCTCCTCGGCCCAACGTTTGAGCGTCGAGGCCCGGACGCCCGAGCGTCGCGCCGCCTCGGTCAGGGAAATCCGCTCGTCCACGGGAGCGAGGCTAGTGGCCCCCGTGGACGAGCGCGTACCTCAGGCGGACGCCTCCGCGCCGTCGTGGAGCTGGAGCACCTCGTGGCCGGACTCGCCGGTGCGGATCCGGATCGCCTCCTCGACCGGCAGGACGAAGATCTTCCCGTCCCCGACCTCGCCCGTGCGGGCGTGCCGGAGGATCGCGTCGATCACAACCTGGCTGTCGGAGTCCTCGACCACGACCTCGAGCTTCAGCTTCGGTCGCACGTTGACGGTGAGGGTCGAGCCGCGGTAATGCTCGACGATCCCTTTCTGGCGGCCGGAGCCCTTGGCCTCGATGATCGACAGGGACGGGAATCCCTTGTCGAGCAGCTCGGTCCGGATCGGCTCGAACGCCTCGTGGCGGATGAACGCCTCGATCTTCTTCATCGTCGTCTCCTAACTCGCTTCGGGCGCGAGTCGCGCCGAGCTTGACGACGGGGCCATCGGCCGCGCCGTGAGTTCGGGCAGGCCGGTCGAGTACTCCGGCTGCGGGATGAACGCCTCCGGGTAGCCGTACATACCGTGCGAGCTGATGTCGAGGCCGGCGTCCTCCTCCTCGGCGGGGACCCGGAGCCCGATCGTCTTCTTGATCCCGAAGAACGTGGCGATCGAGATGGCGAAGACGACGCCGAACGTGAACAGCACCGCCAGCGCCTGGACGCCGAGCTGGCCGAAGGCCGAGCTGAGCGACGCGTCGCCGAAGATGCCGTACCAGACGCCCGAGCCGGCGCCTTCGGAGACCAGCCGCGGCGAGGCGAAGACGCCGACCGCGAGCGTGCCCCAGATGCCGGCCAGGCCATGCGCTGACAGCGCGCCGACCGGGTCGTCGACCTTCTTGTCGATCGCCAGCACGGCGAAGACGACGAGGACGCCGGCGATCAGGCCGATGATCGGCGCCGCCCAGTACTCGACGAAGCCGGATGGGGCGGTGATCGCGACGAGGCCGGCGATCGCGCCGTTGCCGGCCATACCGACGTCCACGGCGCGGCCTTTGATGTAGACGGCGATCGAGGCACCGATCACCCCGGCGGCCGCGGCGAGCTGGGTGTTCAGCATCACCTCGCCGAAGAACGAGCCCGACGTTTCGAACGTCGACCCGCCGTTGAAGCCGAACCAGCCGATCCAGAGGATGATCACCCCGAGGCCGACCAGCGGCATCGAGTGCCCGGGGATCGCCCGCGGGTTTCCTTCGGCGTCGTACTTGCCGCGACGCGGGCCGAGGAGGAGCAGTGCCGCGAGAGCCCCGACCGCACCGGTCAGGTGGACGACGGAGGAGCCGGCGAAGTCCATCACCGGCTTGCCACCGATGTCGGAGAGCAGGCCGCCGCCCCAGACCGCGTGGGCGACCAGCGGGTAGATCACGGCACCGAACACGATTGCGTAGACCACGTAGGCCCCGAACTTGATCCGCTCGAGGGTGGTGCCCCAGACGATCGCCAGCGAGACCGCGCAGAAGGCGAGGCCGTAGAGCATCAGCATCGCCGTTTCGCCGGTGACCAGTTCCCGTCCTTCCGGCGCTTGCGGTCGTCCGAGATACGTCCCGGGCGGGGTTCGTGAATCAACGGGCACAGGGACGGCACGAAGTCCCGACCTCCGTGACGGTCCCGCATGAAAACGGGGCCCCGGGAAGGATGAGTTCGCAGTTCTCCGCGCTATCCGCGGGAAAGTGCGAACTCACCGGGGGTGACGATGAGGAAGGCGCGCGGAAGGGTGACGTTCCCGGCATCTCTGTGACGAGGTCGGACTCCCGTGACGGATCCGTGGCCCTCCCGTGACCCGGCCGCGACGATCCCTCATCGCTCCCCACATCCCGGGCCGTCTCGGCCACGGCCACAGCCTGCCAGGGTCGTGGCCGAGACGGCCAGCGTCCCTTTCCGACCCTTCTACGCGACCAACGCCGCGAGGTTGGCGACGGTCAGGTCCGGTTTGACCGCGGCGGTCTCCGGGTCCTCGGAGCCGCCGCCTGTGCCGGAGGTGCCGCTGAGGACGAGGATGGTCTTCAGGCCCGCGGCGTGGCCGCCGGCGATGTCGGAGGAGAGGCGGTCGCCGATCATCGCCACGCGCTTCGCGTCCGGGATGCGGGAGAGTGCGAGCTCAAAGAGGTGGCGCTCCGGCTTGCCCGCGATCTCGGCTTTCTTCCCCGAGCAGACCTCGACCGCGGCCACGATCGCGCCGGTCCCCGGCCACTCGCCGCCCGGCATCGGCATCGTCGCGTCGTGGCTGGTGGCGACCAATGCGGCGCCCGCGTCGAGCGCCTGCTTGGCCCCGAGCAGCGTCATGTAGGTGAAGTCGCGCCAGCCGGAGACGACGACCACGTCGGCCTCGGTCGGCGCCTCGAAGCCGACCAGCCGCAGGCCTTCGCCGGCGACCAGCTCGCGCAGCGGCTCGCGTCCCAGCACCAGCGCGCCGCCGCCGGGCCCCGCCGCCTCGGCCGCCAGCCGCGCCACGGTGATGCCGGCGGTGACGATCCGCTCCGGCTCCACGTCGACGCCCATCCCCCGCAGCCGCTCCGCGTATTCGGCGGGCAGTTTGGTCGGGTTGTTGGTGACGAAGACGAGCTCCTTGCCCGCCGCCAGCATCGTCGCCAGCGCCTCCGGCGAGCCCGGGACCGGCTCACGTCCGGTCCACACGACCCCGTCGAGGTCGACCAGGAAACCGTCGAAGTCGTCGATTACGGGCACGGCCGCTCAGCGTATTGTTCGCCGCGATGCGCCGTGCTCTCGTCATCGCAGGGGCGATACTCGCCGGACTGCTCGCCTCGGTCCCGGGCCTGGCGACGGCCGCGCCTTCGCCTCCCGAGGAAGAACTCGAATTCATCGAAGAGAAGGAAGACGTGCTCTTCACGCTGCCCGTCGAAGGCTTCACCGTCAGCGTCTTTGCCGAAGACAACGACGGCGACCAGACCGCGACCTTGTCGATCTCCCGCGATGGGCTGACCTCCGCCTACCAGGTGCCGGCCTTGATCACCGACGACTCGTTGGCGGCGAAGTTCGGCGCCTTCGGCGAACTGAACTTCCACTTCGGGCCGAAGAAAGGGGCACGAAAGTGCCTCGGGGAGTTGACCTTCACCGGCAACTTCACCTTCACCGGCGAAAACGAATACATCCACATCGACGCCGACGAAGCCGAAGGCGGCAAGGTTGGGGGGGAATTCGAAGGCTGCATCGGGTCTGAAGAAGAAGAAGGAGGGCTTATCGCAGTCGCGGAGGAGGTCCACCTCGAGGCGATCGCGGGTTCGTTCGAGCGCGGTACGGGTCGTCGGGTCACCGTCGACGAATGGCAAGCGCGGGGTGTTCGCCCGACGGTGATCATCTCCGCCTCGCAAATCGAAGAAAAGGAAGGGATGCGGATCGCCCGTGGCGCGACCCTCCGCACCCGGGCGGGGTCCTTCCGTCACAACCCCAAGGCGGGCACCGCGACGCTGAAGCCGCCCGCCCCGTTCACCGGCTGGGCGCGGCTGACCCCGGGCCGGGGAGGCAGGGGGATCTGGGAAGGGACCCTCCGGGTCCCGACCCTCGAAGGCCGACCGATAGAGCTCACCGGCCCCGCCTTCCGCGCCCGCTTCCTCAGAGAAGAACCCTTCGACGAGTGAGGCGCGCCGTTCTCATCCTTGCCGCCTCGGTCGCGACGCTGCTCGCCGCCGCCTCGGCCGCATCGGGCGCCGAAGCGCCGATCCGCGACGTGAAATTCGAACTTCACGAGGGCGGCTTCCTGGTCTCGGTGAAAAGCGAGATCAGCGAAGAAAAGGTCGTGCTGTCCCTCTATCGGCACGGCGAAGTGGCTGTCTACGAGACGGGCGCGGAATTCACCGACGACACGATGAAGGCGCGCTTCGGGCAATTGGGGGAACTCGACTACACGTTCACCCCGGTGAAGGGAGCAAGGCTCTGCGGCGAAGGCAACTTCGAAGGCACCTTCGTCTTCACCGGCGAGAACGAATACGTGAAGTTCGAAGCGCCGCGCGCTCGCGGCACGTTCCTGGTGCCGTCGACGAGGGGGTGCACGGAAGGCCGCAGGGCGACGGCTTCGCGAATGACCGCGGTAAAGGCGAAACCCAAGGCCGGCAAGGAAGAAGCGTCCCTGCTGGTCCACGACAGCACCCGGCCGCTGCGGTCGATGGTCGTCTTCGAAGGCGAAGCGAAACACCGCCGCAACGTCTTCTTCAGCGCCTTCCAGTCCGAAAAGCTCGAAGGGATGTTGATCGCCCGGGGCGCTCAGCAGATAGGCCCTCCCCGCGACTTCACCTGGAACCTCAAAGCCGGGACCGCGCGGATCGCCCCGCCCGCCCCGTTCACCGGCAGCGCGACTTTCGAACGGCGCATCGGCGCCAAGCCACGGTGGAGCGGCTCGTTGCGAGTGCCGCTGCTCGGCGGGCAGCCGTTCCCGCTTGCCGGAGGCGATTTCCAGGCGCAGCTGATCAAAGGCTCCATCCTCGACTGACCTCCTCTCCCGGCGTCGATCGCTACCGTGCAGGGGCGTGGCCGCCCCGGACGCAAAGGTCATAGTCGCCTCCGAGCTGACCAAGGTCTATGGCTCCGGGGAGACGGAGGTCGTTGCCCTCGATGGGGTCAGCACCGCCTTCGACCGGGATCGCTTCACCGCGATCATGGGACCTTCGGGCTCGGGCAAGTCGACGCTGATGCACATCCTTGCCGGGCTGGACACGCCGACCGCGGGGACGGTGACGCTCGACGGGGTCGACATCACCCATCTCGACGACGGCGAGCTGACCAAGCTGCGGCGCGACAAGCTCGGCTTCGTCTTCCAGTTCTTCAACCTGCTGCCGGTGCTGACCGCGGAGGAGAACCTGGTGCTGCCGCTCTCGATCGCCGGGCGCAAGCCGGACAAGGAGTGGGTCGACCAGCTGATCGGCACGGTCGGGCTGGAGGACCGGCGCACGCACCGACCGAGCGAGCTCTCCGGCGGTCAGCAGCAGCGGGTCGCGGTGGCGCGGGCACTGGTCTCGAAACCGGCGGTCGTCTTCGCCGACGAGCCCACCGGCAACCTCGACTCGAAGGCGAGCGAGGACGTGCTCGACCTGCTGCGCCGCGCCGTCGACGAGTTCCGGCAGACCGTGGTGATGGTGACCCACGATCCTGTCGCGGCCGCCCACGCCGACCGGCTGATTACCCTGCGGGACGGCAAGATCGTCCAGGACGGCGTGCCCGGCGGCGCCGACGACGTGATCGAGCTGATGAAGCAGCTCGATTAGGGGCGGGCGCGGCTCGGTGACCAGGCTCGCTCTCAAGAGCCTCTGGGCGCGCAAGGTGAGGGCCTTCGCGACCTCGCTGGCGGTGATCCTTGGCATTGCCTTCATCGCCGGCTCCTACGTCCTGACCGACACGATCTTCGCCGCCTTCGACGAAATCTTCACCGAGTCGCTGCAGGGGACCTCGGTGGTGATCACCGCGCAGAACCCGGTCAAGCAGGAAAGCGGCGAAGTGCCGACGATCCCCGCCACCTACCTGCCGAAGGTGAACGGGGTCAAGGGGGTGAAGCAGGCGGCCGGGGCGATCTTCACGCCGGGCGGGTTCTTCGACGCGGAAAACAAGGCGATCGGGACGAAATTCGCGCCGAAGTTCATCTCGTCGACGCTGCCGAAGGAACTCGAGTCGCTGACCTACGTCGACGGGCGCAGGCCCCGCGGCCCGGGTGAAGCCTCGCTCGACAAGGCGGCGGCCGAATCGGCCGACCTTGAAATCGGCGACACGCTGAAGATCATCGGCGCGGGGAAGGTCGAGCCGTTCAAATTGGTCGGGCTGACCCAGCTCGGGCAGGCCTCCTTCGGCGGCGCCTCGATCGCCCAGGTGACGCTGCCGGTCGCCCAGCAGTTGACCCATAAGCGTGGGCAGTTCGACCAGATCTCGGTCGCCTCCGACGACGGCGTCTCCGAGCAGACGCTGAAAAAACGGATCGAAAGAGTGCTGCCCCTCTCGGCGCGGGTGGAGACGGCGAAGGAAAACGCCGACCGCAGCACCGAAGAAATCCGCGAAAACCTCGGGTTCCTGCAGACGATCCTGCTCGTCTTCGGCTACGTCGCCGTCCTGGTCGGCGCCTTCATCATCTTCAACACCTTCTCGATCACGGTCGCCCAGCGGATCTCCGAGTTCGGCGTGCTGCGCACGCTGGGCGCGTCGCGGCGACAGATCCTCGGCTCGGTTCTGTCGGAAGCGGCGGCGATCGGGCTGATCGGGGCGATCATCGGCCTGGTGGGCGGCTACGCGGTCGCCGCCGGGCTCCGCCAGCTCTTCTCGGCGATCGGCGCCGACCTGCCGACGACCAGCCCGGTGCTGGAGGCGCGCACCGTGATCGTCGCCTTCGTGGTCGCCTTCGTCGTCACCGCGCTGTCGGCACTGATCCCGGCGGTGCGCTCGACCCGGGTGCCGCCGATCGCCGCGCTGCACGCCTTCACCCCGGTGCCGAGCCGGCGTCGCCGCATCGCCCTCCTCGCCGTGGCGGGCCTCCTCAGCCTGGTCGGGGTCGCCTTCGTCGTCGCCGGACTCGCGGGCGGCGGCGGGATCGGTTCGCGGGCGGCGCGGATCGGCGGCGGTGGGCTTGCCGTAGTGATCGCCGTCTCGCTCTTCAGTCCGGCCCTGGTGCGACCGCTCGCCGACGTCGCGGGCCGGCCGCTCGAATTGGTGCGACGCCTCACCGGCCGCCTCGCCCGCGAGAACGCCAAGCGCAACCCTGGACGCACCGCGATCACCGCGGCGGCGCTGATGATCGCACTCGCCCTGGTCACCTTCATCACCGTCTTCGCCTCCGGGCTGAAGGCCTCGGTCGCCAAGGTGATCGACGAAAACTTCGCCGGCGGTCTGGTGATCGAGAACTCCGACGGCTTCTCGCCGATCCCGGCCGGCGCTGCGCTGGCCGCGGCGAAAGTCCCGGGGGTGAAGAGCGTGGCAACGATCCGCGGCGCCGAAGCCAAGTTCGTCGGGCCGGGCGGCGGCACTGTGAAAGTGAACGGGACGACCCCGAACATCGAGGAAGGGGTCGAAGTCGAATGGGTGAAAGGCGGCCCGGAGAAGCTGCGGAACCTGGCCGACGACGAAGCGATCGTCTCCGACGATTTCGCCAAGGAACACAACCTCCAAGTCGGCGACGAATTCACTCTGCTGAGCCAGGCCGAGGAACGGCCGACCTTCACGGTCGCGGGCGAGTTCGAATCGAAGCTCGGGGTGTTCGGCAGTGTCGTCGTCACCCAGCAGGTGATGGCCGACTCCTTCAAGCAGACGAAGGACACCACCGATTTCGTCATCCTCGAACCCGGTGCCGATGCCGAAAAAGTGCAGGTGGCGCTCACCATCGGGGCCGAACGCGCCTTCCCCACCGCCGAAGTCCTGAACCAGGGCGAACTGAAGGAAGAACGCGAAAAGCAGATCGATTCGGTCGTCAGCCTCTTCTATGTGCTACTCGGGCTGGCGGTGTTCATCTCCCTGGTCGGGGTGGCCAACACCCTCGGCCTCTCGATCTACGAGCGCACGCGGGAGCTCGGCATGCTGCGCGCGATCGGCATGTCGCGGCGTCAGGTGCGGACGATGATCCGCTACGAGGCGGTGATCACGGCGCTGATCGGGGCGATTCTCGGGCTGATCATCGGCGTTGTCTTCGCCGCCCTGATCGCCCAGCCGCTGAAGCAGGAAGGCTTCACGCTCAGCTACCCGGTCGGCACGCTGATCGGGATCCTCGTCCTCGCCGCCCTGCTCGGCGTGATCGCCGCGATCGTCCCCGCCCGCCGCGCCTCGCGGTTGGACGTGCTCGAGTCGCTCCAGTACGAGTAGCGCTCTACGCTGCCGGGATGTTCCGGCTCAGCGCCAAGTCACCCTCGACCGGGCTCGGTGTCCTCGCCGCGATCGTCGTCGTCGGGATCGGCACCGGTGTGGTCGCGGCGCTGGAAACGATCGCCGAGCCGGTCTCGCTCGGCATCGTCTTCATCCCCGGGGTACTGCTGATCGCGACCGTCTGGGGTCTCTGGATGGGGATCGGCACCGCCGTCCTCAGCGCGCTCGTCTTCAACTTCTTCTTCCTGCCGCCGCTGCGCACGCTGACGATCAACGCCCAGCACGACATCGTCGCCCTGGTCGTCTTCGTCATCGTCGCGATCGCCGGCGGCACCCTGGCCGAGCTGGCGCGGGCGCGCGCGGCCGAGTCGGAACGCCGCCGCGAGGAGGCCGACCGGGCGCTGCGAGAGGCCGCCGAGCTGGCCGCCGAGCGCGACCGGATGCGCGAAGAGGCGATCGAGGCCGACGCGGTGCGGCGCTCCGACGAGCTGAAGACGTCGCTGCTGCGCTCGGTGTCCCACGACCTGCGGACGCCGCTGACCGCGATCATCGCCGCCGGCGCGGCGCTCGACTCGCCCAGCGTCACCCCGGCGGAGCGCCGCGAACTGAGCGACGCGGTGGTCGACGAGGGGCAGCGGCTCTCGCGGCTGGTCGAGAACCTGCTCGACGTCTCGCGCCTCGAATCGGGCGCGGCCGAGCCGCATCGCGAGCCGGTCGAGCTCGGCGACCTCCTCGCGGCGGCGCGCGAATCGATCGGTCCCAACGGTGAGCACGTGCGCCTCTCGCTCGACGATGACCTGCCGCCGCTGCGCGCCGACCCGACCCAGCTCGAGCGCGCCTTCGCCAACCTGTTGGAGAACGCGGTCGTGCATGGGGAGGGGCATCCGGTGCTGGTTCGTTCGCGGCTGGTCGGGCCGCGGCTGGTGGTGCGGGTCGTCGACCAGGGCCCGGGGATCCCCGAGAACCTCCGCGAGCGGATCTTCGAACCGTTCTACCGCGCGCCGGGGGCGGGAAGCGGCGGTGGTTCGGGCCTCGGCCTGGCGATCGCCCGCGGCTTCATCGAGGCGAACGGCGGCGAGGTCGAGGTCGAGTCCCTGCCGGGCCAGGGGTCGAGCTTCGTGGTCACCTTCGCGACCCCAGCTTCCGAGCTTAAAGGCCAAATACGGCCCCTAAGCTCGGAAGCACCCGGGGGGTCGCGATGACCGCGCCGCGCATCCTCGTCTGCGACGACGAGCCGCAGATCGTCCGGGCGCTGCGGGTGATCCTGCGCGACGCGGGGTTCGAGGCGGTGACCGCGGCGACCGGAGAGGAGGCGCTCGACCTGGCGGCGGTGAAACCGCCCGAGGCGGCGATCCTCGACCTGATGCTCCCCGACATCGATGGGGTCGAGGTGACGCGGCGGCTGCGCGAGTGGACGCGGATCCCGATCCTCGTCCTCTCCGCGGTGGGGGAGGAGGACCGCAAGGTCGAGGCGCTCGCGGCGGGCGCCGACGACTACGTCACCAAGCCGTTCGGGCCGCGCGAGCTGGTCGCCCGACTGCAGGCGGTGCTGCGCCGTGCGACGCCGGAGGGGGCGGAGCCGAAGATCGTCGCCGACGGGCTTGAGATCGATCTCGCCGCCCGCACCGTGAAGCGCGACGGCGAGCCGATCCACCTCACCCCGATCGAGTTCTCCCTGCTCCGCACCCTCGCCCGCAACCGCGGCCGGCTGATGACCCACCGCACCCTCCTGGTCGAGGTTTGGGGGGTCGAGTACGAAGACGACTTCCAGGTCCTCCGTGCCCACATCGCCAACCTGCGCCGCAAGATCGAGCCGCCCGACGGCGACGGCCCCAAGTACATCAAGACCGACCCGGGCGTCGGTTATCGCTTCGCCGAGTAGCCCTTCACAAGATCTGTATACGAGGCGCGCCTAACTTCATGCGGCCTTGACGGGTGGGGGCGCACGATGCTCGTGTGAGTCCTTTCGCCCACCTCCTCAGCGCCGCAGACATCTTCCCCGGTGGCGGCAGCCCGGTCGCCGATCTCTTCTCGATCGCCATCGCGATCGCCATGTTCGCCCTCCTCTACTGGCTCATCAGCCTGATCGACCGGATATGAGCGCCGCCGACCTCTTCGGACTGATCGCCTCGTTCCTGGTCTGCGTGTACCTGGTCTACGCGCTCCTGCGCGGGGAGAACCTCTAGGTGTTCCAGGGCTACGTACAGATCGCGCTCTTCATCGTCGTCCTGGTTGCGCTGGTCAAACCGGTCGGCATCTACCTGGCACGGGTCTTCCAGAACGAACGCGTCTTCCTGTCCCCGGTCTTCGGGCCGATCGAGCGTGGTGCCTACCGGGTGCTGCGTGTGAATCCCGAGGCCGAGGGTCAGGACTGGAAGCAGTACGCCCGCAGCCTGATCGTCTTCTCCCTGCTCTTCTGGATCCTCCTGTACCTGATCCTGAGGACGCAGGGCATTCAGCCGTTCAACCCGGAAGGCTTCCACTCGGGCCCCTGGGACCTCAGCTTCAACACCACCTCCTCGTTCCTCACCAACACCAACTGGCAGTACTACGGCGGGGAAACGACCCTCAGCTACTTCGCCCAGATGGCCGGCCTCGCGGTGCAGAACTTCGTCTCCGCGGCGGTCGGGATCGCCGTACTGGTCGCGCTGATCCGCGGCATCGTCAGCCGCTCCGGGACCTCGCTCGGCAACTTCTGGCAGGACATCGTGCGGATCCTGCTCTACGTGCTGCTGCCGATCTCGGTGGTCGGCGCGCTCTTCCTCGTCTCCCAGGGCGTGATCCAGAACCTCAGCCACGCGACGGTGATCCACACCCTCTCCGGCGGCACCCAGATCCTCGCCCAGGGCCCGGTCGCCTCACAGGAGGTGATCAAGGAGCTCGGCAACAACGGCGGTGGCTTCTTCAACGTCAACTCGTCCTTCCCGTTCGAGAACCCGAGCGGCCTCACCAACTTCTTCGAGATGTTGCTGATGCTGATGATCCCGGCCGCGCTCACCTATACCTACGGGCGCATGGTCGGCAGCCAGCGCCAGGGCTGGGCGATCTTCTCGGCGATGTTCGTCCTCTTCGTCATCGGGGTGGTCGTCGTCTACATGGCCGAGCAGCATGGCACCCCCGCGCAGCACGCGGCCGGCCTCCACACCACCGCCATCCACGGCTCGACCGGCGGCAACCTGGAGGGCAAGGAGCAGCGCTTCGGTATCGCCGACAGCTCGCTCTGGACCGCGATCACCACCGTCACCTCGAGCGGCGCGGTCAACAGCGCCTTCGAGTCGCTGAGCGGCATCGGCGGCGCGGTGCCGTTCTCCAACCTCGGCTTCAGCGAGGTGATCTTCGGCGGCGTCGGTGCCGGCCTCTACTCGATGCTCCTCTACGTCATCCTCGCCGTCTTCATCGGCGGCCTGATGGTCGGCCGTACCCCCGAGTACCTCGGCAAGAAGATCCAAGCCCGGGAGATCAAGCTGGTCTCGCTCGGCGTCCTCTTCACGCCTCTCGCGGTGCTCCTCTCGGCCGGCCTCGCCTCGGCCACCGAGCTCGGCAAACGCTCGCTCTACGCGGGGATCAATCCGACCGGCTTCTCGGAGAACCTCTACGCCTACCTCTCGCAGGCGAACAACAACGGCTCCGCCTGGGCCGGCTACACCGGCTTCCTGCAGCCCCACGCTCCGGGCAACGTCGGTGCCTACGGCATCACCTTCGCCAACCTGCTCGGCGGCTTCACGATGATGGCCGCGCGATACGCGCCGATCCTCTTCGTCCTCGCCATCGCAGGCGCCCTGGCGGGCAAGAAAGTCTCGCCTGCCGGCCTCGGCACCATGCGCACCGACAACCCGACCTTCGTCTTCCTCCTGGTCGGGATCGTGATCCTGGTCGGCGCCCTCACCTTCTTCCCCGCGATCCTGCTCGGCCCGATCGCCAACGGGCTCAGCGGGAGGTTGTTCTGATGGCCAACGGACTCCGCAAGGACCTCCTCACTGGCGTGATCGCGATCGTCGCGATGACCATCGTGCTCGGCATCCTCTACCCGCTGGCGATCACCGGGATCTCGCAGGTCGTCTTCCCCGGCGCCTCCAACGGCTCCAAGGTGTCGCTCGACGGCAAGGTCGTCGGCTCGCACCTGATCGGCCAGGAATTCAAGGGCAAGGCCTGGTTTCACTCGCGCCCCTCGGCGACCGAATACTCGGGCAACGTCACCTTCTTCGGCAACGAAGGACCGAACAGCGTCGAAACCCGCGAAGAGATTCGCGAAGAACTCGCCGCCTACGTGAAGCTGAACAAGCCTTACGACCACTCGCTGACCCGCGAAGACGTCCCTGTCGACGCGGTCACCCAGTCGGCCTCGGGCGTCGACCCCGACATCTCGGAAGCGAACGCGGAAATCCAGGCTCACCGGATCGCCGCGATCCACCACCTGCCGCTGGCCAAGGTCGAAGAACTGATCTCCCAGAACACCGACAGCCGCTCACTGGGCGTGCTCGGGGAGCCGGGCGTGAACGTGCTCGAACTCAACATCGCACTCGACAAGGAAGCACCACTGAAATGACCGACGAGACCTCCACCCCGACCGAGGAGACCAAAACCTCATCAGAGCGCAACCAGTCGCGCTCGCTCTTCGACCGCGAGATCCTGCGGCCCGCCCTGTGGGAGTCCGTCACCAAGCTCGACCCGCGCGTCCAGGTCCGTAACCCGGTCATGTTCGTGGTCGAGATCGGCGCCGTGATCACCACGGTCGCCTGGTTCATCCAGGTCTTCGGCGGCGAAAGCCTCGGCGGTGGCCATCAGCCCGCCTGGTTCACCTTCTCGATCACCATCTGGCTCTGGCTGACGGTGGTCTTCGCCAATCTCGCCGAGGCTCTCGCCGAGGGTCGCGGCCGCGCTCAGGCGGCGAGCCTCAGGGCGATGCGCACCGAGGCCAGCGCGAAGATGCGCGACGGCACCGAGAAGTCGGCCGCCGAGCTGGTCCGCGGCGACATCGTCGTGGTCGAGGCCGGCGAGGGGATTCCCGGCGACGGCACCGTGATCGAGGGCATCGCCTCGGTCGACGAGTCGGCGATCACCGGCGAGTCGGCCCCGGTGATCCGCGAGGCGGGCGGCGATCGCTCGGCCGTCACCGGCGGCACCAAGGTGCTCTCCGACCGCATCGTCGTCGAAATCACCCAGGAGCCGGGCGGCTCCTTCCTCGACCGCATGATCGCCCTGGTCGAGGGCGCCTCGCGGCGCAAGACGCCGAACGAGATCGCGCTTGGAATCCTGCTCGCGGCGCTGACCCTGATCTTCATCATGGTGGTCGTCAGCCTGCGGCCGTTCGCGCTCTTCGCCGGCACCGAACTCTCGGAGACGACGCTGATCGCGCTGCTGGTCGCCCTGATCCCGACCACCATCGGCGCCCTCCTCTCGGCGATCGGGATCGCCGGCATGGACCGCCTGGTCCGCCGCAACGTCCTCGCGCTCTCCGGCCGCGCGGTCGAGGCATCCGGCGACTGCGACGTCCTCCTCCTCGACAAGACCGGCACGATCACGCTCGGCAACCGCGAGGCGGTCGAGTTCATCCCGATGCCCGGCGTGAGCGGCGAGGAGCTGGCCGAGGCGGCGCAGATGTCCTCGCTCGCCGACGAGACCCCGGAGGGACGCTCGATCGTCGTCCTGGCCAAAAGCTACGGGGTGCGCGAGCACGACTTCGCCGGGCACGAACCAATCTTCGTGCCGTTCACGGCCGAAACCCGCATGAGCGGCGTCGACTTCGACGGGACGCAGCTGCGCAAGGGCGCCGGCGACGCGATCGAAGCTTGGATCACGCAGGAGGGCGGTCACGCGCCGGGGGAGCTGCGGCAGGAGCTCGACCGGATCGGCCGCGAGGGCGGCACGCCGCTGGCGGTCGCCCGCGACGAGCGTGTGCTCGGCGTCGTCTACCTCAAAGACATCGTCAAGGAGGGGATCAAATCCCGCTTCGACCAGCTGCGGGCGATGGGCATCCGGACGATCATGGTCACCGGCGACAACAAACTCACGGCCGCCAAAATCGCCGAGGAGGCGGGCGTCGACGACTTCCTCGCCGAAGCCACCCCGGAGCGAAAGCTGGAACTGATCAAGGAGCAGCAGGCCGACGGTCGGCTGATCGCGATGACCGGGGACGGCACGAACGACGCCCCGGCGCTGGCGCAGGCCGACGTCGGCGTGGCGATGAACACGGGCACCCAGGCGGCGCGCGAGGCGGGCAACATGGTCGATCTCGACTCCAACCCGACGAAGCTCATCGAGATCGTCGAGGTCGGCAAGCAGCTGCTGATCACCCGCGGCGCCCTGACGACCTTCTCGATCGCGAACGACGTCGCCAAGTACTTCGCGATCCTGCCCGCGATGTTCGCGGCGACGTGGGCGGCCTCCGGCCAGTCCAACGGCCCCCTGCACTCGCTGAACATCATGGACCTGGGGACGCCGCAGTCGGCGATCCTCTCGGCCGTCATCTTCAACGCCCTGATCATCCCCCTGCTGATCCCGCTCTCGTTGAAAGGGGTCAAGTACCGGGCGATCGGCGCGACGGCACTGCTGCGTCGCAACATCCTCATCTACGGGCTCGGCGGCCTGATCGTCCCGTTCGTCGGGATCAAATTGATCGACCTCGTCGTCCACAACCTGCTGGGGGCCTGAGGTGCGGGCGCATCATCAGGCGCCGGGCACCGACCACCCCGTCCGGACGGTTCAGGAGGAACTCCTGATCGGGACCACCCCGGTCTACTGTCAAGGGGTCGCGATGGCATCCAAGATCGTCTCCGAGGGCACCGGCCCGCTCTACGCGCCGCGACGTCGCGGCGACCTCCGCAAGCGGGTCGCGGAAGTGCTCGCCGCCCTTCGCGGGACGTCCTAGGAGCCCGCGGTGCCTCCGGCGACCTCCGATCAGAGCGCCGAGTCGGCGGCTACCGAGGCGGCGCCGCGCGGTCACTACAAGATCTTCCTCGGCATGGCCGCCGGGGTGGGCAAGACCTACCGGATGCTGCAGGAGGGACACGCCGAAGCCGAGGCCGGGCGCGACGTGGTGATCGGTTATCTGGAGCCGCACGAGCGGGCGGAGACCAGCGCCCAGGCGCGCGGGCTCGAGGAGCTGCCGCGGCGCATCGTCGAGATCCGCGGTGGCGCCACGGTGAGTGAGATGGATCTTCCCGGTCTCCTGCGCCGCGCGCCCGAGCTGGCGCTGATCGACGAGCTCGCCCACACCAACCCGCCGGGACTGGAGCACGAGAAGCGCTACGAGGACATCGCCGCGGTGCTGGCGGCGGGCATCGACGTCTTCTCGACCGTCAACGTCCAGCACCTCGAGTCGCTGAACGACCAGGTCGCCGAGCTGACCGGGGTCCGGGTCCGGGAGACGGTCCCCGACAAGGTGTTGGGCGGTGCCGACGAGGTGGTGCTGATCGACCTCACCCCGGAGGCGCTGATCGCGCGGCTGCGGGAGGGGAAGATCTACCCGACCCAGAACATCGACGCCGCCCTCAATAACTTCTTCAAGATCGAGAACCTGGCGGCGCTGCGCGAGGTGAGCCTGCGCCAGGTCGCCGAGGAGGTCGAGTCGAAGCGGCTCGTCTTCGCCGAGGCCGAGTCGGTGGGGACGCGTGACGCCGAACGGGTCTCCAACGACGCCGCCAAGGCGGTGGGGGAGAGGCTCCTGGCGCTGGTGCGACCGCAGGCCAGCTCGCAACGACTGGTGCGCCGCGCCTGGCGTTCGGCGCAGCGACTGGGGACCGACCTCGACCTGCTCTGGGTGAAGCCCCCGGGGGCGCCGATCGACGGCGAGTGCGAGCGTCAGGTGACGGCGCTGCGGCGCCTTGCGTCGGTGCTCGGGGCGACCTTCCTGATCGAGGAGCACGACGACGTCGTCGTCGGCGCCGCCCGGGTCGCGCGCGAGCGCGGCAGCACCTACATCATGGTCGGCGAGTCGCCCGCGCCACGCGGCCTCGCCCGCCTGCGCGAACCGCTCCCGCAGCGGCTGATGCGGGCGACGCCGCCCGGCGTCGACGTCCGCATCGTCGCCCACCGCGGCCTGCGCGACGAGGAGTCGTCGTCATGAGCTGGCTTGCCACGGCCGCCTTGGCCATCCGCCTCGAGCACGTCCTCATCGCTGTCGCCCTGGTGCTCGGCGGGGTCGGCGGATTCTGGCTCGCCAAGTCCCGCCACGGCCGCAAGGCGCCCGCCGAACCGGAAGCGGTCCACCACATCCTCCTGCCCTTCACCGGCACCGAGATCTCCCGTCGGGCGGTCGACGCGGCGCTGCGCCTCTCCCGCGCCGAGGGCGCGACCCTGATGCCCGCCTACCTGGCCCAGGTACCGAAGAGCCTGCCGCTCGAATGCCCGATCCCCAAGGAAGCGGGCCAGGCGATGGGGATGCTGGAGGCGATCGAACAGCGGGCGGCCGCCAAAGGCGTCCCGGTCGACGCCCGGATCGAGCGCGGCCGCACCTACCGCCACGCGCTCGCCCGCCTCCTCTCCGAAGAGGACTTCGACCGCGTCGTCGTCTCCGCCGGCGCCACCGGCACCCAGGGCCTCTCCGGCGACGACCTCGTCTGGCTCCTCGAGCGCGCCCCCGCCGAGGTGATGATCCTGCGCCCGGGCCCCGAGGACCGTCGGGTGCTCGCCGCCGCTTAGTGGCCGCGCTTCTTCGGCAGCGTGCGGAAGACGACGTCCCAGAGTGGGGAGGAGACGCCGTAGCCGTAGCGGTGGTCCTGGAAGTGGTGGCGCATGTGCGCCTCGCGGAGCCTTTTGCCGGTCTTCGACTTCGGCGTGAAGTGGTGCACGTAGTAATGCGTGTAGTCGTAGCCGAGGTAGCCGAGCATGAAGCCGCCGAAGGCGGGGAAGGCGGCGTCGCCGAGGATCAGCCAGAAGCCGAGGAAGAAGATCGCGGCGAGGGGGATCGACACCGACGGCGGCATCACCAGGCGCAGCTTGTCGTTGGGATGGTCGTGGTGGATGCCGTGGATGATGAAGTGCATCCGACGGCCGAAGGCGTTGTCGGGCTCCCAGTGGAAGATCAGGCGGTGGAGCCAGTACTCGGTCAGCGTCCAGAAGGCGATGCCGCCGAGGGAGATGAGGACCATCTGCCAGACGTTCCAGCCCTTGGTCGCCCCGATCACCTCCGCCGCGACGATCACCGGGAGGAAGACGATCGCCGGGATCGCCGGGTGGACCCGGGAGAAGAAGTTGAGGAATTCGCTCTTGAAGAGGGGCGGCGACGCGGACAGCCGCTGGGTGCGCTCGTGTGCCTCCATCTGGCCGAATGTTAGCGACGCCGTCCGGCCGAGTCGCAAGACGCGGGGGTTATGTGAAAGGGCTGTGACGCAGATGTAGCGATTTGCGGATTCGTGCCCGACGCGTCCGTGGCTGGGTTGCTTTAGTGCCCGAGCCGATGCCGCGCAAGCCCAAAGCCCCGTCCTGCGAGGACTGCTATTTCCACAGGAACCTCTTGTGCGCTCTGGAGCTCGGCGAGCCTTGCGCGACCTTCCGGCCCAATCGCCCCGAGGGCCTGGTCCCACCGCGCCAGCCGGTGCTCCTCATGCGGGCGCCGCGATGGGCCTCCACCGGCCGCGCCGTTTCCGCCTGACTGTTACCCGGGCCCGGCCTGGGTATGTTTTAGTGCGATGCCGCAGCGCGACCTTTTCGCCGATTTCGCGCGGATGCGCCGGGAGATGGACCAGTTGATGGGCGATCCCTGGAGCCGCACCCGCTACGTCAGCCGCCGGGCCTCCGGCTTCTCGCCGAACGTCGACGTGTACTACGTGGACGAACCGCAGCGGGCGGTGGTCAAGGTCGACCTCGCGGGGATCGACCTCACCGAGATCGGGATCGAGGTCAGCGGTCGCCAGCTGGCGGTCGTCGGCCGGCGCGCCCTGCAGGAGACCGAGGGCCGCGTCTACCAGCAGATCGAGATCCCCTCCGGCCCCTTCCGCCGGGTGGTCGAGCTGCAGGTGGAGGTTGACGGTAACCACTCCGTCGCCAACTACGAAGACGGCATCCTGACGATCGAACTGCCGCTGCGCGACCCGCAGGAAACCACGCACCAGGTCCCGATCGAGCGGACTTGATGGAGGGCTCACCCACCCTCGAGGTCGTCGAAGCGCCGCTCGACGCCGAGGACCTCCTGCGCGAGGGTCCGCTGCCCCTCCCGGAGGCGCTGCC
>JBOGYZ010000020.1:0-17918 GCA_050697015.1 Solirubrobacterales bacterium
GGAGGCGACCACCTGCGTGGTCGAGACCGGCGCGCCGAGGTAGGAGGCGGGGAGGACGACGGCGGTCGAGGCGCTCTGCGACGCGAACGCGTCGAGCGAGGTGAGCCGGAAGATGCGGCGCCCGATCGTGCGGATGATCCGCCAGCCGCCGAGCGCCGTCCCCAGGGTCAGTGAGGCGCCGCAGAGGAGCTTCGCCCAGAGCGGTACGGCAAAGGAGCTGATCCGCCCGTCGGCGAGCAGCAGCGCCCCGATCAGGCCCATCGCCTTCTGGCCGTCGTTGGCGCCGTGGCCGAAGGCGAGTGCCGCCGACATCGCCCACTCGGCGCCGACGATCGGGTGCAGGACCCGGCGGGTGGCACGCCGCAGCGCCAGCTTGTCGAAACGCGAGAAGGCGAAGCCGAAGCCGAGCCCGAGCAGCGGCGAGACGGCCAGGGCGATCAGCACCCCGGCGAGGCCGACCGGGTGGAGCCCTTCGAGCCCGCCCCAACGAATCGCACCAAGCCCCGAGTCGACCAGGGCGGCGCCGCATAGCCCCCCGACCAACGCGTGGGCCGAGCTCGACGGCAGCCCGAACCGCCAGGTGCCTACATTCCAGCAGGTGGCGGCGAGCGCGCCCGCCCCGATCACCGCGACCGCGTCGGGCCCGGACACGGTGACGATCCCGGCGATCGTCGAGGCGACCGCGGTGCCGACGACCAGCGCCCCGAGCAGGTTGAATGCCGCCGCCAGCGCCACGGCCGGTCCAGGACGCGCGGCGCGGGTGGTGACCAGGGTGGCGATCGCGTTGGCGGCGTCGTGAAAGCCGTTGGTCAACGCGAACGCGACAGCGACGGTGATCGCAAGCGCCAGTTCCACGGCGCCACCCGTCACCTCGGTGGGGACGGGTCGCGTCGGTCCTGGTTCGCCGAGGACGCGCGGAAGGGGCGACTGCCATCGGTGATGAACACGGGATCAACGTAACCGGTGGCGCGTCGCGCCGGCGTCGGGGTTGCCGCAGTCCGGCTGCGGCGGGCTACGGAGTCGCCATCCGTTCAGGCCGCCAAGCGTGGTGGCCGAAAGAGCCCGCGCTCCTCACCTTCCTCGGGACCGGCCGGCCGGCGGGCCCTCGAACTCGGCGGCTTCCCCTGTCCCGGGGTCCGCTCGGCCTGATCCCGCCCGCCGGCAACGCGAGGCCCATCGGGGTTCTGCCGTACCCAGGTCGGGGGGACAGAGCGGATGGCGGCGCGCACGATCGCGGCGACATTTGCAGTCGACACCGGACCCGAGACGGAAGGCCGTGAAATGAAGGAAAAAGTCGTCATCGTCGGAGGTGGGGTGGCGGCGCTCGAGGCGGCGCTCATCCTGCATGACCTGGCGGGTGACCGGGCGGCGGTCGAGATCTACGCGGCCCGGAACGACTTCGTCTATCGCCCCTACGCGGTCGGCAAGCCGTTCGGCAGCGCGGTGCTGAAAACGTACGATCTGCCGGCGCTGGCGCGGCGCTGCGGCTCCGAGTTCCATCCCGACAGCATCGTCTCGGTGGACGCCTCGGCCCGTCTCGCGACCACTTTTCAGGGCAGCTCCGTTCCCTACGACCACCTCCTCTTCGCCGCCGGCGCCTCGCGCCAGTGGCCGGTACCCGGCGCCACGACCTTCTGGGGGATCGCCGACGCCACCGACGTCGAAGAGGTGATCGGGCGCTTCAAGGCCCGCCAGATCCGCCGTGCCGCCTTCACGATGCCGAGCGGCGGGGGCTGGTCGCTGCCGATGTACGAGCTGGCCCTTCTGACCGAGGCTGAGCTCTCGCGGGCGGGCGTCGAGGACCACGAGCTGACCGTCGTGACTCCCGAGGACGCCCCCTTGCAGCTGTTCGGGCGCGGCGTCAGCGAGGCCGTCGCGACGCTCCTTGAGCAGAGGGGGATCGAGGTGATCTCGGGAACCCACCCGGTCGGCTTCCATGGGGGCCGCTTGCAGGTGGCTCCGGAGGCGAGGCTCGACTTCGACGAGGTCATCAGCCTGCCGCGCCTCGAGGGCCAGGCCGTAAGCGGGCTCATCCACGACTCCGACGGTTTCGTCCGCATCGACGACCACTGCCGCGCCTTGCATCGTGAGCGGATCTACGCCGCCGGCGACACCACCAGCTTCCCCGTCAAGCAGGGCGGCATCGCCGCCCAGCAGGCGGACGTCGCGGCGGAAGCTATCGCCGCCGAGCTGGGCGTGCCGATCGAGCCGAGCGCCTTCGACCCGATCCTGCGGGCGGTCCTCTGGACGGGCTATGAGCCCCTCTATCTGCAGGGACGGCTCGGGGGAGGGCATGGCGAAACCTCGATCCTCTCGACCGAGCCACCGTGGAAGGGGGGCACGGACAAGATCGTCGCAAGGCGGCTCACCTCGTTCTTGGCGGAGGTTGACGCCGACCATGACGTAGGCGCGCGCTTATGAGGGTGATCAGCCCATTCAGCACACTGATGACGCTGGACAGCTCCAACGCTGTCGACGAACTGTGAGTGCGGGGAGCCCACAAGTCATAGCCGTTGTCGTTGGGCGGATCGACGCTCTCTCGATCCCCATGATCCGCGCTGCGGTCACCCCACGTCAGCGGTGCTGAAGTTGCGGACGCCGACGAGGTGGGCGGCGATGAACGCATCCTCGAGGGTGACCAAGGTGTCGAGCGTCGTCTGCGCATCGGACTCGTCTCAGGCAGAGGGCCGCGAGATGCGCGGGCCTGACGTGCCCGGTCTCGGCCCCCCCTCAGCGATACATCTTTCGCGGTCAGCCCTCGGGCGCCAGAGAGGAATCAGCTCGATGGAGGCCCGGTCCCGATACGTCCGGGTCCGGCTCAGCGGCTCACTTGGTGTGGCCGCCCTTGTCGTTTTCCTCACCGCCGGCACCCTCTTCTTCCGTGCCACCGGCGGGCGAGTTGTCGACCAGGAACTGGACCAGCTGTTCGAGTTCTTCCTTGGCGATGCTCTGCCCGTATGTCTGGGGCATGATGCCGCCCGAATAGCCTTCGGCGATCTCGGCTTCGGGGTCGACGATCATTTCTTCGATCCCGGCCGCGTCATCATCGGGGGCGAGGTATTCGTTCAGGTTGGGACCGACGGTGCCGGTGGTGCCGGCGGCAGCGAACGTGTGGCAGGAGCCGCAGCCGGTGGCGATGAAGACATAGGCGCCGGGTTCGCTCGCCCCTTCTTCGGCGGCGCCCTGCGCCGTTTCGGCTTCGGCTCCTCCAGGTGCGACCTTGGTTTGGCCTGCACTCCCTTCGGAGGCCGCGACAGTCGTGGTCGTCGTGTCGCCGGTGAAATGCCCGAGCAAGAAACCCGCGACGAAGGCGATGGCGAAACTGAGCGCGATCGCGCCAAGAGCAGCCATCGCCCAGATGGTCGCCGAGGACGGTTCCCCGTCTCTCATCGGTGATCTCCTCCCTCCGTGCCCTGAGCAACCGAGTCGATGACGAGCCCAAGTCAGTTCTCAGACCCAAAGTCGACTCTATCCCACGATTCCATAGCCGTGGCCGATAGGCACGCCGAGCGGCCACCCCACAGCCAACGCGATGGCAACACCTGCTCAGCGCGGCCCAGGCGAATCACCTGGTTCGGATGATGTTGCCCTCACGACCAATACTTAGGCTGGGTTCGATCTGGAACTACGGCGTGCCCGCGCCACGGGACGCTCTCAGGAAGGGCCCACAATGACCGTGACGACCGAAGTATCCGAGCAGCGCTCCCTCAGGCTTCAGACGAAGTCCGGCAAGAAGGCGCGAAAGCTGGTCTCGCGGACGTCCCAGGCTGCGTGGAAGCCTGCTTCCGATCGGGTCGGGCCAGTTGAAGTTCTGGCGGAGCAGGACGAGTCCCGTGTCCCGGAGCTGGTGCCGGTGCGCTACGGGCGCATGCTTGCGTCCGCATTCACCTTCTACCGCGGCGCCGCCGGCATCATGGCCGCAGACCTCGGCGCCGGCCCCAACTCCGGACTGCGGGTTCAGCTGTGCGGCGACGCCCACCTGTCCAACTTCGGTGTCTTCGAGGCGCCCGACCGCCGGCTGGTCTTCGACATCAACGATTTCGACGAGACGCTTCCCGGTCCCTTCGAGTGGGACGTCAAGCGGCTCGCCGCCAGCGTCGCGATCGGCGGTCGAGACCGCAACTTCGCAGCGGGCGAGATCCGTGACGCGGTGCTCAGCGCGGTGCGCGAATACCGCACCGGGATGGAGGGCTTCAACGGGATGAGCGAGATCGACGTCTGGTACGCGCGCCTGGATGCCGATGACATCACCGCTCGTGCGAAGGCGACGGTGACCAAGAAGGAGCGACACCGGATAGAAAAGAACGCGGCCAAGGCCCGTAACAAGGGCAGCCTGCGAGGCCTCAAAAAGCTGACCGAAATCCGCGACGGAAAACTGCGGATCGCCGATCGGCCGCCGCTTCTGGTTCCGATCGAAAGGCTGGCAGAACGAGAAAAGCGGGAGCCATCTGAGATCAGCGGCATGATCGACGGAGCCCTGCGCAAGTACCGGGAGAGCCTTGATGACCAGGTCCGGGCGCTGGTCGAGCGCTACCACTACGTAGACGGCGCCCACAAGGTGGTCGGCGTCGGCAGCGTCGGAACCCGGGCTTGGATCGCCCTTCTGGTCGGTCGCGACGAGGCCGATCCGCTCTTCCTCCAGATCAAGGAAGCCGGTCCTTCGGTGCTCGAGCCGTTCGCGGGCGCCAGCCGCTTTCGCCAGCACGGCCGCAGGGTGGTCGCGGGTCAGCGACTCACCCAGGCGGCGAGCGACATCCTCCTCGGCTGGATTACGGTCGACGGAGTCGACGGGAACAAGCGCGACTTCTATGTTCGCCAGCTCTGGGACGGCAAGGGCTCGGCGGAGATCGATTTGATGAGTCCGGAGATGATGGCGGGCTACGCCGCCCTCTGTGGCTGGAGCCTCGCCCGGGCACACGCACGCACCGGTGATCGAGCTGCGATCTCGGCCTACATGGGGAAGGGCGACAAGTTCGACCAGGCAATCGCGGAGTTCGCCGATGCCTACGCCGACCAGAACGAGGCCGACTACAAAGCGCTGCTCGATGCCGAGCGCTCCGGACGAATCACCGTCGAGCGTGACGTCTGACCCCCAGGCAACAAAGGCGAGGAGGGGCGCATGCCACTTAACAGGAGACGCCCGTTGAGGCGGGCGGCGATGGTGGGCGATGCCGGATATGCAGTTGGTCGGCGATTGGCCAAGACCGCGGCCGAAATACAGCCGGCCGGGAAGCAGGCAAGCAATAGGGGGATTGCGGAGCCGGCCGGCGGCGCGGGTTCGGAGCCCGACAGAGTCGACGACCGGTCCAAGCTGGAATCGCTGGGAGGCGACCCATGAACGTCCTGGGGCCCGTACAGCTGCTGGTCCTCGAATTAAAGGGGGGGAAATTCGACCGAAATATTCTTGCCGAGCTGAGACGCTTGCGCGAGCACGAGATCATCCGCCTGGTGGACCTGCTCTTCGTCGCCAAGGACGAACTGGGCGGTATCGCGAAGATTGAGTTCAGCGGCCTGTCGGTGGAGGAGAGAGAAGAGTCCGGGGCACTGGTCGGCGCCCTGCTCGCCCAGGGCGCCGGCGGCGAGGAGGCTCCATGGGTCGACCCGGGAGCGCCCGTGACCGCGGATTGGTGGCAGCTCGACGAGGAAGACATCTGGTACCTCGCGGACGCGATCCCGCCCGGCACCTCCTCCGCCATCGCCCTGATCGAGCATCGCTGGGCGATCCCTCTGCGCGATGCGGTCGAGGCCGGTGGAGGGCGCACGCTTGCCGACACCTGGGTCCACCGGGAGGACCTGATCGCGATCGGGGCCGTCTCCCGCTGAGTCCAAAGGCGCGCAGTGCGCGATTGCCACACGTCCCCAGCAGGGCTAGGGTCATTTGGTACGCCGAATTCCCTAGCGAGGGGGATCGAGTTGTCGACCAAGGACTCAGTTGCCACCGTCCACGGCGCCGCGGCGTCGCACTCGGCTACGGCGGGCTCTGCCCTCGTCCCGCGGGTGCGCTTGATCGCGAAGCTGAACGAGAGCGCCGCTCCGGTGGTGCTCCTGAACGCGCCCTCTGGGTACGGGAAGTCGGTTCTGTTACAGCAGTGGGCCGCAGGGGATCCGCGTCCGTTCGCGCCGATCATCCTCGGCGATGCGCATAACGACCCCGCGCTACTGGTCGGTTCCATCCTCGAGGCGCTGGAACAGCTCGACACGATGCCGGCCCACGTCTCGGCGGCTCTCCACGTCCCCAGCCCAAGCATCGAGGGGATCGTCCTTCCCCGCCTCGGCCGCACCCTGGCCGATTGGAAGGTGCCGATGGTGCTCGTCCTCGACGACCTCGAGCACGTCGAGTCGCCACGGGCGCTCGGGGTGATCGCAGCACTCGCTCGCGACATTCCCTCTGGCTCGCGGCTCGCGCTCGCCTCCAGGACCGAGCCGGCGTTGCCGATCGGCGCCCTGCGTGCACACCGCATGCTGACCGAGATCGGCCGGGCCGATCTGAAGATGACGAAAGCCGAATGCGAGGCGCTGCTGGTCGGCCTCGGGATGGAGCTGACCGCCGAGCAGCTCGACCTGCTGGCGCGACACACCGAGGGGTGGCCCGCGGCTATGTATCTCGCCGGGCTCGCCCTCAGCGGGGCGACCGATATGGATCGGGCGATCTCGAGGTTCGCCGGGGACGATCGGATCGTCGTCGACTACATCAGGGAGGAGTTCCTCGAGCCGGTATCTCGAAGCAGGCTCGAGTTCATGCGCCGCGCCGCGGTCCTCGATCGCCTCGAGGGCGAGCTCTGCGACGCGGTTTTGGAGTGCACCGGTTCGGCGAAGAGGCTCGTTGAGCTGTCCCACTCGAACATGCTCCTGACGCCGCTGGACCGACGCGATGAGTGGTTCCGCTTTCACGCGATGTTCCGTGAGATGCTCCTTTCCGAGCTGAGGCGGGTCGAGCCTGCCGAAGAGGAAGAGCTGAACCTCCGCGCCTCTCTCTGGTGGGCCGAACAGGGAGATTGGGATCGGGCGATTCAGCACGCGATCGAGGCGCATTCCACCGCGCGTGCCGGCGAGCTCCTGTGGGCGGGAGTGCCCGAGTATCTGAGCCGCGGCCGCAACGCCACCGTGATCGCCTGGCTGAAGCGGCTCGGTGAGACCACGGTCACCTCGGACCCCGCGCTGAGCCTGACCGCGGCCTTTTCACAGATAACTCGCGGGGCCGGTTCCCAGGCCGAGCATTGGGCGGCGGTGGCTCGGAGCCTGGTCGAAAAGGAAGAGGATTCGGAACGGAAACTTGGCTTGACGGCGGGCCTGGCCCTGGTCGAGGCGGCTCTGTCGCGGAGAGGCCTCGCGGCGATGTGTGCCAGCACGGAGGTCGCGGCAAGGGTCCTTCCCGACGAGAGTCCGTGGCTATCGATGTGTTGCATGCTCGATGGCGTCGGCCTGCACCTGCGCGGTGAGCAGCGGGCGGCGCACGAGAGGCTGGAGGAGGGCGCGAGGCGCGGATCGGTCTCGGCGCCGACCATCCAGGTGCTCTCGCTCGCCCAGCTCAGCTTGCTCGCGATCGAAGAGGAGGACTGGCAGCTTGCCGAAATGCTGGCGTCCCAGGCCAAGGCGCAGGTAGACAGATCGGGGTTGATCGAGTACCCGATGATGTCCCTGGTGCTGGCGGTGTCCGCGCTGGTTCAATCCCGATTCGGGAAGGTCGACAAGGCGGCAGCCGCCCTGCAGCTCAGCATGGGCCTGCTCGAGAAGCTTGACGAGTTCGCGCCCTGGTACGAAGTCGAGACGAGGATCGTGCTGGCTCGTTGCGCCTCGAGGCTCGGTGAGCGATCCACCGGCAGCTCGCTGCTCGTCGAAGCGAAGAGACTGGTCAAGCGTGTGCCGGACCCCGGCGTGCTGGGGGCGTGGATCGAGGACGTGACCGCGGCGGTCGAGGGGTTGGCCGCACTGGACATGAGCGGCCTTTCCCCGGCGGAGCTGCGGCTGCTCCAGTTTCTCCCCGGCCATCTGTCCTATCCCCAGATCGCCTCCCAGACCTTCGTCTCCCCGAACACGGTCAAGACCCAAGCCCAGGGCATCTACCGCAAACTCGGCGCCTCCTCGCGACGCGAGGCGGTCGAGCTCGCCCGAAGCGCCGGCCTCCTTGATCGCGGAGCAGGCGCGCAGGACCCCTCTGCTCCCGACTAGCGAGTTGAGCTACATCCAAGAGTCACCCGGTCAGGGTGATGCATCTCCGACCCCATTCGGTGACCATCGCCGAGCAGACGAATGGACGTCCTGCCCGGGGGTTTGCGAAGTTCGTCGCCGCCCTGGAATCGGAGGTAGATGATGAGCCAGCCTGATCGCAGCAAACTTCCGATTGGCCGGCAGCCATTCGGTGGTGTCAGCAATAGGACGCTCGACGGCTCCAAACCGGACTGGGACCTGATCGGGCACGTCGATGCTCCCGACGGAGCGCCCAACGTCCTGGTGATCTTGATCGACGATGCCGGCTTCGGGAACGCCGGCACCTTCGGCGGACCAATAGACACGCCGAACTACACCCGGATGGCCGAGGATGGAGCTCGCTACAACCGCTTCCACGTCACCGCGCTCTGCTCGCCGACGCGGGCAGCGCTCCTGACCGGCCGTAACAGTCATGCGGTCGGATTCGGCTCGGTCGGTGAGTTCTCGACCGGCTTCCCCGGCTATACGGCGTTTGTCCCGGACGACTGTGTGCCGTTCCCGAGGATCCTGCGGGACAACGGCTACAGCACGGCCGCGTTTGGCAAGTGGCACCTGACCCCGGATGGGCAGCAGGGTCCGGCGGGCCCCTTCGACCGCTGGCCCGTGGGCTGGGGGTTCGACTACTTCTACGGCTTCCTGGGCGGCGGCTCCGGGCAATGGGACCCGTGCCTGGCGGAGAACCAGAAGATCATCGGCACCCCCCCGGGGTTCGGCGACGCGGAGAACCCGTACTACCTGCCCGACGACATGGCAGACAAGACGATCGAGTGGCTCCACGCGATCCGGGCGCAGGACGCGGCGAAGCCTTTCTTCGCCTACTTCTCCACCGGCTGCAGTCACGCCCCGCATCACGTCTCCGAGGAGTGGGCCGCGAAATACAAGGGCAAGTTCGACCAGGGCTGGGACGAGCTGCGCGAGGAAACGTTCGCCCGCCAGAAGGAGCTCGGGGTCATTCCCGCCGACGCCGAGTTGACGCCCCGGGATCCGGCATTCCCCGCCTGGGAGGACGTCCCGGACAAGCTGAGGGCGTACTACGCCCGCCAGATGGAGGTCTATGCAGGGTACTCCGAGAATGCCGACCACAACGCCGGCCGAGTGATCGACGCGATCGACGCGCTGGGCGAGCTCGACGACACGCTCGTGCTCTGGATCTGGGGCGACAACGGCGCCAGCATGGAGGGGACGATCACCGGCTCCTTCAACGAGTTGACGATGCAGAACGGAATTCCGCTGACCGACGAGATGCAGCTTCAACTGGCGGAGCGCTATGGCGGCATCGAGGCCTGGGGGAACCAGATGATGGCTCCTCACTACTCGGCGGCCTGGGCGTGGGCCGGCAATACCCCGTTCAAATGGGGCAAGCAGGTCGGCTCGCATCTCGGCGGCACCCGCAACCCACTCGTCGTCCACTGGCCCGGACGGATCACCGAAAATGGCGAACTGAGGGGCCAATTCACGCACGTCACCGACATCGGCCCGACGATCCTCGACATCGCCGGTATCCCGATGCCGACCCACATCGACGGGATCGAGCAGGAGCCGATGCACGGCGTGACCTTCGCCGATTCACTGACCGATGCCAAAGCTCCTGAACGACACGTCCAGCAGTACTTCGAGACGATCGGCAACCGCTCGATGTACAAGGACGGCTGGTGGCTCTCGATGAAGACCGCGCGCATCCCGTGGGTCCTGACCCCCGACGCCCTGAAGCCTTATGCCCCGGGCGCCTGGGACCCAGAACAGGACCCGACCGAGCTCTACTACCTGCCTGACGACTTCACCCAGTCGCGGGATCTTGCAGCGGAGCACCCGGAGAAGGTCCAGGAGCTGAAGGAGTTGTTCTGGCAGGAGGCCGAGAAGTACAAGGTGCTGCCGTTGATGGCCCCGTTGGCGGGGTTCTTCGGGATGCTTCCTCCACTCCCCGAGGTCGCCAAGTACGAGTACCGAGGCGGTGTCGAAAACGTTCTCTCGGGGATGATCCCGCGGATCTACAACCACTCCTACTCGATCAGCGCCGACCTCGTGGTCCCACCCGGAGGCGCCGAGGGTGTGATCGTCGCCGAGGCCGATCACATGGGCGGCTTCTCGCTGTTCGTCGACGATGGCAGGCTGACCCACACCTATTCGATGATGGGAGTCTTCGTCTTTCGCCAGAGAGCCGAGGAGCTGCTTCCGGAAGGCGACGTCACGGTGCGGATGGAGTTCACCGCCGACTCGCCAAAGCCGGCGACCGGTGGCGGGGTCAAGTTGTTCATCGACGACCGGCCGGTTGCCGAAGGGAGGATGGATCACACGGTCCCGATCCGTTTCTCGGGCTATGCCGGGATGGATATCGGTCGCGACAACGGCGGGGTCGTCGACGATTCCTACGCGGACAGGAAGCCCTTTCCCTTCAACGGTGAGGTCAAGAAGGTCGTCTTCGAGATTCAGCCGCACCGGTCGGAGGAGGAGAAGCAGGAACTCCACCAGGCGGTCCACCACGGCCACACGGCGCATGCGCTGAGTGCATGAGACGGGTGCTGATCTGAGGAGGTTCCGATGAAGCTGCACGACACGATCGACGTCTTGATCGGCGGTTACCTGTCGAAGCAGGCTGCCGAGGACGACTACGACGCTGTTCGGGATTCCGGCGCGCATCTGCAGGGCGCGGCCATGGTCAGCAAGGATCTGGATGGAGTTCTCGCGGTCGAGGAGAGCGATCACATCGTCCGCGAGGGAGCCGAGGGATTGGGGGCCGTCGGGTTCGCCATCGGGTTGTTCGCGCCACCGCTGCTCGCCGCGACCGCGATCGGGGCGGCATTGGGCGCCGGAGGCGGCGATCTGCTTCACCACAAAGTGGCCGCCAAGCTTGGGGACGAGGCGGGCGAGTCGATCCCCCTGGGCGGCGCCGGCTTGATCGTCGCTTACTCGCATTCCGAGGCAGGCAAGATCGAGCCCGCGGTGACCAGGGCCGTGCAGAAGACGATCGGCGAGGCCGAGGGAAACCATGTCCAGGCCCTGAAAGGCGCCCTTGCCGACGCTCAGCGGAAGATGGCCGAAGAGAATGGCTGAGGCAGGTCTATCCGGGTGACGACAGCTTCGCCTCGTAGACGACGGCCCGATCCTTGACGCCATCGGTCGCCATGCGGGCGAGCAGCACGGCGCCGGTCGCACCGTGGCCGGCGCGGTAGCGAGACTTCGGCTTGTCCGCGGTGAGCGCCTTTGCCACGGTCTTGGCGAGCTCGTCGACGGGTGCCGCGTCGGCCGCCGTCGATTCGATCAGGCGTCGTACACCCGAGATCTGCTCCACGTACTCCGATCGGTTGCGCGAACGAAGCGATTTCTCCAACTCGTCGATCGCGGCCAGGGTCTTGTCGAAGATGGGAGTCTGCGTGGCGCCGGGGTCGACATGTGAAACCGGGATGCGCCATTGCCGGAGCTCGAGGCGCAGCGCGTCGCTGACCGCCTCCATACCGAACTTCGACGCGCTATAGGCCCCGTGCAGAGGCAGGGCAAGCCGGCCACCGATCGACCCGACGTTGACGATCCGACCCCGACCGAGGCGGATCAGCGGTAGGAATGCCTGGATCATCGCCACGGGCCCGACCAGGTTGACCTCGAGGTGATGACGGAACTCGGGCAGAGCCTGGAGCTCCAGCGGCCCGGGCCTGACTATGCCCGCATTGTTGACCAGCCCGAAGAGGCCGCGTCCGCCGACTGCGCTCGTGACTGTCTCGGCCGCCGCGGCGATCGATTCCTCGTCGGTGATCTCGATGCTGATCGGCGTGAGGCGCCCCGAAGCGCGCTCCACCAGCGCCTCTCCGTCGGCGTCGGAACGAACACCTGCGAAGACTCGAAACCCCAGTTCTGCGAGCAGCAGGGCCGATGCCGCGCCGATGCCCGTCGAGGTGCCGGTGACCACCACGTGCGCACCGTCATCCCGTGCCCGGAAGTCGGCCATCAGTCGGCGGAGGTCGTTACTACCGCACGATCAGCCGCCTGGGCCGCGATCCGATCGATGAAGCTGCGGGCCTGCTGCTCGAAATCGTGCGACAGATTCGGCTTCGGCATCTTCACGCCGAGGATCCGCCCACGGCTGGTCCCTCGCTTCATGTAGGAGAGCCAGGAGAGCATCGACCTGATCTGCCCGCCGTCCGCGGTGAAATGGGTCTCGCCCAGCCATCTGCCTCCGAACGCCTCGCCGAGTTGTCGGACGTCGTGCATGTTCCCCTTCCAGTAGCGCCGCGAGACCGAGAAAGCAGCGAACGGTTTGCCTTCGAGGACGTTCCGGGCCGAGGGGGAGCTCAGAAACGAACGGACGGGCATGGAGGTCGTCAGCCACCAGGTCGGAGAGCCGATCAGCACGAGGTCATAGTCGCCGGTCCGCGCGGCCTCCGGGACGCGGATCTGGCCGACCTTCCGCCGTCGCTGGGCGACCAGGATCGTGGGGATCCGCAGGGCGGGGCGACGCATCGGGAAGGTGGAAAAGAGCTTGGTCCAATGTGGATCGGTGAACTCGATCGCACTCTTGGCAACTTCGTAGCCCTTCTCGGTCAAAGCCGTGTTCATCACCTCTGCGACTCGGCCCGTTTGACGGGTGAAGGTGAAGAAGACGATCAGGGCGCGAGGCTTGATCTCAGAGCTCATCCGCACTTCTCCGGTGCACCCGTCGCTCCGCGGGATCGAGGCAGGACCTCATCAAGTCAATCGAACCGCCCATCGGGTCGTGGCGCATCATCCGGACCGGGTGAAAGTCGATATCGGGAGCTCGGCGAGGTCCATTTCGGTACCTGCGGTCAAACCGCCCGCCCGCGCTCGACTAATCACCTCAATCGGAGGATGCGAGGCGCGGTAACGGTGCATACGGTCATGGGACTGAAGAGCGCGGATGGACGAGCCGTGGCATGCGGCGGCGCACCCGCCCGAGGTTAGGAGAAGAATATGAGGGGCGCAGGACGCGCGGTATTCGTTGCCACTCTGCTGCTGATCGCGGGCACGCTGAACGTCATCTACGGGATCGCCGCGATCGCCGACGCAAACTTCTGGGTTGGCGAAAACCATTTCGTGCTCGGGGACCTCCACACTTGGGGCTGGGTCACCGTCATCCTTGGCGTGATCGAGCTCTTCGCCGGCGTCTCATTGTTCACCGGCGGTGCCTTCGGGCGGGTGATAGGTCTCATCGCTGCCAGCTTGGGCGCTCTCGGCTCGCTGCTCGCGATCGGTGGGTCCTATCCGTTCTGGGCGCTGGGCAGCTTCGCGATCTGCATCATCTGCATCCATGGCTTGACCGTTCTCGGTGAGCCGATCGACGAGCAAAGCGCGGCCCCGGACCGCGCCGACCCACGGACGGCCGACCCGCGGGCGGGAACGCCACAGCGGTGACGCCGAAGGATGGGCGCGACAGCCAGGGGGACCCCGCCGACGGTAAGACTCTTGACGGCGGGGTCGAAGCCCCAGCGCAGCCGCGAACCGCGCGTCGTCTGCGCGCAAAGCCGCTCACGGCCCGCCGGGCGGCGAGGCTCATCGCCGGATTCACTCTGGTGGCGACCCTTGCTGCAGGCGCATTTGCATGGTTGATAGATCGGCAAGACTTCCCGACCTTGGGAACGGGCCTGTGGTGGGCCATCCAGACCGTGACCACGGTCGGCTATGGGGACGTGACGCCGAAGCACACGGAGGGAAGAGTCATCGCGACGATCGTGATGCTGGTCGGCATCGGTTTCCTCGCGGTGATCACCGCCACGATCACGGCGACCTTCATCGAGAGCGCGCGTGAGCGGTTTACTGGGTCCGCGGACAACCGAATTCTTGAGGAGCTTGAACAGATCAGCGCCCGGCTCGCGATCCTCGAGGCGCGGGATCGGCCAGAGCGATGAGCTCACGAGACGCACTCAGCCCCTCGACATCCGACGGCCAATCCGAGCGCTCGTCCGGGATTCGTGGTCTGTTCGGAACCACCAAGGCACTGATCCGGGTCGCCCACCGCGATCCACAGCACGTTCCCGAGCGTCTCGCTCTATATTCGGCGCGACGCCAGGCGGAGCCCTCGCAAAAGTGGGCTGAGGGAATCCGCCGAACCCACCCAGATGTCCCTCGCGTCGTGGTGGCGGAGCAGTTGCGTACGCAGTCCGCGCAGGTGGCACGCGTCGACGGGGCCGTAGCTGGGACGCCGTTCTTCATCGCGCTGGTCCCCGGCTATATCGCCTACCTCCAGCAGGAGGCGCGGATGACGCTCCGGATCGCGGCGCTCTACGGTCGCGACCCTGGTGATCTGCGGACGACGGCGGAGGGGCTCGCGCTGCGCGGCGTCCATCCGACGCCGGAGGCCGCCGAGCAGGCACTGGCCGCGGTTCAGGACGAGCCCCTGCCGGCGAAGCCCACCAGGCGGAGGCCACTGAGGATCTGGGGTCGCAGCGTCTACCTGCTGCTCGTCTTCGGCGGGTTCCTCGGCGCCCCCGACAACGATGCAGAAGCCGAGGCGGGTCGTCATACGCGGCTCCGGGCGATTGCCGGTTTTGCGATCGGAGGGGCGATCTGGCTGACGACCTGGGTGCTCCCCGTCTCATTCATGATCGCGATGGCCTGGGGGTGCGAGTCCCATACGCGGCAACTGGGCCGCCGAGCGCTCGCCTTCTACGGCGGCGAAGCCGCGACCACCGGCGCGGCGATCGACGCCGCCGACGAGAGCGAGGACGGGGGACATGGCCTCCGTGACCTGATTCGCGGTGGGGCATTGGTCCTCTCGGTGATCCTTCCGATCGCCTTCGTCGCCTATGCCGACTCGGTCAAACAGACCACCGGGGTCAACTGGCTCGGTGCGTTGGGAGCCGTCGTCGCGCTCTCGATCGTGATCGCGGTCGGAGTCGTCGCCACTCGCAGACAGTGAGGCTGGGATTTTCACCCCGATGGCGTGATGTCGGCGACCAACGGCTGCGGTTGGATGTCGTCATGTCATCTGCCTTGACGAGGCGGTACAGAGCCGGTGGGTGGCGGGGATGATCTGGGCGCTTCTGGCGTTGCTCGGAGTCCCACTGTGGCTTTGCGCACTTGGTCTGCTTGGGGTCATTCTCGAGAACCGCAAGCTCCGCAAGCGGGGTGGTGATATCCCGGTGCGGGTACGTCACGCCGGCGGCAAGAGGTGGACTCGTGGGCACGCCATCTGGGTCTCCGACGTCTTCGCCTGGCGAGGGAGCCCGGCGTCCTGGAAGGAGGAGCTGGTTCAAGCGACCGGCGCCACCCCGCGGGCCGCCGACCCCGAGGAGCAAAAGCGGTTGCACCGCCTCGCCGCAGACCCTCCGATAGTGAACCTCGCACTCACCAGTGGCGAGACACTCGACGTCGCCTGCACACCAGAGCGACTCCTGGAACTTCTCGGCCCGTTTGCCGCGTCTGCGGATCACACCCGAAGTGCGCCGGCGTGAACGAGGTCCCGACGGTTCATCGGAGTGAGAAGAGGCGATGACGGGACCAACGAAACCTCCAGATCCGGACACCGAGTACGGCCTCGCGGGGCTCCCGCTGACTCCGCGCGCCCGCCACCTGCTGGCGCTCGAGTTCGGCGACCGCAGAGACTTCGACGACCCTCGGCTCGAGTGGCGCCGGCTGTTCTCCGAGCTGTTGGGGACCTTCCTGCTGGTCATGGTCGCGGCCGGCGGCGGCCTTCTGCACGCGAAGGGACAGATCAGCCTGCCGGCGGCGGTGGTGGCCCCGGGCCTGATGGTCCTGGCGATCATCCTCTTCATGGGCGCCGTCTCGGGAGCGCACCTCAACCCCGCGGTCTCCCTGGCATTTGCGATGAGAGGCGACTTCCCTTGGAAACGCCTGCCTGGCTACATCATCGCCCAGCTGGTCGGTGCCACTCTTGCTTGCCTGTTCCTGCTCGCCGTGTTCGGGAACGTCGAGCACATGGGGGCCACGCTCCCGGGGCCCGGGTACGCGAACTGGCAAGCCTTGCTGATGGAGATCGCGCTCACCGGCGGGCTGGTCAGCGTCATCCTCGGCACCGCCTCGGCCGCACAGAACGTCGGGGCGATCACCGCTCTCGGCGTCGGCGGCTATATCGCCTTGGCCGGTCTCTGGGCGGCACCGGTCAGCGGCGTCTCGATGAACCCCGCGCGCTCTTTCGGGCCGGCGCTCGTCAGCGGCGACTTCTCCAGCTATTGGGTCTATGTCGCGGGACCTGTCGCCGGGGCGCTGATCGGGGTCGGATGTGCGGTAATGCTGCGGGGCGGGGGCGCCAGCTCGATCTCCCGGGCCGCGGGCTCCGGGGTCCTCGACCCCGGCAGCCGACGAGCGCGACAGCGTCTGGCCAATGAAATCGACGCGGGTGCCGTTGACCCATCGGCGAGCGCCCCGCCGAAGGACGGCGTTGGCTAGGTGATCCGATGCTTGAACGTGACCAGGTCGCAGCCAGCTTGGAGCCAATCGGGCGGCCTGCTGTTTCTACGCCCCCCGAGCGCATCCCTGAATTCGCCCGGTCCTCAGAAGCAATCCGGACCGCGTTTCTCGTCGCTCGTGAGGCCCATGAGGGACCGGGCCACGGTGACACGAAACTCACACACCCTGTCGCGGTCGCCGAGCTTGTCAGTCGCTGCGGGTTCGACGTCGATGTCGTCAGCGCTGCGATGCTCCACGACACGGTCGAGGACACGCGCCTGGGGATCGCGGAGATCAGAGGGCGTTTCGGTGTCGAGATCGCCTCCCTTGTCGCCGATCTGACCGAGGATCCACGGATCGCGCAATATCCGGCGCGCAAGGCGGATGCTCGCGGGCGCGCCATCGTTGACCCACGAGCCGCCGCTATATACGCCGCCGACAAGCTGGCGAACGTCCGGCGTCTCCTCGAAAGCGGAGAGCGTATCGACGGCGAACGGCTGGATCATTACGTCAAGACGCTTCGGTTTCTCTGCGACGTGCGTCCCGAGCTGCCGTTTCTCGCCGAGCTGTCGATGGAGATGACAACGCTTTTCGACCGCGAATTCGGGGCGGATCGGGCAGATCAGATCACCCCCTTCGGATGATGCCGCTGCCAACGGAAGCGGTCACGCTTTCCACAACAACGCTCGGGTAGCTGCATGCCGGACCCGAACTCTGAATCTGACGCCGGGAGACGACGTGAAGGAGAGACGATGGCGATAGGACCGGTTCAACTCATTGTGCTGGGATTCGAGCACCCAGACTTCCACGGAGAGATCATCGCCGAGCTCGAGCGGCTACGCGGGAGCGACATTGTGCGGGTGATCGACGCGCTGGCTGTCCACAAGGACGCTGCCGGAGAGATCGAGATCGCCCACCTGAGCAACCTCTCCAAAGAAGAGGCGATCGAGCTCGGGAGCACCGTCGGTGCACTGATCGGGCTGGGAATCGAGGGGGAGGAGGGCGCGATTGCCGGGGCGGAAGCTGGAGCTGAGGTGGCTGCCGAGGGCAACGGTGTCTTCTCCGACGATGAGTCCTGGGACGTGCTGGAGGACATCCCCGACGACTCCGCCGCCGCGCTGATCCTCCTGGAGCATCACTGGGCGATCCCGCTGCGCGATGCGATCGCTCGGATGGGCGGGTTCAGGATCAGCGACGGTTTCATCAGCCCTCTCGATCTGGTCGAGATCGGCCTCGTATCGAGGGAAGAGGCCGAGAAGCACCACGCCCTCGAGACGAGTGGCCAGGCCAGGTAGACCAGCAACAACGATCGGAGGAGAGATGTTTGGAAGCCGCAGAGTCGCGCGACGCACCGC
>JBOGYZ010000021.1:0-15009 GCA_050697015.1 Solirubrobacterales bacterium
CCGCGGATAACTGCGAACTCACCGGTGGTCGGACGGGGAAGGCGCACGGGACACGCACCGGACACGCGTGCTTCGTCACGCCTGCGTGCCCGCTCCGTCCCGGGACCCACGCCTCTCGGTGATCTCCCGGCGACCCGGCGGCTAATAGGCGGCCATAGCCCGCCGGGGCCGCCCCTGCGCACCGGCCCGACGCGCCGGCCGGCGCGTCGGGCAAGCGACGCTACTAGGCGCGCGGGCCGACCTGCACGACCGGCAGCGGGGTGCCGCCGATCGCGGGCATCTCCGCCATCGCCGGCGTCGCCTGCAGCACCGGCAGCTCCTGCGGGGTCATCGCGATGATCCCGCGCGCCGCCTGGCGGATCGCCTGCGAGGCGGGGGAGTCGGGCTCCGCGATGACCAGCGGCGTGCCTTCGTCGGAGTGCTCGCGGAGCGGCTCCGAGAGCGGCACCTTGCCGAGCAGCGGCACGTCGAGGTCATCCGACAGCGTCTGACCGCCGCCCTCGCCGAAGATCGTGAAGCGCTCGCCGTCGGGCGTCGTGAAGCCCGACATGTTCTCGATCACGCCGAGGATCTCGAGGTCGAATTTCTTCGCCATCTCGGCGCCGCGGGAGGCCACCGACTGGGCGGCGGGCTGCGGCGTGGTGACGACGATGAATTTCGCCTGCGGCAGCAGCTGGGCGAGCGTCATCGAGACGTCGCCGGTCCCCGGGGGAAGGTCGAGCAGCAGGTACTCGAGCTCGTCCCAGGCCACGTCCTCGAGGAACTGCTGGATCGCTTTGTGGAGCATCGGCCCGCGCCAGACGACCGCCGCGTTCTCCTCGACGAAGAAGCCGATCGACATGACCTTGACCCCGCTCGGCGAGTCCAGCGGCAGGATTTTGCGCTCCCCGTTCACTTCCGGCTTGGCGTTGACGCCGAGCATGCGGGGGATCGAGTAGCCGTAGACGTCGCAGTCGAGGGCGCCCGCCGGGTGGCCTTCCGCGGTCAGCGCCGCGGCCAGGTTCGCGGTCATCGTCGACTTGCCGACGCCGCCCTTGCCGGAGGACACGCAGATCACGTTTTTGACCTTGGCGAGCGCGCCCTGCGGCAGCTTGCCCCGCCCCAGCGTCTGCTGGAGGGTGCCTTTCTCATCGTCGGAGAGGACGTCGAAGCCGACCGCGACGTCGGTCACCCCTTCCAGCTCGCCGACCCGCTGGGCGACGGCCTGTTCGAAGTGGGAGCGGATCGGGCAGCCGGCGGTCGTCAGGGAGACCACCACCTCGATACGTCCACTGTCCTGGATGTCGATCGAGCGCACCATGCCGAGCTCGACGATCGAGCGGCGCAGCTCTGGATCGATGACGCCTCGCAGCGCCTCGTTCACCTGGTCATGCGTGGGGAGTGCCATTGCCACCCATTCTCGCAAAGGGCGGCTTCCGGCCGGGCTTTGGGGGGTTTTCAGGCATGGAGGGGGGAGAAAACGGCCCCGCCGGGCCCTTGGGGTCTCGCAAACGACGAGGCAAGGGGATGACATGGCAGGGACGCGAGGTGGAGTGCGACGGGCTGTTGGAACGCGCGACGGAGCAGCGAGGATCGCGGGGACCCGCGGTGGGATCGGGCGGATCGCCGCGATGGTGATCGGCCTGGCGGTGGTAGCGGCGCTGGTCCTGGCCGATGCCGCGCGGGCGGGGACCTACAACGTCGCCCAGTGCGGATGGGGGATCGGTGCCGAACTCGACCCGAGCGTGCCGGGGACCGAAGGTGTCGGGGCCACGCTGCGCCCGGGTTACTGCACGTCGCCGCCCCCCGGCACGGCGCAGGGAGTCATGTTCTTCAGCTGGATGGCGAACGACGGCGAAGCGGTGCTCGCTCGGGCCCGATGGGCGGCGCCGCCGGGGACGAACATCACCGCCGCCAGCTTCACCTGGTCCGGGGAATTGATGAGCGGGTTCTGGCAGACGGCCGGGATCGACAACGGTGCGGAATTCGTCGGCCTGGTGTTCTTCACGCAGAGCAGCGCGCCGCATGTGGTCGCGACGGTGGCCGGCGGCCCGGCGCGGGCGTTCGAAGTGCGCCTCGAATGCCTGTTCCTCGGCGCGGCCGGCTGCGATCGCTCGTCATTCTTCTCGCAGATGTCACTGAGTGGTTTGACGCTCACCATCGACGATCCGGTCAAGCCGCAGGCTCGACTCGGGGGGACGCTGGCGGCGGGCGGCTGGCACCGAGGCACGGTGCCGGTCGAAGTGGCGGCGGAAGACCCGGCGGGGGCGGGCCTCTATCGCGAGGAAGCGACCGTCGACGGGGCACCGGTCCTCGGCGCTCCGATCGCCTGCGCGGTGGCGACGATCGAAGGCGAAGTCCGAGCGACCAGGCTGCGGCCCTGTCCCACGACCGCGACGCAGGGCGCCGAAGTCGACACCACCGTGCTGGCGGACGGGACCCACACGCTGCAAGGCTGCGCCGTCGACTTCGGCGGCGGCCAGGGCTGTGCTCCCGCGGTCCACATCCAGGTCGACAATTCGCCACCGACCGTCGAATTCGCCGCCGCGCCGGAAGGTCAGGTTGTGGCGACGGTGAGCGACGCCTTCTCCGGCCCGGCCGGGGGGATGATCGCGGTGCGGCGAGCCGATTCGGAATCGTGGGCCGATCTCCCGACCACCGTCGAGCACGGCGGGACGCTGCGGGCGCAGCTGCCGGAACTCGGCGGCGGGACCTTCTTCTTTCGTGCCACCGCGACCGACGCGGCCGGGAACAGTGGGTCCGCGCAGTTACGGGCGTCGGGCAGCGCGCTGGAGGTCCGCCGGCAGCTGGCCGGGGCGGGGGACGGGAGCGGTCCGGCGGCGCGGGGCGGACGACGCGGGGCGCGCGGCCGCGGTCGCGGGACCCATCTGGTCGTCCGCCTGGTGAGCGAGGAGCGGGGAAGTCGCGCCGCCTCGCCGCTGACCGTCGACTTCGGCACCGCCGCCAAGCTGCGCGGGCGGTTGACAGACGCCCACGGTGACGGGGTGCCGAACCAGCCGGTGACCGTCGTCCTGCGAGCGCCGGGCGGGGCCGCGGGCGCGCCGGAACGCCATCGCCTCCTCACCGACCGGGCCGGCCGCTTTGCGCTGCGGCTCGAGCCAAGGACCTCGCGGCGCGTGCTCGTCTCCTTCCACGGCGGTGGCGGATTGCGCCCCGCGCATGGGCGGCCGCTGGCCCTCAAAGTGCGCGCCGCGGTGAGCCTCGCGGCGGTGCCGTCCCGTCTGCGCACCGGGGACAGCGTCACGCTCAGCGGCCGGGTCCGTCCGGGCGCGGCGCGGATCCCGCGGCGCGGGAAGGTCGTCGCGATCCAGTACCTCGAGCGCGCCAGTGGGCGCTGGCGCCCCGCGCTCGTCGTCCGCACCGACGGGCGCGGCCGCTTCCACGTCCGGTACCGCTTCCGCTACATCACCGGCGCCGCCCGCATCCGCCTGCGGGCGACCGCGCTGCCGGAAGCGGGGTGGCCGTACGCCGCCGGATCCTCGCCGCCGGTGACGGTCGAGGTCCACGGCGGCTGACCCCCGTTCCGCTGTTCCTTTTGCCGACCTGCCCGGCAAAAGGAACAGCTAGGCTGCGGGCCATGTCGAAAGCGACGCTGCAGACCAATGCCGGGCCGATCACCGTCGAGTTCTTCGATGACGACGCGCCGAAAACCGTCGAGAACTTCCGCAAACTCGCGGGCGAAGGGTTCTACGACGGGTTGATCTTCCACCGGGTCATCCCTGACTTCATGATCCAAGGCGGCTGCCCCCAGGGCACCGGCACCGGCGGCCCCGGCTACGAATTCGAGGACGAGTTCAACGACCACAAGATCGTCCGCGGCGCGCTCGCGATGGCCAACGCCGGCCCGAACACCAACGGCTCGCAGTTCTTCATCGTCACCACCCCCGCGGCGCCGTGGCTCGACGGCAAGCACACCGTTTTCGGCGAGATCGTCGACGGGATGGACGCGGTCGACACGATCGAGAAGTCCGACACCGATGCCCGCGACAAGCCGGTCGAGGCGAAGACGATCGAGAAGGTCGAGCTGAGCGACTAGCTCGGCTTCGCCTCGTCGGCGCCGTGCCGGGCGGCGCGGCGCCGCTTCAGTCCCTCACCTGGTCGCCAGAGGCTGACCAGCCCGGCGATCAGCGTCACCAGGAAGATCTGGCCGATCAGCATCTCGAAGGTGGAGATCATCTCGCCGGGCTGCCCACTTGGCACCAGGTTGCCGTAGCCGGTGGTGGTCAGCGTCGTGTAGCTGAAGAAGAGGAAGTCACCGTGGTGGAGGTGGGGGACGCCTTCGAAGAAGGGGGTGTCCTGGACTCGCGAGATCGCCTCGTAGACGAAGCCGAAGAGGAGCCCGAGAGTGGTGTAGACGCTGATCGCGCCGAGGATCACGCGGGCGTTGACCTCGACCGCGATGACGACACGGATCAGCACCGCCACCATCGCGATCGCGAGCAGGCTCACCTGGATCGCCGCGCCGAGGTTGAGCCAGAGGTACGCGCCGCTGGCGGCCCCGACGATCGTGAGCAGCAGCGAGAGTCCGCTCAGGTAGATCGTGATGTGGACGTAGTGAGGGGCCGAGTGCGAGCTCGTCAGCGCGACGATCGAGGTCGCGCCCGTCGCCGCCATGATCAGGACCGACCCCCAGCCGGTGTTCGCGATCAGCGAGGTGAGGATGAAGGTGACGAGCACCAGCCCGAGCACCAGCCCGAAGGCATCGGTGACGCTTTCGGCGCGCCGCAGCCAACGTTCACCGCCGGGTGCCCGGATGGCAGACGGATCCATGTTCGGTCGGTTCGGCCGCGGGTCGCGGTTTCCTGCCGGAGGGCCGGCGCAGATGCGTCGACCCGCTCCACACCAGATCACCGGGAACCACCGACAGGGAATTCCTCCTTGACAAATTTAGTTGTCGGTGGATACGGTGCTCCCATGCACGACGTAAGCGTCATCGACGACCCGGCTGCCGCCGAGGTCTCGCTCGATCCGACCCGCGCCCGCCTGCTCGCCGAGCTGGCGGAGCCGGATTCAGCCAGCAATCTCGGCGCCCGGGTCGGGCTGACCCGCCAGAAGGCCAATTACCACCTGCGGGCGCTCGAGCGCCACGGCTTGGTCGAGCTGGTCGAGGAGCGCCGCAAGGGCAACTGCACCGAGCGCGTCCTACAGGCGACCGCCGCTTCCTACGTGATCTCGCCGAAGGCACTCGGCGCGGTCGCCCCGGATCCATCGCGCGAGCCCGACCAGCGCTCCGCTCGCTGGTTGCTCGCCGTCGCCGGGCGCCTGGTCTCAGAAGTCGGCGAGCTGATCGGTCGGGCGGGCGCCGCGGGCAAGCCCGTCGCGACGCTCGGCATCGACAGCGAAGTCCGCTTCGCCTCGGCCCGGGATCGCGCCGCGTTCGCCGCCGAGCTGGCGGGCGCCGTCAACGGGCTCGTCGCCAAGTACCACGACGACACGGCCTCCGGCGGCCGTCCGCACCGTTTCGTCGTCGCCCTGCATCCGATCATCACGAAAGAAGGGAGCCACAACGATGAGCCGTGAATTCGAGGTCAGCCGCGAGGTCGACCTACCCGCCTCCCCCGATGACGTCTGGACCGCCATCACCGCCGACACCGCCGCCTGGCAGTTTCCTACCGGCCTCGAGATCCCCGACGGCGAGACGCCGCCCGAGGGCTCGCCGATCACGACCTGGGACCCGCCTCACCGACTCGTAGTGCGGGTCGAGTCACCGGACGGGTCCTTCAATGCCCTCGACTACGAGATCGAGGCACGCGACGGCGGCACCGTCCGGCTGCGCTACGTCCACAGCGGCATCCTCGCGGACGGCTGGGAGGACCAGTACGACGCGATCGGCGGGCACACGGACTTCTACTTCCACACCCTCGCCCAGTACCTCGAGCATTTCAACGGGCGGCCGGTCACCTACGTCGGCCAACCGTCGGCCGGCATCGAGGGGCCCGAGGCCGCGGGGACGCCGGAGGCGATGGAGACCCTGCGCTCCGCGCTCGGCATCGCCCCCGGTGCCTCCGTCGGCGGTCCGGTCAGCGGAGCGCTCGGCGAGGCCGGCAGGCTCGAGGGCGTGATCGACTACTCGACGCCGGAGTTTCTCGGCGTCCGCACCGACCACGGTCTGTATCGCTTCTTCGGCCGCAACCACTACGGCGGCGTCGTCGGGATGAGCGCCCACCTGTTCGTCGAGGGCGTCGACGCCGAGACGCGCGAAGCGCAACTCAAAGCCTGGCTGGACGACCTCTACGCATAGGGAAGCCCCGCGAGGCTGCGATCGCAAGGGACAGTGGCGGCCGGCCGTGATCGCGATGCCGGCATGGCCGACCGGCGCAAGGTACTTCGCGATCTTTGGCCCTGTGTACATAGGCGGCCCGGGCCCGCGCTCCTAGCCTTGGTCGCTCCCCGATGCCGCCATACGCCAGCCGTCTCGAAACCCCGCCCGCCCCGCCGTTCCGACCGGCCCACCGGCCCTGGCGGCGGGCGGACCGGCGCACGGCACGGGTCGAGGACGCGGCGCGCAGGCTGCGGGACCTGCTCCGCTGCCAGATCTTCTCCGGCTCCCACCCGAGCCACTTCCTGCCCAGCGAGAACGAGCTGATGGAGACCTTCGGGGTGCAGCGGGCGGCGGTCCGCCAGTCGCTGGCGATGCTGCGCAGCGAGGGGGTCGTCGAACGGCTGCAGGGGATCGGCACCTTCGCCATCCGCGACCGCTTCGTCACGCGACTGTCGGCGATTCACGGCAAGGTCGAGGACGGCGGCTGGCTCGACGAGCGGCTGCGGCCCGAGCCGCTGGACGAGACGATCGTCCCGGCCCCCGACTTCGTCGCCGCCAAACTGGGCCTCGAGCCCGGCGAGAACGTGCTCCGCCTCGAGTACGTCTCCTACTTCGACGGCGCGCCGCACGCGGTGGCGACCAACTACGTCGCTTTCCCCGAGGCCGACGCTTTGTCCGGGACCCCGTTCCGGACCGACTGGTACCAGCTGCTGCGCGACTCCGACCTCACCATCGGCAGCTCCGAGTGGGTGCTCGGCTGCGTCAACGCCGACCCCTCGGTCGCCAGCCTCCTGGAGTTGTCGCCGGGGGGCGCGGTGATGCTGGGCGAGCAGGTGATCTGCGACGACGGCGGGAGGCCGTATGACTTCGCGGTCTGTTACATCCGCGCCGACCGTTACGCCTTCTCGACCCGGGCGACCGACGTCGAGGTGCACCGGAGCCCCGCCCCGCTCTTGAGCCTCGACCAGTCCTGAGCGCCGGACCCAGTGCGCCGGGCCTGGATCTTCGCCCTCGAGGGCGGTCCTGCGCAATCGATCGGGGCCCTGCTGGCGGAGAGCGGGTACGAACCGCTGCGGGTGGCGGTCGACTCGATCGCGGCGGAGCTCGAAGGCGGCGCGCAGCCGGAGGTCGCGGTCGTCGCCGCCGGGCCGGAGGCGTCGGCGGGAGTTGATGCCGCGCTGGCCGAAGTGCGCGGGGACGAACGGCTCGACACCGTTCCGCTGCTCCTCGTCCTGACCCCCGAGGCGCTGCCCGCCGCCGGGCCCGCGCCGCTCGCCGACGAGCTGCTGCGGGCGCCGGTCTCCGAGGCGGAGCTGCGGCTGCGGATCGCTCGGGCCGTGCACCGACTGGGCGGGGAGGGGGACGGCGAGCAGGTCGTCGCCGGCGACCTGGCTCTCGACTTCGCCACCCACCAAGCACGGGTCGGTGAGCGCACCGTCGAGCTGACCCACATGGAGTACGAGCTGCTGCGCTTCCTCGCCACCCATCCGCGGCGGGTCTTCTCCCGTGAGCTCCTGCTCGACCGCGTCTGGGGATACGAATTCGCCGGATCGACGCGGACCGTCGACGTCCACGTGCGACGGGTGCGGGCGAAGCTTGGCCCGGGCGCGCGGATGATCCAGACGGTGCGCTCGGTCGGCTACCGCTTCGAGCCCTGACCACGGCGGCGGATCGGCGCGGTGCCGGGCGCTTGGCGGCGGATCGAGGTGCGCGCGGCGCTCAATTCGCTTCGCGCCGCCGATTCCGCCGCGCCCGTCCCGGCGTAACTTCGGCGTAACCGGGCGGATGTCTTCCCGTTACAGAACGCCCGCAGCATGGCCGTCGTGCTCCGCTTTGTCCTCCGCCGCGTCCTCCTCGCGATCCCGATCCTGATCGGGGTCAGCGTCGTCGTCTTCTTCACGATCAAGCTGATCCCGGGCGACCCGGTGTCGACGCTCTTGGGACCGACCGCGACGCCGCAGGCGCGCACCGAACTGGTCAGCCGCCTCGGCCTGAACGAATCCCTCCCCGCCCAGTACGCGAACTGGATCTGGTCCGTCCTGCACGGCGACCTCGGCCGCTCGCTCTCCCTCCAGGAGCCGGCCGCGACCGCGGTGATGAAGGCGCTCGGCAACACCTTGATCCTCACCGTCACCACGCTGATCGTCGCCCTGGTCGGCGGCGTCGCCCTCGGCACCGCGATCGCGCTCCGCCCCGCCAGCCGGGTCGCGCGCTGGCTCAAGGGCAGCTCGATCGCCGCGATCTCGATCCCCCAGTACTCGGTTGCCCTGCTCCTCCTGCTGCTCGCGGTGGAAACCGACTGGCTGCCGACCGGTGGCATGCACAGCAGCGCGGGCGCCGGGATCGGCGACCTCGCCGAACACCTCATCCTGCCGACCATCGCCGCCGCTCTCGCGCCGATGGGGATCATCGCCCGGATGCACGCGGTCTCCCTCGAGGACGTGATGGACCGCGAGTTCGTCACCAGCCTGCGGGCCCGCGGGATCGGCGGCCGCAAGCTCGTCCGCCACGCCCTCCACAACGCGCTGCCCTCGCTGCTGACGATCGCCGGCCTCCAGGTCGGCTACCTGCTCGGCGGCGTCCTCTTCGTCGAAACGATCTTCAACTGGCCCGGGTTGGGACAGCTCATCTACCAGGCGATCTCGGCCCGCGACATGTCGGTGATCGAGGCCGGGGTCCTGGTCTCCGCCACCATCCTCGTCCTCGTCAACGTCCTGGTCGACAGCCTCCACGCCGTCGTCGACCCGAGGGTTCGTGACTGATGGAGGGCTCGGTCGCAACCCTGCCGCGCCCGCGGCGCCGGCTCGCGCTCGGTCGTCGGGCCGCCCGCCTCCGCGGCCTGCCGACCGAGGTCTACTTCGGCGGCGGGATCGTCGCCTTCCTCCTCTTCATCGCCGTCTTCGGGCCGCTGCTGGCGCCCGACTCCCCGACCGCCGGCTCGATCACCCACCGCCTCTGGAACATCGGCGTGGCCGGCCACCCGTTGGGGACCGACGGCCAGGGCCGCGACATCCTCAGCCGGCTGATCGTCGGCGCCCGGCCGACCCTGATCGCCGGGATCGTCCCGGTCCTGATCGCGGCGCTCTTCGGCACCGGGCTCGGGATGGTCGCCGCGCTCTCCCGCCGCCGCTGGATCCGCAGCGCGGTGATGCGGACGCTCGACGTCGTCTACGCCTTCCCGGCGATCCTCCTGGCGATCGCGATCGGCGCCGCCCTCGGCCCCGGCGTCGGCAACGCGATCATCTCGCTGTCGATCGTCCTGATCGCGCCGATCGCCCGCATCGTCGAGGGCGAGGTCCTGCGCCTGCGCTCCGACGACTTCATGGAGGCGGCCCGAGCCAGCGGCGCCGGCATGCCGCGGATCGCGGTCCGCCAGGTGCTCCCCAACATCGCGCCGCCGCTCCTCGTCTACTGCACCAGCCTCGTCGGCCTGGCGATCGTCTACGCGGCCGGCCTCTCCTTCCTCGGCCTCGGCGTCGTCGCCCCCCAGGCCGACTGGGGCTCGATGCTGAACGAACTGCGCCAGACGATCTACGAGCGGCCGATCCTCTCGGTCCTGCCGACGATCCCGATCTTCGCGGCGGCGGTCGGCTTCAACCTGCTCGGCGACGGGTTCGGCAAGCTTCTCTCGGTCTCCGATCGGAGCCCCTCGTGAGTGTCGCGGTGGAGACGAGCCTCGCGGTTGCGGGCCTCGAGATCTCCTTCGGCAAGGGCGACCGCGTCACCAAGGTGGTCCGCGACGTCGGCTTCGAGCTGACGCCGGGACGCACGCTCGTCCTGCTCGGCGAGTCGGGCTCCGGCAAGTCGGTGACCGGGCGGGCGATCCTCGGGCTGCTCGGTCCGAAGGCGACGGTGGAGGGCAGCGTCAGGCTCGGCGAGACCGAGGTGCTCGGCGCGCCGGAGAGCCAGATGCGCCGGCTGCGCGGCATCGCGATCGCGATGGTCCCGCAGGACCCCTCGGCCTCGCTCGACCCGCTGGTGAAGATCGGCGACCAGCTCGCCGAGGTGCTGCTCACCCACCACGTGGTGAGCGGCAAGAAGGAGGCGCGCGAGCGCGCCCTCGAGCTGCTCGAGCGGGTCAGCTTCCCGGACCCCGCTCGCGCCGCGCACTCCTACCCGTACGAGCTCTCCGGCGGCCTGCGGCAGCGGGCGGCGATCGCGATCGCCATCGCCTGTGACCCGCAGGTGCTGATCGCCGACGAGCCGACCACGGCGCTCGACGTCACCGTCCAGGCGCAGATCCTTGAACTCTTCGCCGAGCTGCAGGCGGAGCTCGACACGGCCCTCCTCTTCGTTACCCACGACGTCGGCGTCGCCCACGCGATCGGTGACGACGTCGCCGTGATGTACGCCGGGCGGCTGGTTGAGACGGGCCCGATCGAGGAGGTCCTCGGCGCGCCCGCCCATCCCTACACCGCCGCCCTCCTCGACGCGCTGCCGAGCCCCGAGATCCCCCGCGGCGAGCTCCGCGCGATCCCCGGCGTGCCGCCCGTCCCCGGCGATGGCCACCGCGAGGACGCCTGCGCGTTCGCGCCGCGCTGCCGCTTCGTCGCCGACGCGTGCGGGCTGCGGCTGCCGCCGCTGGCCGAGGCCGCGCCTGGCCATCGCAGCGCCTGCATCGTGATCGACAAGGCGGTGCCGGGCCGTGTCTGAGCCGCTGTTGGTCGCCGAGAACCTGGTGAAGTCCTACCGCGGCGGAGTCCGCGCGGTCGATGGCATCAGCTTCGCCGTCGCGGCGGGGGAGACCGTCGGCATCGTCGGCGAGTCTGGCTGCGGCAAGTCGACCACCGCGCGGATGACCCTGCGGCTGCTCGATGCCGACTCCGGCAACCTTCGCTTCGCCGGCACCGATCTCGGCAAGGCGCGCGGCAAGAACCTGCGGCGGCTGCGCAAGCGCCTCCAGTTCGTGCCGCAGAATCCGCAGACCTCGTTCAACCCGCGACTCTCGATCGGCGCCTCGATCGCCTTCAACCTCACCGTCCACGGGATGGAAGCGGCGAAGGCGAAGGCGCGCGCGCGGGTGCTGCTGGAGCAGGTCGGCCTCGGCGCGAGCTACGCGTCGCGTCGCCCGTCGGCGCTCTCCGGCGGCCAGCTCCAGCGGGCCGCGATCGCCCGCGCTCTGGCGACCGACCCGGAGCTGGTGATCTGCGACGAGGCCGTCTCGGCGCTCGACAAGAGCGTCCAGGCGCAGGTGCTGAACCTGCTCGCGCGGCTGCAGCGCGACACCGGCGTCGCCTTCCTCTTCATCACCCACGACCTCTCCGTGGTCGAGCACATCTCCGATCGCGTGCTGGTGATGAACAAGGGCAAGATCGTCGAGGAAGGCCCGGCCAAGCAGGTCTGGAGCGAACCGAAGGACTCCTACACGCGGGCGCTCCTCGCCGCGAGCCCGGAGAAGATCGCGGGCCGGATCGGCGGACATCGGTGAGCGGTCCGTTCCGGTCGCTGCGCGCGGTGCGGCCGCGCTTCGTCGCCCTCGCCCTCGCGGGGCTCGCCGTCGTCGTCGCGGTCTCCGGCTGCGCGCAGGGACAGTCGCCGTCTGCCGGACCGGGGGAGGCGATGGGGACGGAGGCCTCGGCGGCCGTCCCCGGCAAGCCCGGCGGCACGCTGACGATCGGGATGACGGCGGTCAACATCCCGCCGCTCGACACCGCCCTCGCCGCCACCCAGGGCTACGAAGGCTATCGGCTGGTCGGCTTCCAGCTCTACGACGGGCTGACCGGTTACGACCTGCAACAGTCGTCGAAAATTCCGCCGCTGGTACCGGACCTGGCGACGTCCTGGAAGGCGAACGCCGACGCCACCGAATGGACCTTCAAGCTGCGCGAAGGCGTCACCTTCACCGATGGCACGCCGTTCAACGCGGCCGCCGTCGTCTTCAACTTCAAGCGCTACACGGACCCCCACTTCAAGTGGACCTCGCCGGAACTGATCGGCCAGGCGGCGACCTTCGCCGGGATCGTCGAATCGGCCGAAGAAGTCGGGCCGTACGAAGTCAAGCTCAAGACCCTCGCGCCGGACTCGCACCTGCCCGAGGACATCACCACCGCCTTCATGGCGAGCCCGACGGCGGTGAAGAAGGAGGGCGTGAAGGGGTTCGGGACGCACCCGGTCGGCACCGGCCCGTTCGAGTTCGGCTCCGAGACCCAGGGGCAGGAACTCGAACTGCTGCCGAACCCCGACTACTGGGCCGGCGCGCCGAAGCTCGAAAAGCTGATCCTGAAGCCGCTGCCGGACCCGGCGGCGCGGATCGCGGCGCTGCGCTCGGGGGCCGTCAACTGGATCGAATACCCGATGCCCGACGACATCGCCTCGCTCGAATCCGAAGGCTTCCAGGTGCTCGCCAACTCCTACGACCACATCTGGCCGTGGGTGCTGAACAGCTCCGAAGGGCCGATGAAGGACCCGCGGGTGCGTCAAGCTCTCAACTACGCGATCGACCGCGAAGCGATGGCCGACAGTCTCCTGCAGGGCACCGCCGAACCGGCCTTCCAGATCGCCCCGCACGCCAACGCCGCCTACACGTCGAAGAACGACCTCTACTCCTACGACCCGGCGAAGGCGAAGGAACTGCTCGCCGAAGCGGGCTACCCGAGCGGCTTCTCGATGACCGTCGAGTACCCCACCGGGGGCAGCGGCAACATGATCCCGCAGCCGATGAACGAAGCCCTCCAGCAGGAACTGGCGGCGGTGGGGATCGAGGTGACGCTGAAGCCGGTGGAGTGGTCCTCGATGCTGGGTGAAGTCGTGACCGGCAAGTTCCCCGCCGGGGTCGACGCGATGAACATCTCACTCACCTTCCTGCAGGAGTCGAGCTGGGGCCTCTACTTCGGCACCGAAGGCCCGATCAACATCGGCCACTACTCCAACCCCAAGGTCGACGCGCTGCTCGCCGAAGCCCAGACGACCGTCGACCTGGAGGCCCGCTCGCACATCTACCAGGAGGTCTCGACAATGATCACCCGCGACGCGCCCTGGCTCTTCGTCGTCAACGACCGCAACCCGCGGGCGCTCGCCCCGGACGTGCACGGCTTCATCGAGCCGAAGTCCTGGTTCATGGACCTGACCACCGTCTCCGTCAACTGACGCCTTCGGGCACCTAGAGAAACAAGAGAAAGGACCAACCATGTTTCCGATTCGCGCCGTCGGCCATCTGCGGGGGCCATCCCCCGAGCAGGTCACCGAGTACGCGGCCAAGCACGACCTGAGGCTCACCCCGGCCGAAGCCGAGAGGATGGCCGAGGGGGTCGCCGCCAGTCTGCTGGCGATGGACCGGGTGGACGAACTCGACGAACCGACGATCGAGCTGCGCCACACCACCCGGGACCCGGGGCGCGCGCCGCGGGGCGGGGAGGACCCGTTCAACGCGGTGGTCCGCTTCTGCGAGGTGAAGGGTGCCGAGGAAGGGCCGCTGGCCGGGCGCACGGTCGGGATCAAGGACTGCATCGCGGTCGCCGGCGTGCCGACCACCGACGGCGGGCGGCGGATGCCGCTGCCGGTGCCGACCGAGGACGCGGTCGTGGTCGAGCGCCTGCTCGACGCGGGGGCGACGATCACGATGAAGTGCAACATGGAGGACCTGGCGCTGGGGCTCGGCGAGGGCTCCCAGTACGGGGCGGCCCGCAACCCGGTCGACCCGCGCTTCTCCACCGGCGGCAGCTCCAGCGGCTCCGGTGCGGCGGTCGCGGCCGGGATGTGCGACATGGCGCTCGGCGCCGACGAGGGCGGCAGCGTCCGCATCCCCGCTTCATGGTGCGGCCTGGTCGGGATGAAGGCGACCCACGGCCTCGTCCCCTCCTACGGGATGACCTACATGGACCACACCCTCGACCACATCGGCCCGATCACCAAGACCGTCGCCGACAACGCGCTGATGCTGGAGGCGATCGCCGGCTACGACTGGCGTGATCCGCAGTGGATGCGGGCGACCCCGTCGGCGGCTCCGTACTCGGAGGCGGTCGCCGAATCGCTCTCCGGGCTGAAGATCGGGATCATCGGCGAGTCGCTGGAGCCGGTCGGCTGTAGCGCCGACGTGCTCGAGGCCTTCGAGGGCGCCAAAGAGCAGCTCACCGGGCTGGGGGCGACGATCTCATCGGTCTCGGTCCCCCTCTGGCCCGACTCGATGGCGATCGCGATGGGGATCATCAGCTTCGGCCTCCACGCAATGGTGGCCTCCGGCGGCCAAGGGGTCGGCCACATGGGTCGGATCGACGTCGAAAAGCTGGCGACCAACGTCGCCCAGGCGCGGCTCGGCGCGCAGGACCTGCCGCCGATGCTGAAGAGTTCCCTGGTCACCGCCGAGTACCTCCGCGATGCCTACCTCGGCGTCCACTTCGGCCGTGCCCAGAACCTCCGCCTCGAGCTGCGCCGCCAGATCGAAGTGGCGATGGCCGATGTCGACGTCCTGATCATGCCCACCATGACCAAGGTCGCCTTCGAGCTCCTCGACGGCCGCGCCGAACCCGGCGTCATGGAGGAACGCACCGGCACCGAGTCCGTCGGCAACACCGCCCCTCTCGACCTCAGCGGCCACCCGGCCCTCACGGTTCCCTGCGGCCTCGGCGAACACGGCCTCCCGATCGGCCTCCAGATCGTCGGCCGCCATCTGGACGAGTACCGCCTCTACGAAGTGGGCTCCGCCTTCGAGGCCGCCCACGGCTTCGAGTCCCCGGCCCAGACGCTGGAGACCCTGGCCACCGAGCCCACCGTAGCCGCGTAACACCCGCTCAAGCGGTCGTCCTTTGGCC
>JBOGYZ010000022.1:0-6929 GCA_050697015.1 Solirubrobacterales bacterium
CGATTTCGGCGAATATGATTAAATGATAAGAACAATCGACCTTCTGCATGGCAAGCAAGAGGTCGGGCTCTCTCACGGCAGACCATCGGCGAAGGAGGCAAGCGGACATTCCGGGCGGGCTCGCCAAATGCGTCATCACACTTCGGGGGTCAGCGTCATCACGCTCACATAACACCTGTCCCCGCATCGCCCCGCAAACCTCCGAACAACGTGGACCTTTCGGCTCTGCTGCGCGCCCGTGCGGGGCGGTGCGGAGTCAGACAACCAATCGGGGAGACAGGATTTGAACCTGCGACCGCTCGGCCCCCAGCCGAGTGCGCTACCAGACTGCGCCACTCCCCGAGGAGTGCTCCGCCATTCTGACGGATTGGCGCGCCGGCGGCTACGCTCCCCTCTGCGCGCGGCGGTAGCTCAATGGTAGAGCCTTAGCCTTCCAAGCTAATGACGCGGGTTCGACTCCCGTCCGCCGCTCTGCTGCGTTCGTACTTTGTCCGATATACCGGCCTAAAAGACGAACGCACTAGGGGTCGTGGGGGATGCGCGCGACGTCCATGTCGACGCGGTCACCGTCGAAGGGGACGCCCTCGGCCATCAGGTGCTCGCGCTGCCTCTGCCCCACCGCGAGGCTGCCGTCGGCGCGGACGACTCGCCACCAGGGGAGGTCGTCCGGGTGCTGCTCGGTCGACAGAAGGCGGGCACTGAGGCGCGGGGCGCCGGGCGAGACATCGCCATAGGTCCGTACGAATCCCTCCGGGATCTCCCGGATCGCATCGATGATCGCTTGGTGACGGTCGTCGGCTATGCCGGTAGTTCTAGCGGGCCGCGCTCAGCGGTCGAGGCCCTGGGCGGAGCCAAGGAGCTCCTGCAGGTCCGCGACGACCATGTCGGCGCCGGCCTGGCGCAGGTCCTCGGGCGTGCCGAGATTGCGGGCGACGCCGATCAGGAGGTCGAAGCCCGCCTCGCGGCCGGCCTGGATGCCGGCGGGGGCGACGTCGACGAGGATCGCGTCGTCGGGCTCGATGCCGAGCTCCTTCGCCGCCTCGACCGCCGTGCCACTGTTGCGCGGCCCGGTGACGATCGCGTCGAAGAGGTCCGCCACGCCGGCCAGCTCGAGCGCCGCGCGGGCGCGTTCGCCGCTTCCGGCCAGCGCCACCTTCTTGCCCGCCTCGCGGAGTTCGCGGATCCAGGCGATCGCGCCGGGCAGGGGGCGCACGTCGCCGTAGCCGAGGTCCGCCGCCACCGCCTCGAGCCAGACGACCGCGGCGACGAAGCGCTCGGCGTCGATCCGCGCCCGCAGGCCGTCGAGGACCGTCGCGATCGGACGCGGCCTGCCGCCGTCGAAGGGGTTGTCCGGGGTCATCGGCGCAAGCCTCGCACGACGCTCACTGGGTCATCGCCCAGATGCCGAGGACGACGGCGGCGACGAGGATCGCGCCGCAAGCGATCGTAACCAGGCTCCAGGAGGCGAACGCGCCCTCGTGATGCTCGCTGCGCTGCTCGCCGGCCCGCAGCGAGGCGGTGACGCCGACACCCGCGACGAGCAGGACGACGAGGCCGAAGACGGCGGAGGTCCAGATCGCTTCCAGCAGCGGCGCGACCTCGACGACTTCGGCGAACGGGATCACGCGGCGACCGGCTCCTCAACCGGCGGTTTGGCGTCGGGGCCGAAGACGGGGTTCTCGGAGATCGCTTCCTCCGGGTCGACTTTGCTGCGCTTGTTGGCGATGTAGAGCATCACGCAGGCGATCGCGAGGATCACGACCGCGACGATCGCGCCGAAGGCACCGCCGCCGAGCAGTTCGATGATCGCGTAGACGATCGCGGAGGCCGCCGCCGCGGCGGGGAGCGTCAGCAGCCAACCGGCGACGATGTTGCGGATCACGAGCCAATTGACCTTGGCGCCTGGCCGTCCCACCCCCGCGCCGGTAACCGCGCCGGAGACGACCTGCGTGGTCGAGAGCGGGTAGCCGACGTGTGAGGAGGCGAGGATCACGGTCGCGGCGATCGCCTCGGAGCCGAAGCCCTGCGGCGGGCGCACCTCGACGACTTTGGTGCCGAGCGTCTTGATGATCCGCCAGCCGCCCGAGTAGGTGCCCGCGGCGATCGCGGTCGCGCAGATGACCACCACCCAGGTCGGCACGTCGAAGTTGGCGCCGCCCTGGATCGAGCCGTTGGCGATCAGGGCCAGGGAGATCACGCCCATCGTCTTCTGCGCGTCGTTCGTCCCGTGGGCGAGGGCGACCATCGATGAGGACGCGACCTGTAACCAGCGGAACTCACGTTCGGCCTTGTCCTCCTGGAACCGGCGGATCAGGAAGTAGATGACGGCGACGCCGATGCCGGCAAGCAGGCCGGCGAGCACCGGCGAGATCGCCGCCGGGATGAGGACCTTGGAGACGATCCCTTCCCACTCGATCGCGCCGGAGCCGGTGGCGACCAGGGTCGAGCCGATCACGCCGCCGATCAACGCATGAGACGAAGAGGACGGGATGCCGAACCACCAGGTGGTGAGGTTCCAGCTGATCGCGCCGATCAGACCGCCAAGGACGACGATCGGGGTGACCGCGCCCGATTCGACGATCCCTTCGGCGATGGTCGCGGCAACCGAGAGCGAGATGAAGGCGCCGGCGAAGTTGAGGACGGCGGCGATCCCGACCGCTACTTTCGGCTGCAGTGCGCCGGTGGCGATCGTCGTCGCCATCGCGTTGGCGGTGTCGTGAAAGCCGTTGGTGAAGTCAAAGCTGACTCCGGCGACGACGACCATGGCGACGATGATGTCTCCGGCGGACACACGCGTAGTTGAGCCGTTCGGAGCGGCCCGAATGTGAAAAAGGTGTGAGAACCGGATGAGTGGCGGGTCTCGGGCGTAGCCGCGCGTCGGCCGGGTATTTAGCCCTCTTGCTCGGTCGGCCGCACGAGGATCTCGTTGATCGCCATGTGGCGCGGCCGGGTGACGATGTAGGAGATCGTGTCGGCGATGTCGTCGGCTTCGAGCCGTTCCATCTCGCCGAAGCGGCCTTTGAGCGCGGCCAGCACCTCGGGCCGATTGTGGCCCGCGAGCTCGGTGATGACGGCGCCCGGCTCGACCAGCGAGACGCGCACGTGGCGCTGGGTGACCTCCTGGCGTAGCCCCTCGGAGAAGGCGCCGACGGCGTGCTTGGTCGCGTTGTAGACGGCACTGCCGGATCGGGCGACGCGGCCCGCGACGGAGGAGACATTGACCATGTCGGCGACCCGCCGCGGCTCCTCGTCGGCGGACTTGAGCAGGTGCGGAAGCGCCGCCTTCGCGACATAGAGCAGGCCTTTGACGTTGAGGTCGACCATCCGCTCCCACTCCTCGATCGGCGCGTCGAGGGCGGGGCCGAGCAGCATCACGCCGGCGTTGTTGACGACGGTGTCGAGGCGGCCGAGCTCGGTGACGGTGCGCTCGACCAGCGCCTCCGCCTGGGCGCGGTCGGTGACGTCGGACTCGATCGCGAGGGCGTGGCCGCCGGCGCCCTCGATCTCCCGGGCCAGGGTCTCCAGCCGGTCGACCCGACGGGCCGCGATCGCGACCGCCGCGCCTTCGGCGGCGAGCCGCTTCGCGGTGGCCTCGCCGATGCCGCTGGAGGCGCCGGTGACGAGGGCTACGGTGCTGTCGAGGACTGCGGTGGAAGCCATCGCCGGAGCCTACGACAACGACCGTCCCGGCCCTCCGACACCGGCCGCTTGGACCCATCTGGGACGCTGGGGTGGTGCCGGACGAAAAGTCGCAGCGCAAGCAGCACGCCCTCGAGATGTTCGAGCAGCTGCCGGCGCGCTACGACGAGATCGCCACGGTGCTCAGCTTCTTCCAGGATCCGCGTTGGCGACGGGCCGCCGTCGAGGCGGTCGCGGCCCTGCCGGAGGACCGCATCCTCGACGTCGCCTGCGGCACCGGGATGGTCAGCCGGGCGCTGGTCGAGCGCTGGGGCTGCCGGGTGGTCGGCCTCGATCAGAGCCCTGCGATGCTCGGCCGGGCGCGGTCGATGGTCGCCGCCTCGCCACGCCTCGGCGAGCGGATCGAGCTGGTCGAGGGCGAAGCCGAGTCCCTCCCCTTCGCCGACGCCGAGTTCGACCACCTCACCTTCACCTACCTGCTCCGTTACGTCGACGACCCCGCGGCGACGCTGAGAGAACTCGCCCGGGTGGTGAAGCCTGGCGGACGCGTCTCCAGCCTCGAGTTCTGCCTGCCGCGGGGAATCTGGCTGCCGCTCTGGCGCCTCTACACGCGGATCGGCCTGCCGGCGCTGGCGCGGCTCGACTCGCGCGGCTGGTTCGAGGCCGGCCGCTTCCTCGGCCCGAGCATCGAAGGCCTCTACCGCGACTATCCGCTCGCCAGGCAGGTCGAGATGTGGCGGGCGGCGGGGATCGGCGCGGTCGAGGTGCGGCGGATGAGCCTCGGCGGCGGCGTCGTCATCTGGGGCACGGTTGGCGGCTGAGCGCACCCCCCGCCCCGCCTTCTACGCGCTGGCGCCCGGCGGCGCCCGCGACGTCGTCAACGTCCTCCACCTGCCCTACACCGTCTGGCACGTCGCCAACGTGGCCCTCGGCGCCGCCGTCGCCGCCCACGTCTACCCGATCCGCGTCGCCGCCGCGATCGCCGCCTTCTTCCTCGCGGTCGGGGTCGGCGCCCACTGCCTCGACGAGCTGAACGGCCGGCCGCTGGGGACCCAGCTGTCGCGGCGCACCCTGATCGCGATGGCGGTCGGCGGCCTCGGCGGGGCGCTCGCGATCGGCATCGTCGGCGTCTTCGTCGTCTCCCCCACGCTGATCCCGCTGATCCTCTTCGGCGCCTTCATCGCTCCCGCCTACAACCTCGAGCTGTTCGGCGGGCGCTTCCACACCGACTTCTGGCTGGCCGCATCGTGGGGAGGGTTCTCGGCCCTGACCGGCTGGTGGGTGAACGCGCTCGGCGTCCACTCGGTGCGGGAAGGGGTCGCCGCGGCCGCGGTCGTGGTCGGCTGTTACACGCTGACGAGAGTGCAGCGGGTCCTCTCCACCCCGGTCCGTGAGCTGCGCCGGCGCACCGAGTCGGTCAGCGGCGAGCAGCGACTCACCGACGGCCGCGTCCGCGCGCTCGACCGCGCCTACATGACCGCCCCCCTCGACGCCGGGCTGCGGGGTCTCTCGCTCGCCGTCCCCCTGCTCGCGGTCGCGGCGCTGATCCTGCGCCTCTAGCGAGTGAGTTCGCAGTTCTCCGCGCTATCCGCGGATTACTGCGAACTCACTGGCGGCGCTGTGCCGGCCTCGGCGTGCGGCTTCTCGAAGCCCTGCGTCGGCCCTTCGGTGTTCTCCTCGGCAGGAGAGCCAGGAGCCCCACTCGCCGCCGCGCGTCTCCCCTTGGCCGTAGCCCTCGTGGTTGCGGATCATCCGCACGATGCCCTTGCCCTCGGGGAAGACCGTGGTGCCGTCGTGGCACGGAGGCGTGAGGAAGCCGTCGCTCATCCGCGTGTAGGCGTCTCCGAAGTGGACGTAATGGAAGCCCTTCGGCAGCGACATTTCGCCGGTGTGTTCGACCAGGGGGCCGTAGCCCGGTTTGTTGGCGCGCCCGGCGACCTGGCGGACCCGCCGCGCGAGCAGCTCGGGGTCGGGATCGGACAGGTTCTTCAGATTGGCCATGGCCGTGGATCCTGAGGGTCCGCCGCGCGCAGGTTGTGAACGATTTGCGACGGGAGGGGACCTGGGTCCACGCCGGAGCGGAGCAGCCGCGCAGCGGATTTCAGCGGCGCGGCGCCTCCCTAGCGGCGAGAATGCGCCGATGACCGATCCTCGCGTGCAAGAGCTGACCGAGCGCGAGCTCGCGCGCTTCGTCGCCGGCCACCGGCGCTCCGGCGAGCTCCGGAACGCCGCCGCCGACTCGCTCCTCGCGGGCGTCCCGATGAACTGGATGACGCGCTGGCCGGGCGGCTTCCCGGTCGTCTTCGAGACCGCCACGGGAGCCGAGCTGACCGACGTCGACGGCAACTCCTACGTCGACTTCTGTCTCGGCGACACCGGTGCGATGGCGGGCCACTCCCCCGCCCCGACCGTGGCCGCGGCAACCGCCCGGATGGAGCGCGGGATCACGACGATGCTGCCGAGCGAGGACGCCGGGCCGCTCGGGGCGGAGCTGACGCGGCGCTTCGGCCCGCGCCACTGGCAGTTCACGCTGACCGCGACCGACGCCAACCGCTTCGCGATCCGGATCTGCCGCGAGATCACGGGTCGTCCCAAGATCCTGGTGTTCGACCACTGCTACCACGGGTCGGTCGACGAGACCTTCGCCGAGCTCGACCGCGTCGGGCAGGTGGTCGCGCAGCTCGGCAACGTCGGGCCGCCGGTGGCGCTCGCGGAGACGACGCGCGTGGTCCAGTTCAACGACGTCGCGGCCCTGGAGCGAGAGCTGGCCGCGGGCGACGTCGCCTGCGTCCTCGCCGAGCCGGCGCTGACCAACGTCGGCATCGTCCTCGCCGACCCCGGCTTCCACGACGCGATGCGCGAGCTGACCCGCGCGGCGGGCGCCCTGCTGATCATCGACGAGACCCACACCCTCTGCTGCGGCCCCGGCGGCTACACGCGCGCCGAGGGGCTCGAGCCGGACCTGATGACGATCGGCAAGGCGATCGCCGGCGGGGTGCCGATCGGCGCCTACGGGATGACCGACGAGGTGGCCGAGCGGGTGCTCGGCAAGACCATCTGGGACGCGGCCGACGTCGGCGGGGTCGGCGGCACGCTGGCCGGCAACGCGCTCTCGCTGGCGGCGGCGCGGGCGACCCTGGCCGAGGTGCTGACCGAGGAGGCTTTCGAGCGGATGGTCGCCCTCGGCAAGCGCTTCGCCGCGGGCTGCGACGAGGTCATCGCCGAGTTCGACCTGCCCTGGACGGCGACCCGGCTCGGCTGCCGGGTCGAGTACATGTTCAGCCCCACCC
>JBOGYZ010000023.1:0-11195 GCA_050697015.1 Solirubrobacterales bacterium
GAGGAACTCCCGTCGCGATCACGCAGATGAACGAGGAGGCTCTGCGTGGCCGCGGCGGGGTGACGGCCGCAAGCCGCCATCAGAGACTTGGTCCCGACGGTCGCTGTTCGAATCCGGCCGGGCGCACCGATCCTGACGGTGGCGGAACCACGGTGTGTCTTGCGGGAGGCCGGGCCGCACAAGAGTTCCCACCAATTCTCCGGCGTAGGTAGTTTCCCCCCGCCCGCCTTCGTGGTACCCGGATCCCTCTCATGTCCGGTGCGTCTAGCTTCGAAGGATGGAACTGCGCGACGCCTACGTCCCGTCCCGGAGGGTTTGGCTCGGCAGTGAGGTCGCCTCACTCTGTGCCGCCGGGCTGTTGATTGGCCTGATCGGGTCGGGCCTGACCTGGTTTGACCGATCCGCCTTGTTCGATCTCGCGGACAACTCGCTGGGTTCGGTCAAGATCGGGCTGGGATTCCTCGCGGGCCCGGTCGCGATCCTTCTTGCATTGCCGCTCGTCCTGCCCCGTCGGGAACAGGTGGCGCTGACCCGTCTCTATCGGACGCGGATCCTGGTTGCGGCGACCCTCTGGCTTGCTGGCCTCGCGATCCTCGTCGCCAAGGTCTCCGGCCTGGACGGCTACACCGTGAAGGCTGGTACCTACGTCTCGGGCGGACTCCTCGTGGTCGGTCTGCTGGCGACCCTGGCGATGTGGCCGAACCGACTCAAGTTGGTCGCCGTCAACCGCAGAGGTGTGGTCCGCGGCGCCCGCGGGACCGGATCGCAGCTTGGTCGATGAGTTGATCGCCTCGCAAAGCTGCGAGGACGTTGTTTTGGCGGCGGCCATCCTCCACGACACGGTCGAGGACATACCCCTCACCATCGATTGGATCAGGCTCGCCACCCGGGACCGACGAGTCGCGGTCCGCCCGCTGACTCGACGGATACCATCGTAGGCGTGATGACCCGAGACAAAGTTGTTCGGGTCCCTCGTGTCGTGGACGGCGTTCGTGTTCGGTAAGAGCGCCTCCCGCCTCGCAGCCCTCGGGTTCGCCGGGATCGTGGGCTACGACCTGATCCAGCGCCGGCGCGCGATCCTGCGCAACTTCCCCATCGTCGGGCACCTCCGCTACGCGCTTGAGGCGTTCGGTCCCGAGCTGCGCCAATACATCGTCACCTCCAACAACGAGGAGCGGCCGTTCTCGCGTGATCAGAGGCGCTGGATCGCGGCATCGTCGGAGGGCAAGTCGAACCTGTTCGGGTTCGGGACCGACGACGAGATGGAGGCCGTCGAGAGCCTGCTGATCATCAAGCACTCACCGTTCCCCGCCGAGGCGCCCCCGGTGGGAGGCGGCGGTGCCGCGCCGATGTACGCCCTTCCCGCCGCGAAGGTCCTGGGCGCCGCCCACAATCGGAGTCGAGCCTTCCGACCTGGCTCGCTCGTGAACATCTCGGCGATGAGCTACGGGTCGCTCTCCTCGGTCGCGGTGGAGGCGCTGAACCGTGGGGCGGCGATCGGGGGCTGTCTGCAGAACACCGGTGAGGGCGGCCTCGCGGCGGCCCACCGCAACGGCGGCGAGCTGATCTTCCAGATCGGCACGGGGTACTTCGGCTGCCGCGATGCAAGCGGCAACTTCAGCCTCGAGCGGTTGCGCGACCGGGTCGAATCAGCGCCCGTCCGGGCGATCGAGATCAAGCTCTCCCAGGGTGCCAAGCCGGGCCTCGGCGGACTTCTCCCGGGGGTCAAGGTCACCCCGGAGATCGCCGAGTGCCGCGGCGTCCCGGTCGGCGTCGACTGCGTAAGTCCGGCGGCGCACTCCGAGTTCGCCGACGTCGACGGGCTGATCGAGTTCGTCGAGAGGATCGCAGCCGCGACCGGGCTGCCGGTGGGCATCAAGTCCGCGGTCGGCGAGGGGGAATTCTGGGAGACGCTCGCCGAACGGATGGCGACCGGCGGCGGCGGGCCGGACTTCATCACCGTCGACGGCGGCGAGGGCGGGACCGGCGCGGCGCCGCTCTCGTTCTCCGACCATGTCGCATTGCCCTTCAAGGTCGGCTTCTCGCGGGTCTATGCGGCCTTCGCGCGGGAAGGGCTGGCCGAGGACGTGGTCTTCATCGGCTCGGGCCGGCTCGGGTTTCCCGACTCGGCGCTCTTCGCCTTCGCCCTCGGCTGCGACCTGATCAACGTCGCCCGGGAGGCGATGCTCTCGATCGGCTGCATCCAGGCCCAGCGCTGTCACACCGGACGCTGCCCGACCGGGGTGGCGACCCAGTCGCGCTGGCTGACCCACGGCCTCGACCCGGAGCTGAAGTCGAGCCGCGCCGCCAACTACCTGGTCGCCTTCCGCGCCGAACTCCTGGCCTTGGCGCGTTCCTGTGGCGTGGTGCACCCGGCGCTCGTGACCCCGGAACACATCGAGATCATCTCCGAGCACTACGGCTGGGCGACCCTGGCCGAGGTCTTCGGCTACCTCCCTGAATGGCCGATGGTCTCGCAGGGGCGGCGCCGGGAGATCGAGCAGTCGGTCGGCCACGGGCAGTCCGACCTGGGCATCTGAGGGACGAGTAGGACCGGACTTCGCCGCCCGCGGCCAGCCGGCCCCCTCAGGCGACCGGGTCGGGAGGAGTGGGCGAGCCGTGGGCCCCGGTATGGCGCCGCAGGCGGATGCGGTGGCGCGGCCTGGTTGCGTCCCGGTCACCGCAGGCGGGAGTCGGCGCGATGTCCGCGCGGCGCTCCACTTCGGCCGCCACCTGCGAGCCGTAGAGCTGTTCTACCAGCCGCAGGGATTCGCGAGACCGCTCGTCGATCGCCCCGTCGAGGGTGGCCGGCGTCAGGAACACCAGTCCCGCGGCGCGGTTGACGGAGTCGCAGAGGCCGCTCGCGATCGCGGGCCAGTCGCCGCGCAGCACGAGTACCGACTCCTCGATCAGGCGCACGCGCCGATCCTGCCGATTCGCTCTGCCGGTGATCGGGGTGGTGCGGATGGGGTTCGAGTTCGTCATGTCGGGTCTCCTTGGTTCCAGCCAAGTTAAGGAGGGCGCTGCAAGGCAGGCGCAAAGTCCGGGTAAAGGGTCGCCAAAGCCGGGCGCGAGCTGAGCATCGGCCGGCGAGCCGCGGTCAGGCGGTGGTCTGAGTGGGCTCGGCGGCCGGGGCGGTGGGGCGTGCGTGGGTGGCGCGCCGAGGCGCGCGGTGCGCGTAGCGGAGGACGACAAGGCCGGCCACCAGTGCTGCGCTGCCGAGGACCATCACGCGGAACCACGTGCTCGCTCCGTCCGTGCCGGAGCCGAGCGAATGCAGGACGGCAAGGACGAACACGACGACGGTCGCGCGGTGGATCTGACGCCAGCGCCTGGCACCGATGCGGCGCCGCCAGTAGAAGGTCGGCCCGAGCAGCAGCGCCAGATAGCCGGCGATGATCCCCATCCCCGTCCAGAGCGGCCGATATTCGAGGGTGAAGGGAATCGTGATGCCGGTGATCCCTGGTTTGAGCCATGCGTCACCGAGCAGCAGGACCCCGTGCGCGCCGATCGCGACGAGCGCCGTCAGAGCGATCTGCTCGTGGATCTTCACGAGGTTGCGCTTCAGCCCGGGTCGCCGGATCCGCTTCGAGGCCATCATCAGGCCGATCACGACTGCGGCGGCGATCAGCACGAAGGCGACGATCCCGGCCGCACGGGCTGCCAGCCACCACGGGTAATTGGAGGGATCCGGCTCAGCCACCGCCGCCCTCCTTCCCGTTCTCCGGGAACTGATCCTCGTTCTGAGGTGCCGTCTTGGGCGTCGATTTGGCGGGGCCACCGGCGGCCGGGACCGGGACGATCGTCGGGCCGGAGAACATCGCGTATGCGGCGAGGCCGGCCAGGGCCAGTGACACGACGACCGCGGCGATCCGCGTCCTCAGGCCCGGGCCGGACGTCCCCGCGACGGTCTCGGGCGTGGCGCTCGTGGCGGTCATGGCGGCGGCAGCGGTGAGGTCTTGGTGACGATCGCCGCGGCTTCGGTGGCCGGCGTCGCGGCGGTGCCTTTGCCGGCGGCGGGCTGGGTGATCGGGGCCGGCGACACCAGGCCGGGGCCGAGGGCCGGGTCCCTGCCGCTCCTCACCTGGATCGCGAGGAGGGTGAGCACGACGAAGAAGAGGCCGAGGGCGGTGGTGATCACACCGAGCGGACTGGGCGCGCGCGGGCGTCTGGGTGCGGGCTTGTCGGCTATCTGGTTCATACCTCTCACTCCTCTCCGCAGACCCGGAAGCCGTAGCCGCGGGCGAAGCCGGTCAGCGCCCGGGTCGAGTTGTCGAGTTCGGCGCGCAGACGCCTCAGCGTGGGCACGTCGGCAACCGCCAAGGCGTCCCGGATTCGTTCGCGGAGCCCGAACTGGTGGCGGATCGGATCGAAGACGTTGGCTCGCAGCAGAGAGGTTTCGCCCGGCGGCACGGAGATCGCTTCGATCTGCTGCAGCTCCCGTCGGCCGAGCGCGATCGTGCTCTCGTAGGCGTTTGCGGCCTCGGCCGAGGTCGCGGCGTTGCCGACGCGCTCCTCCTGCCTGGTGCGCTCCGGGTCGGTTTGGGCGCAGAGCCCGTCGACCCGCCCCACGTAGGCGCGGCGCGCCGGGTCGGTGACCTTGGTCACGCGCACCGGTCCGACCGGTTCGGACGACGAGGATCCGGACGGCTGTGCCGCCGATGCCGGCGTCGTCGTCTCGGTCTCGCCGCGTCGCTTGTCGCCACCGCAGCCGGCGATAAGGACGACGAGGACCGCAAGCACGAGGATCATCGGGAGGCGGGTCGCGGTCATGGCACTACGGGTAGACCTGCTCACCGGACTCATCGTCGATCACGGTGATCGCGACCGAGGGACACGCTTCCGCGGCTTCGAGGATCAGCCCGGGCGGGCCCGTGCCGATCACCCGCGCGGTGTCGTCAAGCTCGAAGACCTGCGGGGCGATCTCGACGCAGTCGCCGTGGGCGGCGCAGGCGTTCTCGTCAATTCGCGGTACGTAGCTCACTGTCGATCCTCTCCTCGTCCTGGACGGTGCTTTGTTCGATCTGCCGGCGGAGCGCCGGGATCGAGCGGGGCTGGTCGACGGCCATCGCGGCGACGGCCGTCCCCTCGCGCTTCAGCAAGGCGGTGAATTCGGCGGCTCCGGGATCGCCGGCGATGACGGTCTCGTCCCCCTCGGCGGCGTTCCCGACGAGTTGGATCCGGTGACCGAACTGGTCGGTCCAGAAGGAGGGAAGGGCGGGCGGCAGCGGCTCGATCCCGAGGATGCCGCGTGCGACCTGGGCGCCTTGGCGGGCCGCTGCCCCCCAATGCTCGCTGCGCTCGTGCCTGCCGCTCACCGGGTTGAACACGCGGCAGGAGTCACCCGCCGCGAAGACGTCGGTCGCGGAGGTGCGACCGCAGGTGTCGACCCTGACGCCATCGACCTCGAGGCCGCTCCCCTCGAGCCACTCGGTGGCCGGTTCGATCCCGATGCCGAGCACCAGTGCGTCACACTCGAAGCGACTGCCGTCGGTCAGCTGGACCCAGTCGACCCCGCCACCGGATTCGCCGAAGCGGGCGACGTGGGCGGAGAAGCGGATGTCGACGCCTTCGGCCCTGTGTAGGTCGACGAACCAGTCGGCCAGTTCCGGGACAAGGACTCGTCCGAGCGCCGAGGGGGCCGCCTCGAGGACGGTGACCTGGCAGCCGAGCCGCCGTGCCGTGGCCGCCACCTCGAGGCCGATGAAGCCGGCGCCGACGACGACCAGGCGGGCGCCGGGGGAGAGGGCGTCGCGCAGCCTCATCGCGTCCTCTGCGGTGCGTAGAAGGTGGGCGTTGGCGAACGACTCGGTGCCGGGTAGCGGGCGGGGCCGGCTGCCGGTCGCGACGAGCACCTGGTCGTAGGCGAGGATTGCGCCCGATCCCAGGGTCACCGTCTTGATCTCGGGGTCGAGGGCGACCGCCGGATCTCCGGTGAGCAGCTCGACCTCCTTCTCGGCGTACCAGGCGGGCGATCGGAAAGAGAGTGAGTCGGGGCTGCGCTCCCCGGCGAGGACCGCCTTCGACAGCGGCGGCCGATCGTAGGGAGGCCGCGGCTCGTCGGCGACGATGCGGATCCGTCCTTCGAAGCCGCGGCTGCGCAAGGTCTCGCAGCAGCGCTGGCCCGCCAGCCCGCCGCCGACGATGACCACGCCGCCGGAGGGGCGCTCGCCGTTGATGCTGGGTCTGGTGTTCTGCTCAGTCAAGATGCTGATCACGTTAGGCACGGCCAAGGGCGCCAGCATCCGCAGTTGACCGTGGCTTGATCGGTGTTTGACCGCAATATCGCGAGAGGCAGCCCCCGACCGTGAGTACCGAATACGACTTCTCTTTCGCCGCGATGGGATCGGAGATTCGACTCTTGATCGGCCCTCCCTCGCCTGGATCGGAGTCGGCGCCGGCGGCCGCGGCGGAGCGCGCGCAGCAGTTCGTTCGTGATTTCGAGGCCGCGCTGTCTCGCTTCCGGAACGACAGTGAGCTGTGCGCGTTCAACCGGGATCCGAGGGCTGTCGTCCCGGCTTCGGGGCTCTTGCGGGCGATGGTCGCCGCCGCGGTCGAGGCGGCGGAGCGCAGCGCGGGGCTGGTCGATCCGACCTTGCTCGGGGAGATCGAGGCGGCCGGCTACATCGGCTCCCAGGCGGATACGGAGGTGTCGCTGGCGACGGCGCTCGAGGAGGCACCGCCGCGTCGCCCGTCGCGTCCCCGGGCGGACGAGTCATGGCGCCGGTTGGAGGTGAGCGACGGGACGGGCACGATCTCCCGCCCACTGGGGGTGCGCCTCGACAGCGGTGGCATCGGCAAGGGGCTCGCGGCAGATCTGATCGCCGCCCAGCTTCGGCCGTTCTCCCGCTTCGTGGTCGACTGCGGCGGCGACATCCGCATCGGTGGTGCAGGCGCCCTCGCCGACCCCTACGACGTCTTCGCCGAGCATCCGCTCACCGGCGCCCGGCTCGGAATGCTGCGGCTCGGGTTCGGTGGCGTGGCGACTTCAGGCCTGAACGTGCGGATCTGGCGTGGAGCAGATGGCCGCTGCCGCCACCATCTGCTCGATCCGTCGACCGGAGAACCAGCCTGGACGGGCCTGATCGGCGCCACCGCCCTCGGCGACACCGCGGTCGAGGCCGAGGCCCTCGCCAAGGCGGCCCTCCTCTCGGGACCCGCGGGCGCTCGCACGGTGCTCGCCGGTCTGGGCGGCCTGATCATCCACGACGGCGGAGAGGTCGAGACGGTGGGGCCGTTCAGCCTGCGGCGCCTCTGAATCGACTCGAGTCCCTTGGACATCGGGACCCAGATTCTGTCGCCGACATCAGGTCGGCGGGCCCGAAAGCGGCCCGGCTCCCCCCGATGGCCGCCGTGCGCTGTCCGGTTCGGGATCCTCGCGCTCGGCTGTGGGAAGTAGTCACCGCTCTCGAAATTCACCCGCAGCCGCCGCCCTGGCAACAGGCCTCGTTCCTCGGGCGGCAGTCCTCGCACCACCAAAGCCGAGCTCACCCAGAAGGGGGCGACCGGCTGGCGCGCCGGCACTGTGACATGGTCACAGCCGTCCCTAGCGGGCCCCTCAAACGACGGAGCCCACCAAGGCGCCGATCGCCGAGGTGGCGCCCATCGCGAGCACTCCCCAGAAGACGACGCGGGTGAGCGCGGGGACCTCGGGGGCGCCGCCGAGGCGCGCGCCGAGGGCGCCCAGGCCGCCGAGGGCGAGGATCGTGACGACGACGCAGGCGACGATCCGGACCGAGCTGCCGAAGAGGCCGATCGCCAGCAGCGGCAGGATCGCCCCGACCGCGAAGGAGAGTGCCGAGGCCCCGGCGGCCTGCAGTGGGCGCGCGCGGCGGTCCTCGGGCAGCCCGAGCTCGTCGCGGGCGTGGGCCTGGAGCGCGTCGTGCTCGGTGAGCGCGGTGGCGACCTCGACGGCCAGCTCGGATCTCAGCCCGCGCGCTTCGTAGATCCCGGTCAGCTCGGCGAGCTCGCCTTCGGGATCGTCGGCCAGCTCACTTTCCTCGAGCCGCAGGTCGGCCTCCTCGGTGTCGCGTTGGGAGCTGACCGACACGTACTCGCCGGCGGCCATCGAGCCCGCCCCGGCGACCAGGCCGGCGATGCCGGCGGTGACGACGGCGCTTCGCGAGGCGCCGGAAGCGGCGACGCCGAGGACGAGGCTCGCGGTCGAGAGGATGCCGTCGTTGGCGCCGAGCACCCCGGCGCGCAGCCAGTTGGAGCGGAAGCTGAGGTGGTCCTCCGCGTGGGGGCCTCTTCGGGGCACCCGCTGAGGCTAGCGCCAGCTGCTCAGGCGCGGTCGGGAACGCGCGGAGCCTCGGGGACCCGCGGGCCGACCGGGGCGTTCCACCAGCGGTCGAACCACCGCAGCGCCAGCAGCAGGACGGCCGGGACGACGACGATGCCGCTGGCGAGGAGAAACCAGAGTTGGAGGGCGTCGCTGCCGGAGCCGATCGTGTGGACGATCGCCAGCGCCCAGAAGGCGGCGACGAAGCGGTGCAGCTTGCGCCAACGGGCGGCGCCGATCCGGTCGCGCAGGTAGTAGGTGAGGCCGAGCGCCGCGAGGCCGTAGCCGGCGACGATGCCGAGGCCGGTCCAGAGCGGTCGGTAGAAGCCGACGAAGGGGACGCCGATCCCGGCCACGCCAGGGTTCAGGTAGGGGTCGCCGAGCAGCGCCACCCCGTGCAGGGCGACCATCGCCAGCGTGGTCAGTGACAGCGCCTCGTGGATCGCGCGCAAGTCGCGCTTGTTGTCCGTCTTGCGTCTGGCGCTCACCATCAGCCCGACCGCGACGGCGGCACTCGCGAGGATCAGCGCCGCGCCACCCGCCGCCCGGCTGGTGATCCAGAAGAGGTGTTCGCCCGCGATCACGCCGCGAGCACCTCGGGCAGGACGGACGTGAGCGGCTCGACGACCCGCACCGCACCGCCCGCCTCGACGATCACCCCGCCGTAGGGCAGGCGCGCCTCGGCGCCCTCGGGCCCGGCGAGCAGGGCCGCCTTGGCGAACGTCTCGGCGAGCAGGCCGGTGGGGGCGACGGCGGTCGCCTGGACGATGCCGGTGAAGGCGGGTTCGCCGCTCGCCGGGTCGAGGATCTGGTGCGCGGGCCGACCGTCCTCGTCGGCCCATGCGCGCCGCGTGATCCCGCTCGTCGCGACCGCGCCGTCGGCGATCCGCACCTCGTGCAATGGCTCGCCGCCCGCCGGATCGTCGACCAGGATCGCCCGCGGGCGCCCTGCCGTGCCGCCGACCCGCAGGTCGCCGCAGCAGTCGACCGCGTAGCGCTCGAAGCCCGCCAGCGACTCGCCGACCAGGTCGGCCATCAGCCCCTTGGCGATCCCGCCGGGGTCGAGTCGCAGGCCGGGCGGTCGCCTGACCGTCCCGGCCTGTTCGTCGACCTCCAACAGGCACCAACCCGCCCGCGCGCTGGCCGACCCAGGGTGGGCGGGGCGGCCGGCCGCCGGCAGCTCGCCGGTGCCTTCGAAGTCGCGTGACTCGCCATAGCCGGCCGCCTCGATCTCCTCGACCAGCGTCGCATCGACGAGGCCGCCACTGCGTAGCCCGGCGACCCGTGCCGCCGCGACGACGTGGCGCAGGAGCGGGGAGGCGGGGACATCGCGCCGCGGATCGCGATTGAGCCGCGAGAGCTCGCTGTCGGGATCGAAGCGCGAGAGCGTGTGGTGTGCCTCGACCAGTACCTGCCGCGCATCCCGCGCCGCGGCCGCTGCGGCGGCCTCGTCATGGTCGGCGACGCGCACGGCGCACCGCCCGCCGAAGCACTCGAAGCTCTCCACCGCCTCGCGGCTCATGACTGACTCGTCACCAGCGGTTCTTCTTCGACGAATTCCGGTTCGACTTCTTCGAAGAAGGGTTCTTCTTCGACGGGTTCGACGAATTCTTCTTCGAATTCCGGTTCCGCTTCGACTTCTTCGACTTCCGGTCCGACGAATTCGGCTTCCGGTTCGGCTTCGCTCACCGGTCCTTCCTCGACGTTCGCTTCCTCTTCGCGCGCCTTCGCCTTGCGGGCGCCGCCTCCGCGCCGGTGGCCGGCTTTGCCCTGGCGTCCCGCGCTCGCGGTGGTCCGGCCCGACTTTTCCTTGGCGCTCAACACCGGGTCGTTGCCGGTCGCCATCTGGACGAAGACGATCCCCCAGAGGAGCGCGAAACAGATCAGTGAAAGGGCCACGACGCGCCCCCGTAGGAGGCCGGCGCGACGCCGCTGGTCGGAGAGTCGCCGCCAGGCCTGCCGTTTCAGTTCTCGTTTCTCGATCGGATCCATGGTTCAGGTTGCCTCCCTCTCGATAAGTGGGGCTAAGTGGACGCTGGGACTTTTCTTAGAGCCATTGCCCGCCCGCCGACAGGGCGAGGAATCCGAGCGGGACGCCGACCGCGATCGTCGCGCCTACCGCGGTCACCCGCATCCCCGCGCCCGCCAGGCGCGCCTCGCGCGGGCCGTTCCGTCGCCAGTCGGCGCTCGCCAGCCGCGGAAGTTCGAGCAGGTGGCCGAGCACGTGCAGGCTCATGAACACGACCCAGGCGATGAAGCTGACCTTGTGCACCAAGACCAGCGTGTTGCTCGGCGGGCTGACGAAGAGCAACGCGACGCCAGTGGCGAAGAGGGCGACGGTGGTGAGGACGACGGCGGGCGCGAGCAGCCGGAGGATGATCTGCGGCGGCCCCTTGCGCACGTAGGACCGGTCGTGCGTGTAGTAGCGGACGAAGCGGTAGCCGGTGCTGCCCACCTTCAAGGCGACCGGCGGGACCAGCAGCAGGCCGATGAACATGTGCGGGCCGAGCCATTTGCCGATGAAGGGGATCGTCACCCCCTCCGCGGCGAGCAGGATGAGCAGGGCGACGGCGACCGCCGCGGTGAGCCGGGCATTGCCGGCGACCCCGCCGGTGCGGGGGGCGAGGCGGGTTTCGGCCTCCCCGAGCGTTGCTGCGTGTGAGTCGCGCATGGTCCCTATGCTGCGGCCATTCCATGGGTGCTTCCTAAGCCCTCTGTTAGACATCTCTCACTTTTCGGCGGCGCGAAACCCGGGCAGCTCGAAGATGACCCTGGCGCCCCCGAGCGGCGATTCCTTCGCCTGGATCGAGCCGCCGTGCGCCTCGACGATCCCGCGCGCGATCGCCAGGCCGAGCCCGGCGCCGCCGGAGGCGCGGGCGCGGGCCGCGTCGGAGCGGTGGAAGCGGTCGAAGAC